>CAWBIG010000134.1:0-6554 GCA_963788435.1 uncultured Acidobacteriota bacterium | reverse complement strand
TGCGCTGCATTGGGCACGTAGTGGACGTCCAGGTCCAGACCGCCAAACGCGGTGCTGGTGTCAACAGAAGTGACCTGGAGCGGCCCGGCGGTCGAGTTCACTGTGACGGGCGTGCCGGAAGGGAAATCAGCCGGCTTCACTTCCTCGGTTTCGTGCTGCAGTTTCTGCAGGTTAGGGCTGGTCAGGTTATCCAGCGGATCGAGCAGGTTCGCCGCCATGCGGTAGTAGATCCAGGCGGCCCAGCGGCCGTTCGCCTGCTCAAACCGGCGAGCTGACTCCCAGTACCAGAGGCCGTCGTGGCCGTCCTCAACCATGGGCTTGGCGAAGAAGCCGGCGAGCTGCCATTGGTTGCCGATGTGCGCCAGGATGAATGAGATTAGTTGCGGCTGCGGGACGCCCGTCGCGTGCAGGATGGCCAGCGCATACTTGCCGGGAGGCAGACCGCTGAAGTTGAGCACGACGACAGGCGAGCCGCAGAAGAACTGGGTGCTGGCCTGATTGGGCTGGTCGGTGGAGGCATCCAGGTCGTAGAGGTCGTCCACTGTGACGGTGGCGCGCTGGATGAGCGGATGAAGCTGCTCAGCGGACGCGGCGATGCCGCTGAAGTCGGCGGCCACGGCCGGAAGAGTACCGGCCTTGAGGCCATTCACGTCACCGTTCTGCACGCGGCTGAGCAGGATGCGCGCGGAGGCGGCCAGGTCATTGCGTTCTGCCCCGGTCATCTGCGCCTGGGTCAGGCAGGAGGCGGCATACATGGGAACGGAGATAAGCAGGGAAGCAACAAGGCCGAGGCCGGAGCGAAGAGACATGGTTTCACCTGTGCAGACCGGGAGAATTCCCTGTTGAGTAAGATGCGGGGCGGAGCATGCGCGTCGGCTGTTCCCTGGTGGCTAAAGTCCAATCGATTTTTGAGGGCTCTGATGGACGGGCTGAAGCCCGTACCCTTCAGGGCCGTCAAGCCGGGCTGCAACCTGGTCGTGAGGGAGATGGCGCAGGATGCTTGCTCGGACGTCGGCGACCGGACCGGCGGGAATTACGGTCAAACCGCCGAGGAGTTCCGCTTGATCGAGGTAGTTGCGCCGGTTGAGCTGGATGAAATCCAGCGGATACTCGGGTTTGCGGGCGCGGGCTGCAAAGGGGTCGGCATCGAGGACATAGCTGACGTCGAGCCGGGGGACCAGGCGCATGACTGCGCGGACGTAGAAGCGGAGGAGCGGGCGGCGCAGGTTCAGATTGGCGAACTGGTCATAGATGTAGCGGTCGAAGATGATGGCGTCTGCGCCGGAGCGGAGCGCATGGCGCACGCAGACACGAGTGGATAGCGCGTCGAGCAGGTAGAGTCCAAGGCGGACCAGCAACATGGGCCACGCGCGAACGTTCTTGTCGCGGCGGTTAACGGGTTTTTCCGGGCTGCCCACGCCTTTTTCACCCTTGAAGATGCGATGGCCGGCGCCTTCGCGCAGCCGGGTGAGGGCGGCTATTTCATCCCAGAAGGGGACGATGCGCACCTGCATGCCTCCGCGTTCCAGGGCCTCGCGGAGAGCCTGGATCTGCGTGCTTTTGCCGGCGCCATCGATGCCGGAGAAGCTGATTGTGATTGGGCGCGAAGGATCCATGGTTATTGGGGACGGGCGGGGCTGGCGTGCGAGAGTGCGATGACTACGCCGGTGGCGGCTGCGGCGGCCACGATAATGCCAACGCGGAAATAAATGGCGTGGACGCGGCGCTGCTTGGCAGGAGCGATGGCGGCGCCGGAAGGCCGCGCGCCGGCAACGCCGGCAGGCCGGGTGACCGGTCCGACTGCGGTGCCGACCGGCTTTTGCGGCTGATTCTGCTGATCGGCATCCTGAGTGGCGGGGGCCTGCTGCGCCTGGCTTGAAGACCAACCCTCGGGCACTGGGGCAGCGGGCGGCTGGGCCATGGCCGTCTCGGACACACCCGGGACGGCAGCACTCGGAGTCTTATCGTTTCCCACTTTTGTGCCGGAAAGGAGGCGCAAGGGTGCGGTACCCGAGCTTTGTAGCGGGGACCGGCTGGCGGGAGCGGGCGCATCGGGAAGTTGGTGCGCGGGCGGGCCCTGCTGCGCAGCGGCGGCAATGGGCAGGGGCACGGCAAGCAGCGCTGAGAGGCACACGGCGATGAGCCGGTTGGAGAGAACTGGCCGGGAGTTGCGATGCATGGTGAAGGGCTCCTTTTCTTGTGCCCATGGGCGGCCGCGCGGCATCCGGTTCAGGCCGCGTGCTGTCCCCGCGGGAGACTTTCGCGAATAGGAATTGGCGGAGTGATGACATGAGAGCGGCGATGAAAGCTCTCAACCGCCTCGCCGATGGTGGGGAAGATGTGGAAGAGGCGATCGACGCCGGCGGTCTTGAGGTCAAGCCGGGCCTCTGGGGAAACGCCCGAGAGGCGAATATCGCCGTTGCGCTTCATGGCTTCCTCAAGGCAGCGCAGAAGGAGATGAATGGCGGCGAAGTCCATGTCGCTCAAATTGGAGCAGTCAATCACGATGGCTGGTCGCAACCCAATGAGGTCACATTCAAGGTCACGAAGAAATAAGCGTTCCTGTTTCCGGTCAGAGCACTCCGGCAGTCGCCGGATGGAGACGGATCGGGGCTGGAAGGTGATTCGATGGTCTCCTGGAAGAGCTTTGGTTGCGTCGGGAATGGTTTTCATAAGCAAGAACCTGTAGTTGAGATGGCGATCAGGACGCACGCTGTCCGGTACTGCGCAGCAGGCGGACCAAATCGGCTTCGGGGTTGCGAATGGCGTGGGTAAGCACGTTACGCCCGTAGCGGAAGAGAGTAACGAGATTGCTGTTGTACCAGCAGCACTCGCTCATGCGCGGCGAGAGGCCGCAGAGGAAGCGGAGACTGTTCAGGCGGGCGGGCGAGGCGAGCATGGCAGCTACCAGGCGGTGATTGCCGTCGAGCACGGTGAGGGGCTCGTTTTCATTGATTCCGATAAGGATGATTGCGGCGAAGCTGGAGGCATCGCGATCCAGTCCGCTACCGATGGCGGCAACCTTGGAAACGAAGGAGTGATCGAGAAGATGGCTGCGGGTGCGCATGCCGAGAGCAATTTCAGGAGCGGAAAAGTTGTTTTGCGCAACTCTTCGCCATTGCGCGCGGGGGAAGATTCGGATGTTGGAAAGGTCAGACTCGGTGACCTCAACCTCGAACCACTCGGTATCGAGGGGCAACTCTCTCCATAGTGCGAGGTGTCGGATGAAGAGCAGCGCGCGGCGCTTGGCATTCTCGTCCTCGTCATCGAGGTTGGGCTTGAGGACGAGGTCGTTGAAGGACTTCTGGTACTCGTTGAACTCGTGGCGGTGGAAGTCGCTCTTGAGGAACTCGGCGATGACCTCATCCTCGGCGACGCGACGGATGAGGCGGATGGGACGTTCTCCGGTGACGTGCAGAAGCTCCTTGGGATCGCTGAGAGAGTTAACGAGGAACGGCACGGCGACGAGCACGAAAAGGACCACCATGAGCGCGAGCTGGACCAGGATGACTTCGCGCAAAGAAGAGTGGAAACCACAAATGGCGGCGATCAGGACGGCGGAGAAAGCGAATTGCACCCAGCTTGTGTTGGCGATCTTATAAGACATTTCGAAAGTGATGATGACGGCGCCGAGAGAATAAATGACGGTGCCGAGGGCGTAGACGGCGAGCAGGTAGGGCATGTTGTAGCGGCCGGCGACGGCAAAATCAGCGCCGAAGAGGTGAGTCCAGAGCGAGGCTGGAGCGAACAATAGTCCCACGGAAACGGCTGCGCCTACGCCGAGCACCAGCATGAGCGAAGTGGCGATGACGCGAAGGTCGCGGCGTTCCTCATCGGCGCTGCCGGCGACCAGGGGAAAGGTGGAGTTGACGATGGCTTGGGAAAAGGAGAAGATGACGCGGCCCACCATGGCTACGGCGGCGTAAATTCCAGCTTTTCGCGCGTCGAAAAAGTGATTGACGAGGACGATGCCGCAATTGGAGATGAGCATCTGGCCGGCAAAGAAAACCGTGACCTGTCCGGTTTCGCGGACGATGTAGGAATGCAGCAGCGGATTGCGGGCATGACCGTGGAGCGTGACGCGGATGGCGAAATAGGCAACGGCTTCCGCCGCGGCGTTGGCAGCGATGACGCCGTTGAGGCCGGTGCCGGCGAAGATCATGAGCGCGGAGCCGCCCAGGCGGAAGGCCTGCTCGAGGACCATGTTGGCGGCGAGGGCGCGGAAGCCGCAGGTGCCCTGGATGAAGCCGCGGCGGACGCCAAGGGGGATGTAAAATGCGGCGCCGACGGCGATGATGGCGACCAGCGTGGAACTGGGCAGATTGAGGTAATCGGCAATGGGGCGCTGGAAGGCGACCAGGATGAGGGCCACGGCGAGGCCGCAGGCCAACGAGGCACGATGGAAGAACCGGTAAACGGCGCTTCTACCCTCCGCCGAGGGCTGCTGCGCAACCACCTTGGCAGAGACAATCTGGAACGAGAGGGTGATGGCGGACAACAGGGTAAGGATGGTGTAGACAACGGTGGCGTGGCCGTATCCCCCGGCGCCGAGGAAGCGCGCAACCACGATGTTATAAACCAGGTTGATGGCCATGGTCAGGCCGGAGCCGGTGAGCAGCACAACGCTGCCCGAAACGATGCGAGCTTGCAGTGTTTTCGTGCTATGGGAGACGGCGTTCACCACTCTGGAGGGCTCCAGTTCAATACTCGAATTTGCCGGCAGGCGAGATTTGTAGATAAGTTCTTCGGCGACAGTAAGTGGGATGCAGATTTGGGGGGCATGGCTGCCCCAAGGGACGCTTACGGGAGCCGGAGATCAGGTTTCAGCAATTGCCGGCCAGCATGCGAAATGTAACAACCCGAAGGATGGGCAGGGGCTTCTAAATATGCACCGATGATTCTGCGAAACAGCGCTGCTCTCTTCTTGTTCCTCCTGCTCTATCGCGGCTGTACCATTCCCGCGCCGGATCAAGTCCAGTCATTGAAATATACAGCGGTAAACGGATCTCCGGATGTGCTGGCCGTCTATGAAGGGTGGTTCGGACATCCGAAGCACATCGCGATCGGCTATTCGTCTCATGATCCAGCCCAAATAGCGCGTCAAATGAAAGAAGCCAAGGCGATGGGGATCACGGGGTTCGTAGTGGACTGGTACGGCGACCGCCAGCCTTTTATCGACCGCAGCTACCAACTGGTGCAGGAGCAGGCGGAGAAGAACAAGTTCAAAGTGGCTATGATGTACGACGAGACCAACCAGGAGGATGGAGCAACCGACGAAGCCATCGCCGATTTCACCATGTTCCACGACACCTACTTGACGACGAAATCGCCCGGATACAAGGCGTATCTGACTTACGAAGGCCGGCCGGTGATTTTTATCTTTCCCAAAGGCGGACACACTGACTGGGACAAAGTGCGCGCGGTGCTGAACGCGTGGGACCCATCGCCACTGCTGATCCAGGAGAACCTGCCCGATAAGTACGCGAACGATTTTGCCGGGTTCTACGCGTGGGTGCAGCCAGGGCTACTGGGTTGGAAGCAGGACGGAAGCAACTGGGGCGAGCAGTATCTGAATAACTTCTACCGGACGATGGGATCGAAGTACCCAGACAGAATCGTGGTGGGTGGCGCGTGGGCGAGCTTTGACGACAGCAAGGCCTCATGGGGCCTGAACCGGCATATTGCGGCGCGCTGCGGGCAAACGTTCAAAGATACATTCAACGAGTGGCGGAAGGTGTTTTCGCAGGATAATGCGCCGCCGTTCGTGCTGGTGGAAACATGGAACGATCACGAAGAGGGTACGGCGATCGAGGATGGGATCCCAAACTGTGGCAAGCCGGCTGAGAATCCGATTCTGCAAGCGGCGAGATAGTGAGGCCGGCGGAGTTATGCAACGAAAAGCAGATTCCCAGCGGGAACGACAGAAGGAAAAGCAAAAACCAAGCAAATGCGTCCTTCGTTTCGCTAAGTAAATTCCGGCAAGGAACGATCCGGATGGGTGCAGCCCGGCGCCCACTCATCGCGATACAGCAGCGATGAATGGGGCACAGCTAACTCTACTAACTCCGTTTGTGTTACGCCGCGCGCGTGATTTTGTCGGGCGTGCTGTCAGCGGAAATGGCGTAAGCCTCCGGCATCGTGCCATAGCCACCGGGCATGGCGATCATGCCGAGCTGGCTGGGGATATGCTCCTGGCGCGATGGACGTGGCTGATGAGCGACAGGGGACGGTTGCGAACCTCGTCGTAGACGCGGCCTATGTACTCGCCAGCATGCCGATGGACAACAACAGCAGGCCGCCCATGAAGAACACGGAAGCGGCGATTCCAAATGCCGCCGCGCCGATGGCGCCGACGGAAAGGAACATGCAGATGGCAAGGATGGTGGCGATCGCCGAGGAAAACGCCAGCAGGCCGAAGCTGAGGCGCAGGGGCTTGTAACTGAAGCTGGTGATGGCGTCCATCGCATACTTGATGCGGCTGATGAAGGAGAGCTTGCCTTCGCCGCCGGCGCGGTCGTTACAGCAATACGTACTCTGGCGAAGAAGACATAACA
>CAWBIG010000133.1:0-19997 GCA_963788435.1 uncultured Acidobacteriota bacterium | reverse complement strand
GCTTCAAGTTTCACCACGAGACCAAAGAACTTGAGGTGTACACGCTGGTGGTGGCAAAGGGAGGGCCTAAGTTGAAGGATGCAACTCCTGAAGAATTGGCCGCAGCTGGTCCGCCGGCGGATCCGGGCAAGCCCGGCGCTCCCGGGGCTCCCAAACCCGGAATGATAATGATGCGGATGTCGCCACAGGGAATGACAATGCAAGCCACTGCTTCGACTATGACCGGCATCGTCCGTACGCTTTCAAACCAAATCGGCAGTACGATCGTGGACAAGACCGGGCTCACCGGCAATTACGATTACTCCCTCTCGTTCATGCCGCCGGATGGCGCTGGGCCGATGATGGGGCCGCCCAAGGGAGCGCCGGGAGCGGATGGAAGCGAACAAGCACAGGAGCCGGTCGGTCCGTCCATCTTCACAGCATTGCAGGAGCAGCTTGGGCTAAAGCTGGTGGCGGAAAAGCAGAAAGTGGATGTGATTGTGATCGACCACATCGAGCAGCCGTCGGCAAATTAGGATTGATTGGAATTCGGAATCATCGGCCGGGATCGACAAGCGGCGGCGGTCGTCCCGGCCGGCGCCACTGGCGCGGGGGGCAAATGGGTCGAGTCCGACAATTGCTGTGTTCGCTGGTCTGGCTCGGCTTTTCCGCTCTGGCCGCGGCTTCAACCTATCGCGGCGTGGTGACATTTGGAGGATTGCCGCTGCCCGGCGCAACCATTATGGCGACGCAGAGCGCTAAAACTCTGACCGCGATTTCCGACCAGGCCGGCGCTTTCTCCTTCGGCGATCTCGCGGATGGCAAGTGGACAATCGCAGTTACCATGCAGTGTTTCAAGCCGGTCCACGCGGAGATAACCATCGCTCCCAACATGCCGGCCGCATCATGGGAAATGACGCTGTTACCCCAAGACCAGATTATGGCCCACGCGCAAACCGTGATGCCGGCGGTCGAGCTTCCACCGGCGGTGACCGATGCGCAGGCGCAAAAACCCGCGCAGACTCCGCCGCAGAACGGCACGCAAGGCGCGCAGGAGATGCCCAAGGCGCCGGAGCAGAACGACCAAAGCGCGGACGGGTTTCTGGTGCAGGGCAGCGTCAACAACGCGGCCACGTCGATCTACTCCACCAACCCGGCGTTTGGGAACACACGCGCGGGCAGCAGGGCTTTGTATACCGGCGGCCTTGCAGCGTTTGAAGAGAACTCCTCGTTCGATGCGAGGCCTTACTCGTTGAGCGGCGTTCAGGCGGCAAAGCCCTACTTCAACGACTTCACCGGCGTGGCAGTGCTTCAGGGGCCCATCAACATTCCGCACCTGATGCCGCGCGGCCCCAACTTTTTTGTCACCTATCAGTGGACGCGCAACAGCAGTTCGCAGATCCTGACCGGCCTGGTGCCAACAGAGGACCAGCAGGACGGCAATCTGGCCGGATTGACCAATGCGCTCGGCCAGCCGGTGACCGTCTACAATCCCACCACGGGCGCGGCTTACGCGAACAACCAGGTTCCCGTCAGCCCGCAGGCGAAGGCGCTGCTGAAGCTCTATCCGCTGCCCAACATCGCGAATGTGGCAGGCTACAACTATCAGGCGCCGGTGGTGAACGATTCGCACCAGGATGCGCTGCAATCGCACCTGGACAAAACCCTCGGGCGAAAGGACCAGCTCTACGGAGGGTTTGCATTTCAGAGCACGCGATCCGACAACGTGAACCTGTTCCGCTTTGTCGATCAATCCGGTACGCTCGGCATCAACAGCAACATCCACTGGTCGCACCGCGTCAAGCCGAATCTGTTCCTCTTCACCGGTTACACTTTCAGCCGATTGCGCACCGAAATCACTCCGAACTTTGATGACCGCATGAACGTGTCAGCAAGCGCCGGGATCTCCGGCAACGACCAGGATCCCGCGGATTGGGGACCGCCGGCACTGAGTTTCTCCAGCGGCTTCGCCGCCCTCACCGACGCCAACAGCGCCTTCAATCGCAACCGCAGCGGCGACGTCACGGCCTCAGCGCTCATCTATCGCAGTAAACACGACATCACCATCGGCGGTGAATTCCGCAAGCAGGAATACAACGAACTCTTCCAGCAAAACCCGCGCGGGGCATTCACATTCACCGGCGCGGCCACACAGGGAGCTGCAGCCGGCCCGGCAAGCGGCTCCGATCTCGCCGACTTCCTCGTCGGCATTCCCGATGCCAGCAGCATCGCATTTGGAAACGCCGACAAGTACTTCCGCGAGCCCGTGTATGCGGTCTACGGCCAGGACGACTGGCGGGTGCTTCCGATCCTCACCATCGATGCAGGGCTGCGTTGGGATTACGGCGCGCCCATGACAGAGCTATTCGGCCGCCTCGTGAATCTCGATGTGGCCAATGGATTCGCTGCCGTTGCTCCCGTCGCCGGTGACAATCCCGTGGGGCCCATCACCGGCACGCATTATCCGTCGTCGCTCATCCGCCCCGACCGCACCATGATCCAGCCGCGCATCGGCATCAGTTGGCGGCCCATACCCGCATCCACCGTCGTCATCCGCACCGGCTACGGCATCTATCCCGACACCTCGGTGTATCAGAACGTCATTTTGCAAATGGCGCAGCAGGCGCCGTTCTCAACCAGCCAGAACGTGCAGAACGGCGCCGCATGCCCGCTGACGCTCGCCCGTGGATTTGCGCCGTGCGCCACCGTCACCAGCGAAACGTTTGGCATCGATCCGAACTTCCGCGTCGGTTATGCCCAGGTGTGGGACTTGCACGTGCAGCGCGATCTTCCCTTCGCATTGCAGATGCAGGGCACCTATCTCGGCACCAAGGGCACTCATGGGCCGCAGGAGATTCTCCCCAACAGCTATCCCCTCGGCGAAGCAAATCCGTGCCCGGACTGTCCGTCGGGATTTGTGTACGAAACTTCGGGCGGCAATTCCATCCGTCATGCCGGCGAGCTTCAGCTTCGCCGCCGGTTGCGCAGCGGGTTGGCCGCGTCGCTTGCGTATACCTATGCCAAATCCATCGACGACGATGCGTATCTTGGCGGGCAGGGTCACACTGTCGCCAGCGGCGTTCAGCCACAGTCGGCCAATCTCGCCATGCCGTCGGCTTCCATGGCGCAGGATTGGCTCGATCCCCGCGCGGAACGCTCTCTCTCGTCGTTCGACCAACGCCATCTGCTCGATCTGCAAGCGCAATATACCACCGGGCAGGGCCTGGAAGGCGGCACCCTCCTCGGAGGCTGGGTCGGACGCATGCTGAAAGAATGGACCGTCCTCGGCACCATCAGCTTTGGAAGCGGAATGCCGGAAACACCGCTCTATCCGGCCCCGGTCCCAGGCACTGGGTTTACTAATGTCATCCGCCCCAGCCTGACCGGCGCGCCAGTTTATGCGGGCCAATCGGGCAAGCACCTGAATGCCGCTGGATTCAGCGCGCCTGCTCCCGGGCAATGGGGCACGGCGGGCAGAGATTCACTCACCGGGCCCGATCAATTCTCATTCAATAGCTCCCTGGCCCGGACTTTTCGGCCACATGGGAAGGCTTACCTCGACTTCGCCATCGTCTCCACCAACACGTTTAACCACGCCGCGTTCTCCAGTTGGAACAACACCGTCACCAGCACGCAATTCGGGCTTCCCATCGCGCCCAATGCCATGCGCAGTCTGCAAATCACTACTCACCTGAGGTTCAAATGACGCGCAGCCTGGCAACTTTCGCTCTCATCCTTGCGGCTTCCGCGATTTCGCGGCCGCAGCAAGTTGGACAGAATGCGAATCCGGGTGAGCCGCAAAGCTTCACCCTGACCGTCAACTCCAACCTGGTCGTCGAGGCAGTCACCGTCAAAGACAAGGAGGGCAACCTGATTCATGGCCTCACCGCGAACGATTTTGTACTCACTGAGAATGGCGTGCCGCAGGCGATTCGCTACTGCGAGCACCAGGATCTCTCGCAAACGGCTAAGCTGCTGCCGGCTTCAACTGCGAAGAACGAAAACACGACCATCTACGACCGTCTGGTACGCTCGCAAATCGCCTCCGAATCCATCGACAAGGAACGCTACAAGAATCGCCGGCTCCTAGCCTTCTACTTCGACATGACGGCGCTGCCGCCGGCCGATCAGATGCGTTCGCTCTCAGCCGCCGAGCATTTCATTCGCACCCAGATGACCACCGCGGATATGCTCGCGATCCTGCGCTACCAGGAAGGATCCGTTGATATCCTGCAGGACTTTACCGCCGATCGCAATCGCCTGCTCAGCATTCTTGAGACCATGGTTGTCGGCGAAGGGCAAGGCTCCGCCTCGAGCGTCGACGACTCCAGCACTTCCGATACCGGCGCCGCATTCGGCCAGGATGATTCCCAGTTCAACGTCTTCAACACCGATCGCCAGCTCTCCGCGCTCGAAACCGCGGCGCGGATGCTGGGCCGCGTGAACGAGAAAAAGTCTCTCCTCTACTTTGCCAGCGGTCTGCGCTTGAATGGAATCGACAACCAGGCGCAACTGCACGCCACGGTGGATACGGCCATCAAGGCGGGCGTTTCCATCTGGACCATCGATGCGCGCGGCCTGGTGGCAGAGGCTCCGATGGGCGATGCCACGCAGGGCTCGCCGGGCGGCCAGGCGATGTACACCGGCGCTTCCGCGGATGCGGAAATGACCGGCTTAAAAGAGTCTCAGGACACGCTCTATGCCATCGCGTCCGATACCGGCGGCAAGGCGTATCTCGACAATAACGACCTGGCTCGCGGCATCGAGCAGGCGCAGCAGGCCATCTCCGATTACTACTTGATTGGCTACTACACCAGCAACGCCGAGCGCGATGGAAAATTCCGCCGCATACGCATTGCCCTTAAGCAGAATCAGGAGGCCAAGCTCGACTACCGCCAAGGCTTTTACGCGGACAAGGAATTCAACAAGTTCAACGATGTGGACCGCGAGCGCCAGCTTGAAGACGCGCTCATGCTCGACGATCCCATCACCGATCTCACCGTCGCCATGGAGATCGACTATTTCCAGCTCAACCGCGCCGAGTATTTCGTTCCCATCATTGTGAAGATACCCGGCCGCGAGCTAGCCCTGGCCAAGCGCGGCGGCGCCGAGTTCACACGCATCGATTTCGTTGGCGAAATCAAGGACCTGATCGGCGGCACCACGGTCAGCAACGTGCGCGACAACGTCAACATCAAGCTGTCCGATGCCACCGCGCTCGAGCTTGCCAAGCGCCCCATCGAATACGACACCGGTTTCACCCTCCTGCCCGGCAAATACTCCATCAAGTTCCTGGCGCGCGACGACGAAACCGGCCGAATGGGCACCTACCAGACCAACTTTGTCATTCCTAATCTGAACAAGGAAATCAAGCGCATCCCCATCAGCGCGGTTGTCCTCAGCAGCCAGCGCGTCGATTTGAAGGACGCCATCTACGATGCCGCCAAATCCAAGGAACGCGCGAAAGACGACGCCGTTAATCCGTTGTTTCAGGAGGGGAAAAAACTCATCCCCAGCGTCACGCGAGTCTTCTCCACCGGCCACCAGGTCTTTGTCTACTTCCAGGCCTACAAACAAAAGGAGCAGACCTCTACGACCCTGCCAACTCCGCCGCCTCCGCTGTCACCGCTCTTTGCATTCGTCACTCTCTACCAGGACGGGAAGAAGCTCTTTGAAACTCCGCCCAAATCCATTGTTCCCAGTCCCGCAAGCAGGCTGGGCACGATGCCGCTCAGCTTCGATCTCGGCGTGGACACTCTTCCTCGCGGCCGCTATGAGTGCCAGATCACTGTCCTCGATCCATCGGACAAAAAGGCGGCATTCTGGCGTACCCCCATCATGCTGGTGCAGTAGATCGGATTGACATCTCATCCTCCATCTTGTTTCCATGGACATCGTTCCATCTGCGGAGAATTCCCCATCGAGAAACAAGGATGATGCGAATCTTGATAACCCAATCCGCTCGCCAAGGTGAGACCGCGCCACGCTGCGCAGCCATGCTGCACAACGCCACTCTGCTCTGGCTGACCCGGGCTCTTGCCTTAGCCGCTATCTTCGCGTTGCCAACCCTGCGCGCCAGCGGGCAATCTGCTCAGCCTTCTCAGTCTCAGGCGCCCAGACCCTGGGGCCAGAATCCCAATGGCATGCGCATCTATATCTGGGCTGGCCTCAAGTCGCACTTTCCCGGCCAGCACGACTATCCCCAGTTTCTGGCGGACTGGAGCAAACTCCTCACTGAGCATGGCGCAATAGTCGACGGCGCATTGCACGCGCCCTCCGCGGCCGATCTAAAGCACACCGATGTCGTCATCATTTACAAAGGCGACGCAGCTTATCTCAGCGACGAAGAGAAGGCGGCGCTTGAAGCCTATGTCGGGCGTGGGGGTGGGCTGGTCAGCCTCCACGATTCGTTATGCGGTCCTGATCCGGCCTACTTCGCTACTCTAGTCGGCGGAGCCAAAAAGCATGGCGAAGTCAACTACACGCTCGGCGCGCCCATCACTTACACCGTGGTCGATCCTTCCGATCCCATTATGAAAGGCATGTCGAATTTCACCATCTTCGATGAAGCCTTTTACAGCATGACCTGGGCGCACGATCCGGGCATCCACGTCCTCGCCACCACGGCCATTCCCGGCACGCCAAGCGCGGGCGCGCACAAGGGCGAAGTGGTGCCGCAGATCTGGACTTATGAGCACACGCTCAATGGCGGCCAGCCCGCGCGCGCGTTTGTGTGGATGCAGGGGCACGAGTACGCCAATTTTGCCAATTATCAAATTCAGCAGATGCTGCTGCGCGGCATCGCGTGGGCCGGCCACCAGCCCGTCGATTCGCTTGTCGATTACGTGCCACCGCCGTCGCAGCATCCCGCGCCGGCTGCAACGCGATAATGATGCGCTTGCTATTTCGCCGTCCAACCGCCGTCAATCAGGATGTCGGTTCCGGTAATGAAGCCGGCCGCATCGGAGCACAGGTAGCAGGCCAACGCGCCGATCTCCTCCACCCTGCCCCATCGCCCCAGCGGAATGTTGGCCATGAACTGCGCGTTCAGTTCCGGGTTGTTCATCAGTGCCAGATTCATATCCGTTCCAATCGGGCCCGGGGCTGATTCCGTTCACGGTGATTCCGTCCGCCGCCAGTTCCAGCGCCAACGCTTTGGTCAATCCCAGCAGCGCGGCCTTGGCTGAGCTATAGGCGGTGCGCCCGGGAAGCGAGACGTGGCTCATGATCGACGTCATGTTTAGAATGCGGCCGTATCCCGTGCCCTTCATCCCCGGCACAAAAGCGCGGCAAAACAGGAATGTTGAAGTCAAGCTCGCGTCCAGCACGCTGCGGAACTCTTCCAGCGTGTAATCCACCAGGTTTTTGCGTACGTTTATTCCGGCATTGTTGATCAGGATTTGCGGAGAGCCAAACCGCGCCCCAACTGCTTCGGCAACTTTCGCCACCTCGCCCTCGCGGGTCACGTCGGCAACAAATACTTCCGCCACACCTCCGCGCAGCCGCAATCTCATCCCGCACTCGCTCCAGGCGCGCGCGGTCTCGCGCCACCAGCGCAATCTGCGCGCCCGCGCCGGCCAATGCCTTCGCCATCGCCTCGCCCAGGCCACGGCTTCCGCCCGTAATCACCGCGGTGCGTCCCTTCAAATCAACATCCATTCGCAGCCCCTCCGCACTTCATGCTTTCGTTCCGCCGATTATCTCAAAGCCCAACCGAGTCCGGACTGACCTCCCGGCGCTCAGCAAACGCTCCCGTTCCACGCCGCGCCGCCTCCGGATCGAGATACAGCCAGCACGCAGCTGACACCGCCGCCGCGCCCGCCATGGTTTCGATCAGCAGATTCCACCCGCCAATACCGGAGCGAATGCGCTCGCAGAATCACTCCGCCAACCACCGGCGCAACAAATCCGCCCAGGTTGCCCAGCATGTTCATCGCCGCCGCAACCGTCGCCGTGTATGCGCCGCCGATCTCCACGCACATGTCCCACGAAATCGGCATGGTCAGGTCGCTCGCAAAACTCGCCAGGCCCATCACCACCATCGCCGGCCCCACCGCTCGCATCCGCGTGAACGCCAACAGCAGAATCGCCGTCGCCAGAAAGCCGCTGAATGCAATCACTCGCCGCGGTAGCCGTCGCGACAGAATTCCCGCCGCCATCGAACCGAATCCGCCGAACAGAAGGGGCAGCACGGCAAACGCGGCTGCGCGCTCCGCGGACTGTCCCCGCCCCTCGCGCAAATACGTCGGCAGCCAGGTGATGTAGAAGTACCACACGTAGGAAAAGCAAAAGTACTGCAGCACCAGCGCCGCAACCTGCTTCGTCAGCAGCAGCTTCACCCAGCCTCGCTCGGCCCCGCGGGTCGTAAGCGCGCGCGATACGCGCAACATATCGCGCTCCGCATCATTTACCGCGGGATGGCTCGCCGCGTCATCCCGGAACCACGCGAGGAACACGATGCACCACGCCAGCCCCAGCAGCGCGAAGCCTGCAAAAGCGCGCCGCCAGCCGAACCATGTGATGCACATCAGTGTAAGGGGAGGCGTAAGCGCACCGCCCCATCGCGTGCATGCCCACATCAGCGACTGCGCGGTGACGCGCTCGCGCGCGGGCAGCCACGCGCTGAGCATGCGCGTCAGGTTGGGAAAGCATCCCGCTTCGCCGGCGCCAAACGCGAACCGGATAGCCACCAGCGACATCGCATTCCATGCCACACCGGTCAGCGCCGTGAATGCCGACCACGCCAGCACAATCTGCGTCAGCGCTCGCCGCACCCCAACCCGGTCGCCCAGCAGCCCCATGGGAATTTCGAACAGCGCATACGCCAGTCCGAACGCGCCGAACACCAGCCCCATTTGCTCTTTCGAGAGGTGAAGGTCACGCGAGATCGGCCCTGCCGCACCTGAAATCGCCACCCGCTGCACATAAGACAGCACCGCCAGCCCGATCGCCAGCACCACCACGCCGTAGCGCGTGCGGCTCGCTTTCATTGGCTCAGGCTCCACGCCCACATACTGTCGCCCGCACCGAACACGATGTATTGCTTCCCGTCCAGCACGATAGCTGATGATGCCGCCCGACTCATTCGCATTCAGTTCGTGATGCCACAGAATCTTCCCTTTGTCAGCGCTGAAGACGATCAGGTTTTTCTGATCGTCGCCGGAGATGAGCAGATTGCTCGCGGTGGTCAGGATGCTCGGCCCCACTGTGCTCGGCGCATCGTTCAGGTTCGGATACGCGTGCCTCCACGTGGCTTTTCCTGTCAGCGGATCGATGGCCTGCAGCACCCTCACCTGCCGCCCGATGCCCGCTCCCGTGCCGCCGTAGCCGGAAGGCTTGTCGCTGTCGTCGGTCAGATAATAGATGGCCTTGCCTTCCACCGCGTTCACATAAACCAGCCCCGTCTTCGGGCTGTACGATGGCGCCGGCCAGTTCGACGCGTTCACAATGTTGATGGACCCGCCCACCGACGGATCCTTGTCTGCGATCGGAATCGGCTCGCCCTCCAGCGACAATCCCGACGCATAATCCAGCGGCACGTACGGCTTCACCACCAGGTACTTTCCGGTCACGCGATCCAGCGTCACAAAAAATCCGTTGCGCGCCGCCTGCGCCAGCAGCTTCTCCCGCTTCCCGTTCACCATTCGATCGAACAGAATCGGCGCCGTGGTGTTGTCAAAATCATGCGTATCGTGCGGCGACACCTGGAAATACCACTTCAGTTTTCCCGCATCCGCGTCCAGCGCGACAATCGATTCGGTCCACAGGTTTGCTCCCGGCCTTCCCTGCCCCGCAAACACCGGATTCGTATTCCCCGTGGGCCAATAGAGCAGGTTGAGCGCCGCATCGTATGTGCCCGGCATCCACGTCATGCCCCCGCCGTGATCCGACGCTGCCTCGTCCGGCCACGTCGCCAGCGCCGGGTCGCCCTTGCGCGGGGTCGACCACCAAGTCCACTGCAACTCTCCCGTCGCCGGATCGAACGAATCGAGAAACCCCGGCATGTCCATCGCGTCGCCGCCCACGCCCACAATCACGTGATTCTTCACAATCAGCGGCGCCGACGTGGAAAAGTACTGTTTTCGCGCGTCCGCGTAATTCTTCTTCCACAGCTCTTTGCCCGTGTTCGCATCCAGCGCAATCAGCCAGTTATCCGGCGTTTCAAAGAACAGCGTGCTCTTCCAAATTCCCACCCCGCGCTGCCCCACCAGGTGCCCGCCATGATCCACCCAGTCGTAGCGCCACCGTTCCGTTCCGGTGCGCGCGTCCAGCGCCCACACATGATCCGGAATCGTCATGTACAGCACGCCTTCCACCATCAGCGGCGTGCATTTGATGACCGGAACCGGCGCACCGCGCTGCGCTCCCACGTCCGTGATCCGGTACACCCACTTCGCCGCCAGCCGATTCACGTTCGCTGCACCGATCTGCGTCAGCGTGCTGTAGCGCTCGCCGCTGTAATCGCCGTTGAACGAAGGCCAGCTCGACACTGGCGGTCTGCCCAGCGTGCTCGGAGCCACTGAAACTACTGGTGCCTGAAGCGGTCCGCTCGCCACAGCTGCCGCGGCGATTGCCAAGCAGAATCCCGCGGCCAGCCTCATTTCAGGGTCTCCAGGTAAGCGGTCACGTCGTGCATGTCCTCGTTCTTTAGCGTCATTATCATCTGCCGGTGGCCGGCAAGCGGATCGTCGATCTGCACGCTCACACCGGACCCACGGTCAATCGTCTTCGTTGCACCCGATGCCGTCTCCACGGTGATGCGGAAATCGCTGATCTGCGTCACCCGGCCGGAGATCGTTCCTCCCGCGGTCTTCACCGTCGCGGTCATGGCCCCATCGCGCGACGGCCACACCCAGTTGCGTTGCAGTTGATCCGGGGTGCGGAACTTGCTCGCAATATGCGCGAAGGTCTCCGCCGTGTGGCAGCTCAAGCAATGACCCTCTACGTACACCTTCCCTTTCGCCACATTGCCCACCAGGATGTTCAGTACTTGATAGGCGCCGCGATTCGCCACATCTTCAACCTGCAGGTGCAGGAACTCGGCAATGTCCTTCAACTGCTCGTCCGTCATGGTGGCAAACGCGGGCATGCCCTTTTCCAGAACGCCCTTTTTCAGGAACGGCGCCAGGCGTTCGCCATGATCGTCCGTCAACACCACGTCCGACGTGATCAGGCTCGGCCCCGTCGCTCCGCGAGCCTTTGGTCCGTGGCAGAAGGCGCAGTTTTGCTCGAACACCGGAGCGCCCCGTTCCGCCGCTGCCCTGTCCGGCACTGGCCCCAGTCCAAGAAAAGCGCGCGTCGCCGCGGCCCGCTGCGCCGGCGCCATGCTCCGATATCCCTGCTGCTGCACGCCTTCCTGGCCGCCCGCCTCGCTCTGCTGGCCGGCGGCGACAACGACTGCGGTTGCGGCGGCTGCCATCAATAACGCAACCCAAATGAGGTAGCGCACTTGGCTCCTTCCCTCGATCCTCTCGCCCAAACCCAAAACGGACGGTCCGATGCGATGGTGCCCGCATTGATTAAGGAACAGGTTTTCTTTTCGTGCCGGGGAATTGAATTCCGGTGCTCAGGTGAATGCATCGCCGATGGCAGTATACAAATCCATAGCGCCGCATGCGATTTGCCGCTCGTGAGTCTTGTTGTTCCTGGGTGAAATGCGCGGCTTACGCCGTCAGACGTTCCAGTTGGTCCGGCTTGGTGATCGTCAGGCTGGCGCCCTTGATCTGGATCCACTGGTCGCGCCGGAATTGGTTCAGCAGCCGCGTCACCGTTTCGCGCGACGTTCCCGCCATGTTGGCGATCTCCTCATGCGTCAGCGCCATGGTAAAGCGAATTTCAGCTTTGCCATTGGAAGCCGACCGGCCCCAATCCAGCAACAGCCGTGCCAGCCGTCCGGCCGCCGATCCTGACAGCGCCAGCCGCTTGGCGTCGTGGAAAACCGTCAGATATTCGCCGCTCAGCGATTGCGCCGCGTGCATGCTGGCAATCCCGTGATGCCCCAGAAAATCGACAAATTCCTGTTTGCGGATCGTTTTCACCTGGCATGGCTCGATTGCTTCGGCGGTTACTTCGTGGGGCACGTTGGCGAGTACCGCGCTAAGTCCCATCACGTCGCCCGGCCCGGCAATCTTCAGGATCATGGTCTTGCCGTCCCGCGAAGTCGAGGAGATCTTCACCTGCCCAAAACAGATCACGAAAACGTTTCGTGCCGCATCGCCTTCATTGAACAGCTTGGCGCCGCGGGCGTGGCTCATCATCACGCCGATAGAGTCAAAGTTCTGGAGCGCTTCAGGCGTGAGATTGCAGAACATGCGCAGATGGCGATGCTCGCAATTCAGGCAATCTTCCGGAGGGTGATGGGCATGGAATGAGGCCATGGTGTCTCTGCTGGGCTACTCCAGAGTATAACCCATTCTACCCCCTGCCCGGCCCTCTTGCGGCCTCCGGCGCAACACCAGTGCCCAAAGTCACTCAACCCCGGTTAACCTGTTCTTATATTGAGGCTTCTATGCCGTCGGGAGCCGCGATCCGCCCCGCCGACTGCGCCCCCACCACGCCTGGCCGCAAAGTATGTAGGCTCGCGACACCTCGCGCGCCAGTTCCTCCAGCAATTGCATGCGTAACGGCGGATGGCTCTCAAAAGCCCGGTGCAGAGCCTCCAGCGGCAACTGCATCAACAGTCCTGGCGTTTGCGCCACCAGGGAAAACGTGTGTCGCGGATCTCCCAGTACCGCGGCAAGCTCCACCAGGTCTCCCGGTCGAACCATGCCCAGGGTAATGCGCGTCTCCATTCGCTCGCTGCGCCGCAACAATTGTCCCTGCACCACCAGGTACAGTCCTTCGCACGGGCTTCCCTGGCGGAAGATTGTCTGTCCTCCGTCGAAAGCGAGGGTCACGACGGAAGCGGTCAGCACGCTGCCCGTCTCCGAGGGACACGCCAGCAATTCCGAAAGCGGTTGTGCCGCCACCGGGTCAGCCCACCTGGACCTCGCCTCCTTTTCCATAGAACTTTCTCCCTGGACCGGCTGCCAATCAAGCATGCGCCGGTGCATCCGTGCTGCTTTCCACCGGCCTTCCCCGCCGGCCTTTCGCATTTCCCGTTCCTGTATCGAACCCGCCTTCATGGCGATGCGCCCTAGCCTTTGCTGCAGTCCAACGGTTTTTCCTGCTCCCGGCTCCGGTTTGCCCTCGCAACCTGCTCTCAGCCCACTTCTACCGTCACGTCCGCCACCTTGGCAGCATGCTCGCTCGCGGTCTCCGCCGGAACGCACAGCACCGGCGACCGCGAAGCAGCCAGAAGCGAAAACACCGTGCCATGCCGCCCCGGAGTATCGCTGTGCCGCTTCACCCCAGCCACCAGGATGCTGGGCGCGTACTGCGCCACCGCACGTGGAATCGCATCCACCGGCGGACCATCCTTCACTACGCAACGCACCGCGAACCCTCCGGTGCCCCTGATCCCGAACTCCTCCAGCGTGGTCGCGCACGGATTCAGAAACGCCGATGCCTCCGCCGACGTCCGCGCGTGGACCACGATGAGCGTCCGCTGGAAAGTCGCCGCCAACGAAGTGGCTGCGTCCACCGCCGCGGCTGTGGCGTCGTTCCGCTCCATCGCCAGCAACACCGCTCCGCCAGGCACCGGGCGATAGTCTCCCGCATTCCAGTCCGCGGCCACCGCCAGCACCGGGCACGGCGAACGCCGCACCAGCTCTTCGACGATTGCGCCAACCGCGACCGGTCCCACGCCCCCGCGCCCCCGCGAGCCCACAACCACCAGCCCCGCTTCGTATTGCCGGATCACCTCCAGCAGCATCTCCACCACCGCGCCCTGTCGCACTTCGGAGTGGCTGTGAATTCCCGCCCGCACCAACTCGGCAGCCATCTCATCCAGCGCCGCGCGCGCCCGCTCCGGCATTCCCCGCAGCACGTTTCCCGGCACCGATTCCACCGCGGCATATTCCAGCGGATCCAGCCCATGTGCCAGCACGATCCGCGCTCCGTATGCCCCAGCCAGTTTCCTGGCATACTCGAGCGCCGCTTCCGACCGCCCTTCCAGATCGGTCGCCACCACGATAGTCTTCATCTTTGCAGCAAAACTCATGGCCGCCTCCGATTCATCTGGCGCATTACGCTGATAGATCGTTTGTTCGAGTGTGAACTGCCAAATTCACCCCGGCAGTGACACCATTCACCACCCCATGTGACTTAAATCACGCATCTTTTGCCTTCCCGCGCTCTCCAGCCGTTTGCCTCGAATGCCGAATCCTATACATCGCCGCCCCTGATGCATTAGCCTTACGCGCGTCATGAAAAACCCATTTCGCGCTCAAACCATCGTTTCGTGTGCCCTTTTTGCTTGCGGCCTCGCCCTCGCCCAGCCCGCCATCGCCCAGGCTCCCGCGCCCGACTCGCCCGCCATTGAAGCCAAAGCCCACGGCATGATCGCCCAGCTCACTCTCGAGCAGAAGATTGAACTCCTTGGCGGCGTCGACGACATGTACACCCGTCCCACGCCGTCCATCGGCCTGCCCCGATTCAAGATGTCCGACGCCTCTGTCGGCGTGCGGACCTACGGCCCCACCACGGCCTACGCCGGCGGAGTCGCTCTCGCCGCCACCTGGGATCCGGGCTTTGCCCGCAAACTTGGCGAAAGTCTCGGCCATGACGCCCGCGCCCGCAACGTCAACTTCCTCCTCGGCCCCGGCGTCAACATCGCCCGCTCGCCCGTGGCCGGCCGCAACTTTGAATACCTCTCCGAGGATCCGTTCCTCAACGCCACCATGGTCGTTCCCTACATTGAGGGCGTTCAGTCCGAGGGCGTCATCGCCACCGTCAAGCACTACGCCGCCAATAATCAGGAATACAGCCGGCACGACACCGACTCCATCGTGGACGAGCGCACGCTGCGCGAAATCTACCTGCCCTCCTTTGAAGCGGCCGTCACCAAGGCCCACGTCGATGCCGTGATGAACTCCTACAACCTGCTCAACGGCATCCACGCGACCCAGAACCCGTTCCTCAATCTCCAGGTCCTCAAGGGCGAGTGGGGCTTTCAGGGCATTCTCATGTCCGATTGGGACGCCACCTACGACGGCGTGGCCGCAGCCAACAACGGTCTCGACCTGGAGATGCCCGGCCCGCGCTTCATGAACGCCAAAAGCCTGCGTCCCGCGGTCCAGTCCGGCGCGGTCAAGGAAGCAACCATCGACGAAAAGCTCCTGCGCATCTTTCGCACCGAGCTCCGCTACGGCTTCTTCGACCGTCCGCAATTCGACGGCTACTCCACTTACTCCGTCGCCGATCGGCCCGTGGCCCTCGAAGGCGCGCTCGAAAGCCTGACCCTGCTCAAGAATGAAGGCCACCTGCTCCCCCTCGACGCCGCCAAGATCAAAACCGTCGCCATCGTCGGACCGGACGCGTGGCCGGCCGTTCCCGGCGGTGGCGGCTCGTCCAACGCCACGGCCTTCCAGCCCGTCAGCATCGTCGCTGCTGTTGCCGATTTGCTCGGACCCAACGTCCACGTGCTCTACACGCCCGGCCTGCCGGTGCTGATGGATCCCTTTGGTGGCCCCAGCTTCTTCGGTAGCTCCAAGTGGAATAGCCCGGTTCAGGTCGAAGTCTTCCCCAGCAAGGACTTCACCGGCACGCCGCAAACCTCCACTCAACCCATGGTCGCCGACTACCAGAATGTATGGTGGGGCGCTCCCGACAAGACCCCGCGCACCGTCCGCTATACCGCGTCGTTCAAGGCGGGCAAGGCCGGCAAATACGTGCTGCTGGCCGTGGCCTCAGGCGGCGATCGCTACACCGTCTCCGTGGATGGCAAGCAGGTGCTGGAGCAGACGCAGGCCGAGGGCCAGGTTCCCGAATCCGCGACTATCGACCTCACCGATGGCCAGACCGTCACCGTAGTCTGCGACTATCGTCCCGCCTTCTCCGGTGTACGCCTCGGGCTCGGCATGATGAGCGAGGCCGACATGATCACGCCGGAAGCGCTCCAATACGCCGCCAAAGCCGATATCGTCATCGTCGCGGTGGGCTTTAATGACGCAACCGAAGGCGAAGGCGCCGACCGCACCTTTACCTTGCCCTACGGCCAGGATGGGCTCATCGAAGCCATGGCCGCTGCCAATCCTCACGTCATCGTCACCTATACCGGCGGCGGTGGTTTCGATTCGCGCCGCTGGCTCGATAAGGTCCCCGCTCTCCTCGCCACCTGGTATCCCGGCCAGGAAGGCGGCACGGCCATTGCCCAGGTCCTGTTCGGCAAACACGACCCCGAAGGCAAGCTGCCCGTTTCCTTCGACCGCGCCTGGGAGGACAATCCCTCCTACAACTGGTACTACCCGGAGAAAGGCGCCGACACGCAGCTTGAAGTCGACGAGCCGGGCCATCCGGTCGTCAACCTAACCGTGGGCCACGTAAAGTATGGCGACAAGCTCATGGTCGGCTACCGTTACTGGACCACCACCGGCAAGCATCCGCTGTTCCCGTTCGGATTCGGGCTGAGCTACACCACGTTCCGCTTCGCCAACCTGAAGGCGCCGGCCAGCGCCGCGTCGGGCTCCACGGTTCCGGTCAGCTTTGACGTGACCAACACCGGCAGGGCAGCGGGCGCGGAAGTGGCCGAGCTCTACGTCTCCGATCCGTCCGCGAAGATCGATCGCCCGGAGCGGGAGCTGAAGGGCTTCGAGAAGGTTCGGCTGAATCCCGGCGAGACCAGGCACGTAACCCTGAACCTGGACGCGCGCGCCTTCAGCTACTGGGACGCGGACGCCCACAAATGGACAATTGCCCCCGGCAAGTTCGTAGTACGTGTCGGCGACTCAAGCGAAAACACGCCACTGAGCGCCGATCTTAACCTGAAGTAAGGAATCGACGGCATTCGCGGATCCCACCCATTCGCGCATTCTTATCGCGCGAATGGGTGGGAGACAACCGATTCCGGGTGCAGTTCGTCCCGTCCTTTAGGCGTGGCCTCAGTACTGTCCCAAGTTGTAGCTACCCGTGGGCACATACGAGTATTTGTTGGGATTGGCTTGCACCAGCGCATTGGCGGCGTTGTTCCAGAGGGTTCCCTGGGCGCCGGTAATGTTGTTCTGGACGACGGACTGATCGAGCAGGTAGTTGCTGAATGCCTGCCCGTTTTGGGCGTTGGCGTTCTGGCCGGCATCCCAACTGGCCTGTTGTTCGCCGTGGGCGATGTCGGCGGCATTGATCCGGGCGGTAGTGGCGGCGCCTTCCTGTTTGATGAAACCAACGTACTGGTTGGCCTGCGCCTGCACTCTCCCGTTGATGGCGGCGATGCCAGGAGCAGCGGCAGCGGCAGCCCGGTTCTTAAGCAGCGCTTCGTTGACCTGGAAGCCGACAAGGATAGCGGCCGCGGTGGCGCGATCCTGATCGGCGTAAGCAACCGGGAGAACGGTGGTGAACAGTCTGAATCCATACTCGCCGCCTGCGTTAGGTGCGCTGACGCACATGATTGCGTCCAGCTCTTCCGCGCCCTGGCCGTTGGGATTCATCTGTCCATTGACCTGCACCTAGCGCTCGCCTTCGGGGCCCGGAATCGCCTGAATCTCGGCAATCTGAAGGTTGGCGGAACCCGTCACACCGCCGATAACGCGCATCTGCTGGTAAATATCGGGAAACGCCTTGGTTAAATCGACATTGGCCGGATAGAAGATCCACTTTCCTCGGTATGCGTTTTCCGCGCCGCTTCGAATCAACTGCTGCACCATTCGATTGCTGGTGTCGAGCGCGGTAACTGCCAGGTCAAGGTTGGAATACTCTCCATGCGGGCCTGTGAGGGAAACGGTCCCGCCGCTTCCGCTGACGATCTGCCAGCCGGCTGGAACGCCGACGATCGCGCTGTTGTCGGCCAAGGTGATCTTCTTGAGCGGCGCAGCCTGAGCCGATCCCTGTCCGCCTGACGATCCGGAATAAGACGCAGCGGCCGCGCCCGTGGGGGAGCCTGGCGCCGCTCCCGGATGCCAGATCGCGTTGAGCTGCTGCAGCATCGGGTTCACCGTCGTCCCAAACCGCGTCGTGGCGTCGTAGATCATCGCCGCCTGCACCTGGTTGGGGCCGGTTGCGGCCGCAATGACCATGCCTGCCAGCGGGATATTCCCGTCCGGATGATCCATAACCGTGAAAAAAACACCTACGGAATTGGTCCCGGCGAATTGAAAAACTCTTCCAACCTGAGGCTTGTCACCACAGTTGTTGTGCACCATTCTCAGCAGTGCGGCCATCGCCGCCGGCTGAGTGGTGGCTCCAGGCAACGTACCGTACACAATCTTGCCGCTCTTTGATCCATTGACCATGGTCAAGGCGGATGCAGACTGCGCCTGGTTTGCCGGTCGGGTTGTTGCTTGCGTTCCCGCCTTGCAGGCGCAGAGGCAAACCATGGACAACAGGAGGGAGATAGAAAACCGCGTCGAATCGTGCATGACGCCAGCGACCTTTCCTGAATCGGGACCGAGACTACTTGAGAATCAGAACAAGAAAATCCAACAGCAAATTCAATCTGCCGTTTTGACTCGCCTGAATTGTACGCTCTACGCCGTTATTGGAAGGCGGGGACCGCTTCTCGAATCGAAGAGCCGGGCGCCTCTTCCTAACCGCGCTTTATGCGGCTAGGGTGGGATGCGGCAGAGTCCCGTACAGACAGTGCGCATGGTCCGCGCTTCCGGGAGCCGGACGGCCACCACGCGTCCGTCCTGACGACAACGCCCTCGCGCATCCTCCATCGTCATTACGCGATTCCGAATAGAATCCTTAACCATCCTGCGCGCGCGCCGGTTTTATACTCGTTATCAAGAACGTGGAGAGCACGGGCACACCTGCGAACCCGTCAACGAGCGAGCACTCGCGCTCGTTCCATCTCCGCCTGGCCGCGGCCATCCTCCTGCTCTTGCCCGCCATTTGGTTCAGTTGGAAAACCGTTGATGGCCTCGCCCGACGCCGCATCCTCCGCACCGACCTGGCCGAAATAGAACACGCGCGCTACGGAATCCTCAGCGCCGACCAATGGCGCGGCATCATGGGCCCCATCCTTGACGCACAAATCGACAAACTCGATCTCAACGGACAGAGCAAGAGCCTCCGCCCCATGGTGGAGCGGTCGCTCTACGCGCTGCTGGACACCATCAAAACCCAAATGACCTCTGGCAAGAAGCCCGCCAATGCCATGCTCGTCAACATGGTTGTCGCCAACCTGCGTCCCCATGTGCCCGAATACACCAGCGTGGTGATGGCACAACTCACCCAGCCGCAAACCCAAAAGGCTTTCAAAGACTCCATCCGCGCTGTCCTCGACGATGCGGTCAAGAACACCTTCGGCTCGACCGACATGACCACCTATAACGCCATCCTCAGTCGTTATGGGTGCTCCACCGGCGCGGAATGCGAGGCGACTCTAAGCAAACAGATTGCGGAAGCGGACCACAAGCTGGCTCGCTACTACCTCACCGTGCTCGCTTCGGCAGCGCTGGGGTTCCTCTTGCTAGCGGTGGGCAAGCGGACGCTCACGCGTGCCTCCGTTCTGGTGCTCATGTTGTTCTCCATTACCATGCTGGTCGGCGGCGTGCTCAGTCCCATGCTGGAAGTGGAAGTCCGCATGACTAAATTGGACGTAACCCTGCTCGGCGCCCCCATCGAGTTTCACAATCAGTCGCTCTACTACCGCAGCAAGACCGTGCTCGAAGTCTTTCAAACCCTCATCCAGATGGGCCGGCCGGAGATGACGCTGGTCGGCGTGCTCGTCATCCTGTTCAGCGTGGTCTTCCCCGCGTGCAAAATGCTGGCGCTCGGCGCATCTCTCTTACGCCCGTCGCTGTTGCGCACCAACCGCTTGGTCAGGCTGCTGGCTTTCGAGCTATCCAAGTGGTCCATGGCCGACGTCATGGTCCTGGCCATCTTCATGTCCTTCGTCGCCTTCAACGGCGTCATCGGGAGCGCGTTGGAAGGCCTGCGCGGAATGCCCAATGTCCAGCAGGTCGTGATCCCCACCGATGCTT
>CAWBIG010000132.1:0-13292 GCA_963788435.1 uncultured Acidobacteriota bacterium | reverse complement strand
AGCGAAACTCTTGCCCTGAGAACGATTGATTCTTTTCGAACGTGAGGGAACCATCGAGACCTGTATCGGCTCCAACTGCCTTCCAGTCCCAGGACCCAACAATCGCCTCAGGTGAGACGATATGAAACCTATATTGCGGATCCAGATCGGGATTGCTGCTCAACCACCACGCCACCCCGATCAGGACGGCCATGGAGCCCCCGAGCCGAAGCGCGCCAAGGTGGAACTCCGAATCCAAAGGGATGCCTCCGAGAAAGTGATAGACCAGCAATGTCACCCCAGCAGATAAAAAAAGCGCTGTGATGATCCGGGGCATCTGGAACCAATAAAGGATCGCTCCACCAAACAGAAAGAGGAGTGTTAGGCAGATTGCGACTCTGGCCGAAAGTTCGCCGGAGCCCTTCAGAAATGAAGTATTTGCCGCGTTCTTGGGCGCATTCTCAGCGGAAACGGAATCGGTCGACACGAGATCGTTCCTCCTCGAATCCTCAATATTGACGCTGGAAGGGGACTCCCCGAAAATATACCTCGAAACTCAGTCCCCCAATCGAAAATCCTGCGAGGCCGGGTGCCCCAGGTCCCCGGTTTTGAAAACCGGGATACCATCAAGACTCGACCTACCCCACCCGCGACGTAGGCGCTCGCCGCGGCGAATTCGTTAGCCCCGCGCCTCGGTGTGGAGTCGACCGCCCCAAAACAACCCCGGGTTCCCGTAGGGACGGCGCAAAAACCACTCCCGCCTTGAGCCCATCCGCATTCGTCGTACCCTTGTGCTATGGGCGTCTTCAACCAGGACGAGCTTTCCCGCCTGACCCCGCCGGAGCGCCTCGCGCTGATCTCCGAGCTCTGGGATAGTCTCGAGTCCGACCAACTCCCTCTTACTGCCGCACAGCGGACGGAACTCGACCGCCGCCTCGAAACCCTCGACGAGGACCGGCGTCAAGGCACACCGTGGCCTAAGTTGAGGGCCGAACTCGAACGGCGCTGACGCCTCGTGCGCACCGTTATCTTCACCCCCTTAGCCCGTTGTGACTTCTGACACAGACGCAAACTCTCCATCGGCTCAACATATCCCTTTGCTGCATGCCGTTCTCAAAGCCCACCTGTGGCCTGGATGCCAAAAGCCCGGCTTTCCGGATAGCGAAAAAGTTTACTAGAAAAATAATCCCCCCACCCCCATAGCCACCTTTAGTATTCTGTAAGTAGATGATTCTAATAATTAAATATCCATCTCATCGCAAATCTATTTTCTGTTGCAACTCTCGAGTATTACCGGGTAGTAAATAGACTTGGGTTGAACATCACTCAGGGCTTCGGCCCTAAACCTCCGTCGCTTGGCCCAGGCTCCTCGCGCTCTCGCCGATTCTGTTTCGCCAGATCGCTCTGGCTCATTGGTGAATCCACATGAAACGTCCGGGCATTACGGTTCCGCCCGTGCTCGGTGGCGAGAGTGCTCGTCAAAGCGCAATACAAAGGACACTCCGTTACAGCGCTGTGCGTGGGGAGGACGAACGCCCGCCGCTACTTCGCGCGGTCCGCTCAAACCATCGAATTTGAGCTCGACCATCTGCGCATCGCATGCGGCCTGCCGCCCGAGTTCTGGGATGGCGAGGCAGAGATCCGAGATCTCCGCTTGTGCGCGTGGCTGGAGTCAAAGCACCACCCGCGCCGTCCCTCGCACAGCCAGGTGACTCTGGCAATGACCCCATCCGGCCAAAACCTGTTCAAGCTCATTCCGGTCTCTCAAAAACCGTTGGGTTGAGCCGCGCCCTCCTCTGCCGTCCCATTTGCTCGCCTCCGGCCTCAGACAACGCCCGGTGCCAAGCCACCCGGACCATCTGCCGTAACCCATATTGAACCAACTGCATCCAATCACCCCGGACCCCAGCGCCGTCCGGGCCGGCGGCGGTTACAGACATTGACCCAACCGCAACAAATTTTTGCGAATCCCATCTAAAGAGATGGACTGAAGTGAAGAAGGAGCAAGACAATGAGATTCCCCGCATCGAAAATGGGCCTCGCAGCGGCCCTGCTGCTGACGGTCGCACCACTGTTCGCACAGGCGCAAGAGGCGCAGAGTGAAAACCAAGGCCAGGGCCAGGCGGTCATCACCGTCATTCCGAAGGGCAAAGACGCTACCGCGCCAACACTTTCCCAACAGGATCTGACGCTCACGGTCAACGGGAAAAACGCCAATATCACGCGGCTAACGCCCGCCAACAGCCGCACCGGGGCGCTGGAGATCGTGGTGATGCTCGATTCCGGCGCGCGCACCAGCCTGAGTTCGCAGCTGCCGGACATTTCGAAGTTCATCAGCAGCCTGCCGCCCGATGCCCGCGTCAGCGTCGGCTGGATGGAGAACGGCGTCACCAAGCTCGCCGGGCCGCTTACCACGGACCATCAAGCCGCGTTGAGCGGGTTGCATATTCCCAGCGGCTTCGTTGGCCAGGACGCGAGCCCCTACTTCTGCCTCTCCGACCTGGCCAAGCACTGGCCCTCGAACGACCCCAACGCCCGCCGCGAAGTGGTTATGATCAGCGACGGAGCCGACTACTACTACAGGTCCTACGACATGAACGACCCCTACGTGCAGGCGGCCATCACCGATTCGGTCCGCTCCGGCCTCGTTGTCTATACCATTTACTGGAAGAACAAAGGGCGGTTTGACCAGACCTGGTATGCCAACAACCTGGGACAGAACCTTCTGCTTGAAGTGACGCAGGCAACGGGCGGCAACAGCTACTGGGAAGGCATGGGCGATCCCGTTTCGTTGCAGCCGTTCTTTGAGGACCTGGACAAGCGGCTCGGCAATCAGTACGAAGTGGGCTTTGTGGCGCCGCTCAACAACAAGCCGCAGGTTGTCAGCATGAAGTTGAAGGTGAAGGACGTGGCTGCCAAGGTGGATTCCCCGCAGCAGGTCTACGTGGGCCGCGCTCCCGTGCAGTAACCAATTTTTGACAGCACTCCAACAGACGCCGCCCGTCCAAGGGCGGCGTTTTCATTTGCGCTTCCGTTCCCTGTCTCGTTTCTCCGCTGTCCTCGCCACCGGTCCCGGTTTCTCTTGAATTCCACCAACCCCGCCGTGTAGCTTGTTAGGCATCGCAATCGCAACCTCCCTTGTGCTTCCACACAGACCTTTGCGTTCACTCGAACAGTTGCTGAATGAGGATTATGAGAATCTCACGGTTGTGCCTGCTCCCCTTGCTTCTTTGCGGCCTCACGGTTGCCGCTGCCGCCCAGAACTCCACTCTCGATAGCACCTACGCCCGCGATCCCAACCAGCCCATCGACCAGGCCTACTCCGACGCGATCCACAAGTACACCACCGACGCCACGTTCCTCTCGCCGCTGGTCAGCTATCTCCCCGCCTCGAAGACCGTGCCCACGCCGGAGAAGGTTCTCGGCGACGTCTCCGGCGCGCCCAATATGCTTCCCTACGCCGAGGATGTCTACAAGTATTTCCGCATGCTTGAGGCGGCCACACCGCGGGTGAAGGTCTACACCATCGGCCACTCCGAGGAAGGCCGCGAGCAGATCGCGGTGGCCATCGCCGATGCCGACCTGCTGAAAAACGCCGACGCCAACAAGGCCCGACTGGCCCAGCTGGCCGATCCGCGCACCATCAACTTCGACGACGCCAAGGCCCGCGCCATTATTGACCAGTCCGTGCCTGTCTACTACATCACCGGCACCATCCACTCCACTGAAACCGGCGCGCCCACCGCGCTGATGGAGATGGCTTACCGCCTGGCCGTGGACGACGCGCCCTACATCAAATACATCCGCTCGCACATGATTGTGCTCATCACGCCGGTGGTGGAAGTGGACGGCCGCGACCGCATGGTCGACATCTACCGCTGGCACCGCGCCCACCTCGGCCAGGACTATCCGCGCCTCACCTACTGGGGCCATTACGTCGCGCATGACAACAATCGCGACGCCATGGGAATGACCCTCGACCTCAGCCGCAACGTCCTCAACACTTACCTCGATTGGCACGCGCAGGTGCTGCACGACCTGCATGAATCGGTCCCGTTTCTCTACGACAACACCGTCGGCGACGGCCCCTACAACTCCTGGGTCGATCCCATCCTTAGCGACGAATGGGCCGAGCTTGGCTGGAACAACATCTCGCAGATGCAATCCTTCGGGATGCCGGGCGTGTTTACTCACGGCGACTTCGACACCTGGAGCCCGGGCTACCTGATGTTCCTGGCCGCCATGCACAACGGCATCTCGCGACTTTATGAAACATTCGGCAACGGCGGCGCCGACACGGAGAAGCGCATCCTCTCGCCGGAGGAATACTCGCGCACCTGGTACCGCCAGAATCCGCCGTGGCCCATCGTGAACTGGTCGCAGCGCGACAACAACAATTACGAGGAGTCGGCTCTGCTCTCGACGGTCGCCTACTTTTCCCAGCACACGCAGCATTTCCTTGAGAACTACTACCTGAAGAGCAAGCGCGCCGTTGAGAAGCCCACGCTTGAAGGCCCTGCTGCCTATATCGTCGCCAACGATCCCGCGCACTTGAACCGCAACGTGGAGTTGCTCAAGGTGCTCCAGCGGCAGCACGTGGAAGTGCAGCAGCTCACCGCGGACGCAACCGTAAACGTGCCTGGCGCCAAGCGCGACGACAAGCCCAAGCCGGAGACCTTCCCCGCCGGTTCCATCGTGGTGCGCATGGATCAGCCGTATTCGCGCATCGCCGACGCGCTCCTCGACCACCAGTACTGGGCGCCCGACGATCCGCAGAAGCATCCCTACGACGACACCGGCTGGTCGTTCAGCGAGCTCTTCAATCTGAAGGTAACGCGCATCGCCGACGCGGCCATCCTGAAGGCCGCAATGAAGCCGCTCGACGATCCGGCATCGATCGCCGGCCAGCTCACGGGCTCCGGCTCCGTTGTCGCCATCAACAACTCCGGCCAGACCACGCTGCTCGCGCTCGTCTACAAGCTCAAGGGCGCGACCATCCAGGCGGCCGACAAGCCCTTCGACGCCGCCGGCCATCACTTTGCCGCCGGCTCGCTCATCATCTCCAACACGCTGGACGATCAGCTAACCGCCGCGCTGCACGGCCTTGCGCTCGACGGCTCGCGCCTCGTGGCCGCGCCCGTGGTTGATGAGCACGCCGTTCAGGCGCCGCGCATCGCCTTCATGCACACCTGGCTGGGCACGCAAACCGAAGGCTGGTGGCGCTACGCCTTCGACAATGCCCAGGTCCCCTACGACTACATCAGCACCCAGACCGTGGCCAAAGAAGACGACCTCCGCTCGAAATACGATGTGATCGTTTTCGCGCCCGTGGGCCGTGCCAATGCCCAGACCATCATCGACGGCCTTCCCATGTGGGGCAACGCGATGCCGTGGGAGAAGACGGACCTGACGCCCAACCTCGGCCGCATCGACTCGACCGACGACCAGCGGCCCGGCCTCGGCTACGATGGCCTCGACCACCTCAAGAAATTCATCGAGCAGGGCGGGTTGCTCATCACCTGCGAAGACACCGCGGAGTTCGCGATCGACACCGGCCTCGCTCCCGGCGTCAGCGTGGCGCCGGCCGCGGGCGCCAACGTGGTCGGCACGGTTCTCAGCAGCGTCTTTGTCCAGAAGGACTCGCCCGTCGCCTTCGGCTACGACGCCAATTTACCCGTGATGAGCGCCGGACCGCTCGCCTTCAATATCTCCAACACTGTCGGGCGGAGCGGCGGCCGCATCCTCATGGACCCCTACTCCGAGCGCCCCACCGGCCGCGGAACATTGGAGGAGAACGACGAGCCGGAGGGCCGCAAAGCCATTGAAGCCGAACCCCTGCACAAGCAGCAGCCCTGGCAGGCGCGCGAGCTCAATGAAGAGCAGATGCGCAATAACCCCTCCGTCATCCCTGCGCAGTACAGGCCTGACGTGATCCTGCGCTTCTCCGACGCCAAGTCCATGCTGCTCTCAGGGCTGCTGGACCACGCGCAACCTATCGCCGAGCACGCCATCGTGGTGGATGCTCACCTGGGGCAAGGCAATGTGCTGCTGTTGGCCAACAACCCCATCTACCGCGGCGAGACCATCGGCGACTACGCCCTGGTGTTCAATGCCATCATGAACCACGACCACTTGGCGAAGGCAGCACCTGCGCCCACGCCAGCCGAGGAAAAGAAGTAGCGGTTCGAAGTTGTCAGTCCTCAGTTCTCAGTTGTCAGTCGCCGCCCGTGCTGACAACTGAAAACTGACAGCTCTCCTCAACCCCCTTCCACGAGAGCGCCGTCTTGTGGCACACTTGCAACCATGGGAAGCAAAGACAAAGGCCGCAAAGAAGCCAAGAAAGCTCCGAAGCCGAAACCGAAGCCAGAGCCCGCGCGGCGCGAGATCTTTTCAACGCCGCCGCCGGCGAAATAGCAAAGCCCTCCCACCCGGGAGGGCTTTCGCATTTCGGCTCCTGCGCCTGTACCCGTCCGCATCGCTTGCGCGCGGGAGAGTCAGGCTGTCATCCCGCGCGCAGCAAAGGATCTGCGGTTGTATTTCCGTTCCCTGATCCCTGCCGTTGTGTACCATCCAGACATGCTCATCCGCCCCGCGCAGCCTGAGGACGCGCTTGCTGTCGCGCGCGTTCATGTGCGTTCCTGGCAGGCGGCATACCGGTCGCTTTTGCCCGACGAATACCTCGACCAGCTCCGCCCGGAAGATCGCGCCGCGCGCTACGACTTCTCTCACACCGACCCGCAGAAACCCTACACGCAGGTGGCTGAGAGTGACGGCGCAATCATGGGTTTCGCTACCACGGCGCCTGCCCGCGATGGCGATTGCGCCGGACAGGGTGAGTTGCTCGCGCTCTACCTTGCGCCGGAAAGCTGGGGACTAGGCATTGGGCATCAACTGGCCGCCGCAGCGCGGCAACGGCTCACGGACGAGGGATTCGCCGGAGCCGTATTGTGGGTGCTCGAAGGAAACGTCCGCGCCGATCGCTTCTATCGCAAGGGCGGCTGGCTTCCCGACGGCTCGCAAAAGCGCGACGAAATATGGGGCATCACGGTTTCGGAAATCCGCTACCGCCGCGCGTTTCCGTAGTCCCTGTTCCCTTGTTCCCGCGGTCCCTGCCTTTACAGCGCCAGCATCTCTCGCATGGTCTTCGCCTGGCGGCGCGAAACCGCAACGTTCGGGCCGCCGCGCAGCGCCACGCTGTAGCCGTCTCCCTCCGGCGTAATTGCCGTCACCCGCCGCAGGTTGATAATCTCCCCACGATTGGCGCGAAAGAACAGTGTCGCGTCCAGCCTTGGCTCAATCTGCGCCAGCGACCTGGGAATCAGCGGCTGGTTTCCTTGAAACACCACCCGGGTGTAATTGCCTTCCGACCGCAACAGCGCGATCTCCTCCATCCGCACCAGCCAGCACCGCTCGCCATCGCGCACAAACACCTGCTCAAGCGGTGCCGCGCCCTGCGGCTTTTCCCGCTCGGCCGCGCGCACCTCGATCCGTTCGCGTACGCGCCGCAGCGCCTCCGCCAGCCGCTCCGGCGCAATGGGTTTCAGCAGGTAGTCCACCGCGTTCAACTCGAATCCCCGCACCGCGTATTGATCGAATGCCGTGGTCAGAATTGTCTGCGGCGGATTGGCGAACTGCTCCAGCATCTCCACGCCGCTTCGTCCCGGCATCTGGATATCGAGGAACAGCAAATCAGGCTCAAACCGCTCCAGCAGATCCTCCGCCTCGTCGGCGTTGCGCGCTTCGCCGGCCACTTCCACGTCGCTGTGCTCGGCCAGCATGCGCCGCAGCTCCTGCCGCGCCAGCCGCTCGTCGTCCACAATCAGCGCTCGCACGGGGCCTCCACGGTTTGAAACGGCAGCACCAGCGCCGCCCGCACCCAACCCGCGGGATCTTCGATCAGTTCAACGCTGGCCCGGTCGCCATATAGCAGCCACAGCCGCTCGCGGGCGTTTTTGAGCCCGATTCCGTCCCCATTCTCCGCCCGCAGCCGGCCGGCATTGCCCACTTCCACCCGCAACATCCCGCCCTCGCGGGCCGCGCGGAGAAGCAACTCGCCACCCTCCGGCAACTTCGCTATTCCGTGCTTCAGTGCATTCTCCACCAGGCCCTGCACCAGCATCGGCGGCGTCAGCGCACCGCGCGCCTCCGGCTCAATCTCCCGCCGGATGCGCAGCCGCTCCTCCAGCCGCACCGATTCGAGCTCCAGGTACGCGTCCACCGTGGCCAGCTCCTCGTCAAGCGGAATCGCGGTACAGTCGTCCTGCCGCAGCGAGGCCCGCAGCAACTCCGCCAATCGCGTCACCATGAGCTGCGCCCGCCCGCGGTCCTCGTCGATCATGCCCCGCAAGCTGTTCAGGCAATTGAACAAAAAATGCGGGTTCAACTGCTGTTGCAGCGACGTCAGCTTGGACTCACGCGCTGCCAGCTCCGCGCGCAACGCATTCACTTCAGCCGCGCGCCGCCGCCGCACTGCCAGCACCGCCAGGTAAACGGCCAGCCACAACGCCACCAGGAACGCGCTGAAGAAAACGGTGACGCCTATGATGGGCAGAACCCGCGCCTGGCTCCAATCCATCAGGCCTTCGAGCGTCAGGCTTCCTTCCAGAGCTGCCGTTGCCAACGCCCCCACCAGCAGCGAACCAACCATCAACCGCGGCGCCAATCTTGCATAGCTCAGCTCGCTCCATCGGCGCTGCTTCATTCTCAGCCGCAGCAGATGCGTGCCCACTATCCCCGTCGCGCAATAGGCCGCGTCGGCCAGGATATTCTGGGGGCCCGCGGCGTGGAACGGCACCAGCACCGCCAGGTAGTAGCCAAGCCCGTAGCCGCCCCAACCCGCAAGCTGGCACGCCCAGTACGCTCCACTGGGCCTGCCGCCGCTTCCGTGTTCCATCCGCGCCGCGCTCATTTATCGCTCCGCCGTTGTAACTCCCGCGTGGGGCGCCAGGAATCCATCCACCTGTGTATTGAACCACGCCGGATCGTCCCACATCACAAAGTGACGCGACTTATCTGCCATCGCAAAATTAAGGTCCTTCACGCCCGAATACTGCTCCTTGAACAATGCCGTAGCCGCTTCCTTCGTCACTCCGTAGCTCTGCAACCCAATCCACGTCCCCAGCACTAGCACCGGCGTCTCAATTTTGCTCAGCTCCGGACGAAGGTCCGTGCTCACCAGCTCAATCATGGCGTCGGTCACGGTCTTCTGGTCCGAATCCAGACCCCAGTCGATCAGCGTCTTCTGGTCCTTCGCGCTGGTCGCAAACCCATTCGTGCTCGCTCCCGACTTGGTCATCGCCACCCACTGCTCGTGCGACATCGCGCCCATGCCCTTGCGCATCTGCTCAATCGTAGGCTGCGCCGCCGCCAGCGTCTTCGCATCGAACCACGCCCCCGCAAAGAACGGAAGCGAGTCCACAATGATGACCGGCCCCACCAGCTCCGGGTAGTGCGCCGCCAGGTCCAGCGCAACGGAGCCGCCCAGGCTGTGCCCCATGATCGCCGGCCGCTCCAGGTGATTCGAGCGAATGTACTCCGCAATCTCGTCCCGCGCCTCGGTCAACAGCGGCCCCTGAATCGCCGGCACGCCAGCGAATCCAGCCAGCGTCAGCTCATAGCAGCGGTAATGCCCGCCCAGATGCTCGACCGTAGAATCGAACGTCGTCCCCGACGAGGCCAGCCCCGGAATCATGAGGATCGCGCGCCCTTCGCCTGAGGCCTTCACTGTAAACGCCGGATGCTTCCCCGCATCCTGCGCCGCCGCATCCTCTGTCTTTGCCTGGGCCGCCAACACCCCGCCGGCGACCGCAAGCACCAGCATCGCAATCGCACCAAAATTGATCTGTCTCGTCCGCATGGAAAAACCTCCTGCACACGATCCTCGTGGCGAAAGGTCCGTCTCAGGCGAAAACAGGACGAGCGGCGAAATTCATAGGACGAACGGTTCCCGCGTATGACTCAAACGCAGAACGGCCGCGCCCCAGCGCGGCCGTTCCATTCAACACTCCCCGGTTGAAAACTATGCCACCACTTCAATTCCCATGGAGCGTGCCGTTCCTTTGATGCTCTTGATTGCCGTCTCGACAGAGGAAGCATTCAAGTCCGGCATCTTCTGGGTCGCGATCTCGCGCACCTGCTTCTCCGTCACTTTGCCCTTCTTCTCCTTGTTCGGAGTGCCGGAGCCTTTGTCGATCCCCGCCGCCTTCTTCAGGAGTATTGAGGCGGGCGGCGTCTTGGTCACAAACGCAAAGCTGCGGTCCGCAAACACCGTGATGACCACGGGAATGATGAGACCTGCCATTTCCTTGTTCTGCGTGCGCGCGTTGAACTGCTTGCAGAACTCCATGATGTTGACCTGCGCCTGACCCAGCGCGGGGCCCACAGGCGGAGCCGGAGTAGCCTTCCCGGCTTCAATCTGCAGCTTGACGTACGTCGATACCTTCTTCGGAGGTGCCATGTGTTTCCTTTGGAAACCAGCTATTCGCTCCTAGCTTTTAGCTCTTAGCCGGTCATTTCTCATTCGAATTTTGGTGTTGCGCCTCAGCGTTCGCTTGCAAACCGGCGGCCGCTAGGTCCACACACCGGCTAGAAGCTGGAAGCTAGTAGCTAGAAGCTGCAACTACTCAATCTTTTCCACCTTGCCGAACTCCAGTTCCACCGGCGTGGACCGTCCGAAGATGGTCACCATGACCTTCAGCGTCTCCCGATCCAGATTCACTTCGTCCACCACGCCGTTGAAGTTGGCAAACGGTCCTTCGGTAATCCGGACCTGCTCGCTCTTTTCAAACTTGATCTTGAACCGCGGCTTCTCCTTGGCCTCGGCCGAGCGGAACAGGATCGAGCTCACCTCTTCCTCGCTCAGCGCCACCGGCTTGTCGCCCGTGCCCAGGAAGCCCGTCACTTTCGGCGTCTCCTTCAGCACGTGCCACAGGTTGTTGTCCAGGTCCATCTCCACCAGCACGTACCCAGGCAGGAACACGCGTTCCACCGTCCGCTTCTTGCCGTTCACAATCTCCGTTACGGGCTCGGTGGGGATCATGACCCGGCCCACCTTGTCCTTCAGCCCGAAAGCCTCCACGCGGCTCGCGATCGACTCCCGCACCTTGCGCTCGAACCCCGAGTACGCGTGCAGGATGTACCACTTGAAGCGCTCATTGCGCACCGGCTGAGCCTCCGGCTGCTGCCCCTCGGGCGTTTGCCCATCGGGCTGCTGGCCTTGCGGCTGCTCGTCGGGTTGTGCCATCTCTTCTGCCATCGTGCTCTCGCTTCGTCCGGCCGCTTTCATCACTGCGCGCCCAGGCGTTGAAGGATCTGTCCTATGGCCACGCTGAATACCTTATCCACCGCGAAGAAAAACAGACCGAACAGGAAAACGGTGATGATGACCACCGTGGTCGTCGATTCCACTTCCTTTCGGCTCGGAACCACAACCTTCTTCATTTCTGAGCGCACGTCGCTCAGAAATTGCGTCATCTTGCCCCATGAACCGGTGATGCCGCCACCGAGATTCCCTAGAGCGCTGGGTTCCTGCCGCTTCAGCGGCGCCGATCGGTCTTCCTTCATCACGGATGCCTTTGTTGCCATACTACTGTTTTCCTTTGCCAGGGATCGGGACTGGAGATCCGGCGATTCGACTTCCGCCTTCTACTCCATTTTCCCTTCTCCCTATTCCCTAATTCTGGCAGGGGCGGAGGGATTCGAACCCCCAAGTCCGGTTTTGGAGACCGGCAGTTTAGCCGTTGAGCTTACGCCCCTGAATACGAGTGGCCAGTGTTCAGTGCTCAGTGGTCAAATGTTCCCGGCTCGCGCCCGAATCGGATCTGATCCCTGATCACTGACCACCGATCACTTGGTTTCTTTGTGCACCTGATGCTTGCGGCAGCGGTTACAGAACTTCTTGAACTCCAGACGCCCCGTGGTCGTCTTCTTGTTCTTGGTCGTCGAGTAGTTCCGCTCCTTGCATTCCGTGCACTGCAATGTCACAATTTCCCGCATCTTCTTATCCTAACCGATTCGGCGCTTCGCTTCCTCTTCGCCGGCTCCAATTTCACAGTTCTTAGTTCTTAGTTCGTAGTTCGTTTTGCTCAGTGGTCGCTTCGACTCATTACTGACCACTGAGCACTGATCCCTGACCACTGTTACTTGATAATCTCCGAGATCGCGCCCGCGCCCACGGTGCGGCCGCCTTCGCGAATCGCGAACCGCAATCCCTTTTCCATTGCCACCGGCGTGATCAGCTCAATCTGCAGCTCCACGTTGTCGCCCGGCATCACCATCTCGGTGCCCGCCGGCAACTCCGCCACCCCGGTCACATCGGTCGTCCGGAAATAGAATTGCGGCCGGTAGCCCTTGAAAAACGGCGTGTGACGCCCGCCCTCTTCCTTGCTCAACACGTACACAGTGCCCTTGAACGTGGTGTGCGGCGTAATCGATCCCGGCTTGGCCAACACCATCCCGCGTTCCACATCTTCCTTCGCCGTGCCGCGCAGCAGGATCCCGGCGTTGTCGCCCGCCATGCCCTCGTCCAACTGCTTCTTGAACATTTCCACGCCCGTGCACACCGTCTTGCGCGTCTCGCGGAATCCCACGATCTCCACGTCCTCGCCCACCTTCACCTTGCCGCGCTCGATGCGACCCGTGACCACGGTGCCGCGGCCCGAGATCGAGAAAATATCTTCAATCGGCATCAGGAATGGCTGGTCGACGGCGCGGTCCGGACGCGGCACATAACTGTCCACCGCCGCCATCAGCTCGTCGATCTTCGCCTCCCACTTGGCCTCGCCGTTCAGCGCGCCCAATGCCGAGCCGCGGATTACCGGCGCGTCGTCCGGAAACTGGTACTTGGCCAGCAGCTCGCGCACCTCCAACTCCACCAGCTCGATCAGCTCCTCGTCTTCGACCGCATCGCACTTGTTCAGAAACACCAGCACCGAGGGCACGCCCACCTGCCGCGCCAAAAGCACGTGCTCCTTGGTCTGCGGCATGGGGCCATCGGTAGCGGCAACGACAAGAATCGCGCCGTCCATCTGCGCCGCGCCCGTAATCATGTTCTTGATGTAGTCGGCGTGACCGGGGCAATCCACGTGCGCGTAGTGCCGGTTCGCCGTCTCGTATTCCACGTGCGCCGTCGCAATCGTAATCCCGCGCTCCCGCTCTTCCGGCGCGTTGTCGATCGAGTCGAACGAGCGGAACACATTCTTCGGGTTGTGCTTCTGCAGCACCTTCGTGATCGCTGCCGTCAGCGTCGTCTTGCCGTGATCAATGTGACCAATCGTTCCCACGTTCACGTGCGGCTTCGAACGATCAAATTTTTC
>CAWBIG010000131.1:0-11909 GCA_963788435.1 uncultured Acidobacteriota bacterium | reverse complement strand
TTCGAGCTGGTGTTGCCGCCGGCAAAGTTGGTGATGCGCAGGTCGGAGCCCAGCAGGTTAGAGCGATACCGGAGCAGTTCTCCCTGGTCCAGCGTCTCGGCCAGGGAATCGTTCCAGCGGTCTTCAAGAAACTTCAGGGGCAGGGAAGTGACAGGAGTGGAAGCCATCGGAGCACCTCGTTCTCGCGCATAGCCGGCGATTCCGTGCGCGACTTCAATCTCTATTATGGTATCCGGATCAGCGGACCCGCTTGAACGTCCGGCTCCAGCGCGTATCGCTGAAGAAGTGCAGCGCCACGTGGCCCATCCACGCAATCCGCGCGCGAAAGCCCGTCTGCTCCATCTGTTGCTGCGTCGCCGTAAACGACCAGTAATTGAACAGCGGCCGGCCCACGATGTTCTCTCGCGGCACAAAGCCCCAGAACCGCGAGTCGGCGCTGTTATGGCGGTTGTCGCCCATCATGAAGTACATGCCCGCCGGGACTACCAGATCGCCGTTCGCCACATGATTATGAAAATCCACTTCCCAGGATTCCGGGATGAAATTGCCGGGCTGGGAGATGGGAGTTACCGCGGGAAACTCGTCGAGGAAGACCTGGTCGAAGGTGGGCGTCATCTTGCCCGTCGGCGCCAGCGGCTGCGCCACGCCGTTGACATACACGATTCCTTCGTGGAGGTGGATGTGGTCGCCAGGAACACCCACGCAGCGCTTGACCAGATCCTGATATACCTGCTCGCCGTTTACGTCGTCCGCCACAGGCTTGATGAAGACCACGATGTCGCCGCGGCGCGGTTCGCGGTAATGCACCAGGGGCATCCAGTTCGCCGGCGGTGCAAAGGTGGTGCGGTCCACCACCAGGTGATCGCCCACCAGCAGCGTGTCTTCCATTGAGCCCGACGGGATGACCATGTTCTGCGCAAGGAAGGTGAGGATAAAGAGGCCAACCACCAGCACTGAGCAAAAGCCCGCAGCCGCTTCAAACGGAGTCTCTTCAACCCGCTGTTCGGCGGGTCCGGCGGCCGGAGTGGCGGAGCTCTTTGTCATTGCATCCAGGTTCTGCTACGTCCAATTACTTCGTCCGCGTGAACGTCCGGCTCCAGCGCGTATCGGTGAAGAAGTGCAAGGCCACGTGGCCCAGCCAGCGGATCTTGCTGCCGATCCCGGTTTTGTCGTACTCGTCATCCGGTGTCTTGAACGACCAGTAGTTGAACAGCGGGCGCCCGATGATATTTGCCCGCGGAACAAATCCCCAGTAGCGCGAATCCAGCGAATTATGGCGGTTGTCGCCCATCATGAAGTACCTGTCCGGCGGGACAACCAGGTCGCCGTTGACCACGTGGCTGGGCTCCTCGATGGACCACGACTCCGTTGCGCCCATTTCCACGCTCGGCGGAATCACCGGAAACTCGTCCAGGAAGATGGGATCGCCGGCGGGCATGTTCCGGCCCTGCGGAGGCAGCGGCTGGGCCACGCCGTTCACGTACACAATGCCTTCATGAAGGTGGATGTGGTCGCCGGGCACGCCGATGCAGCGCTTCACCAGGTAAAGATACTGCGGTTCGCCGTTCACGTCGTCCGGCACCGGCTTGATAAAGACCACAATGTCGCCGCGCCGGGGATCGCGATAGTGAACGAGCGGCATCCAACGGGCCGGCGGCGCAAAAGTCACGCGGTCCACCACCAGGTGGTCGCCGATCAGCAACGTGTTCTCCATCGATCCGGATGGGATGACGAAGTTCTGCGCCAGGAAGGTCAGGATGAACAGGCCCACCACAAATACCGAGCAGATGCTGGCCGCGGCTTCAAACGGGGTTTCTTCCACGCGCGCGGCGGCGGGTTCGGCGGGCAGAGCTTCTTTCGTGGTGGTCTTCGGCATCGGGCGGTTTTCGGTGGCAGCGTTCCTGCTCGCTTGTGGCCTCAATGCACCACGCGGAAAATCCGCTTCCAGCGCGCAAATCCAACCAGGCGTGCTGAAAGTTCGCTGTCGTGCTTGAGTTTATCATCCGACGCCTGCTCCACATCCGTGCCCGAGGGGCGGCGCAGCGAGAAGTAGATCACCAGCGGGCGCGCGATGATCGCCTGGCGCGGAACCAGCCCCCAGAAGCGGGAATCGTCGGAGTGATTGCGGTTGTCGCCCAGCATGAAGTATTGGCCCCCAGGGACCACCAGATCGCCGTCTTTGGTCAGCGTCTGCATCTCCTGCCACCAATCCGGATTGATGTTGGGATCGGTGTACACGCGGGCGGGAAAGTTGTCGCGGAACGGATTGGCGCCGGCCGGCTCAAACACAGCGTAAGGCTCGTTGAGCGTTTCGCCGTTCACAGTCACGCGGCCATCCTCGATGCGGAGCCGGTCCCCGGGTATGCCCACCACGCGCTTGATGAGCATGGGCGCCGCCGGATCGGCGTGGTGGAAGACAACGATATCCCCGCGCTCCACGCTGCGGTAGGGCAGCATCAGCCGGGCAATCCGGTCTGACGGTGCAAAAATCTGCTTGTTCACCAGCAGGAAGTCGCCCACCAGCAGCGTGCGCTCCATGCTCTCTGACGGGATCAGGAACGGCTGGAATAGGAACGTGAGCACGAACAGCGCCACGGTGATGGTACGCAGCAGCGACGCCAGCGCTTCCGGAACCGTAGGCAGGTGAGGGCGCAGGCGGCCAAAGGCGCTCTCGTGGGGCAACACCGGCTGAACGGGGGTAGTCATTCGGTGGCCGGCTCCTCCATGGCGTGGGTGGCTGCGGCCGTGCTCGTCAGCCGCGCCAGTGCCCGGCGCGCCGCATCCTGCTCGGCCAGCTTTTTGGTTCTGCCCAGGCCGCGGGCCAGGGGCTTAACCGGCTCGCCGAGTGCCGGCTTCAGCCGCACTTCCACCATAAAGCGCTTGCGGTGGTCGGGCCCGCTCTCATGCTTGAGCCGGTATACCGGCGTGCCGGCGCGGGTGGCCTGCAGGTGTTCCTGCAGCGCCGATTTGTAATTGCCAAGTGCGGCGCCGCTCTCCAGCTCGGTGGCGAAATGCTCCGCGGCGTTGCCAATTACCTGGGCGTCCACAAACGCGCGCACAGGGTCGAGGCCGCCGTCGAGAAACATCGCGCCCAGAACGGCTTCCAGCGTGTTTGAGAGCACGGTGGATCTGCGCCGGAGCCCGGAGCGGTCTTCGCCGCGGCTCAGAAGAATGTGCCGGCCCAGGCCGATCAACGCACCCACTTCGGCCATGTGCTGGCGGCTCACCAGCTGGGCCCGCACCCGCGTTAAATCCCCCTCGCGCCAGCCGGGATAGCGGAGAAACAGCGCTTCGGCCACCACCAGGCCGAGGACCGCGTCGCCCAGAAACTCCAGCCGCTCATTGGCAGCGGGATCGGCGCCCTCGGAATGTTGCTCATTCACCAGCGATCGGTGGGTGAGCGCGCACAACAGCAACTCCGGGCGCGCAAAGCTGTACCCGAGTGCCGATTCCAGTTCGCTGAGAGGTGTTTCCATGGCAAAAATAGTCGTGATGGCCCGTCCGCTACCAACCCTCCAGCCAACTTGCACGGTGCCTGACTTATATTAGACACCTCGAGGGCTCGCAAGTATGAGAAGGCTCGACTGCGGACAGTGTCCTAATTTAGGACACTACCCGGCCGCGGCGTACACGCGGACGCCTGTTCCCTGTTCCCTGTTGCCTACTCCCTACTCCCTGCTCTTTGTTCCCTGCCTCACTGCGGCTTTGCAGCAGGCGCAGTGGTCGCGGCCGCCGGATTGGCCGGCGCCGCTGCCGGCGCCTCGTCGGCGTCGTCCTGCTGGCAACTGTGACCGTTGACGGCGTAAGCGGTTTTGAGGCCGCGTTCGGCGGCCAGGCGCGTGTCCTGCTGGCCATCGCGATGGTCGTAAGCCAGCTTGTACTCCGCCACCGCGGCGTCGCGCTTGCAGTCCAGGTCCAGCATGCGGCCCAGGTAAATATGCGACCACGAGATCAGGCGCGGGTCCTTGCTCGTGGCCAGCGTCTCCTGAAAGCGGTCAATGGAATCGTCCGGATGGCCGGTCATCGCGGCCACCCGGGCAAGAATGAAATTGGCGCGGGCGGCATTCGCCACCGACTGCACGTTGCTGGATTTATCTGTCAGGGCCTGGTTTGCAAGCGCCGCAGCTCCCTTCACATCCCCGGTCGCGAGCTTGAACTCGGCCAGGTCAAGTCCCTCCAGTTTGTGCGGTTTGGGCTGAACCAGCACGTCCTCGTCGGCCTGGGCGTCAAACTGGATGTGTTTGGCCCGGTTCACCTGCTGGTCAACATCCATGGCATAAACCATCTCGCCGATGGTGTCGCTCAGGCTCGCGGGATCTTTCTCGAATTGAACCAGCTCATCGTAGAAATACTCGGTCAGGACGAAGCCCTGGGTCATGTCGTGATGGACCAGGGCCTGGCGCACGGCCTCCTGTTTCTGTTCCACCTGCTGCTGCTCATGCTGGTATTTGGGCATATCGGAGCGGGGAACGCCGGCGGGAAGCTTATAGTTCGGGATGCCGGTGCCCAGGGTGCGCGCCTCGATGGCCTTGATCAGGCACTCCACTGTCAGCGGCACCACGTCGGAGCGGTAGCGATAGGCAACGGGAGCCTCGCGGATCGCCTTCATAACCGGCTGCATCCGGTCGATCGCGTTGGAGCGCGCGTACAAAAGCGGTTCGATGGTGTAGTGCAGGTAGGTGTGGCGGACGTCATTCAACGGGATTTGCCCGTTATGCGGCGAGACCACGACGACGTAATCGGAGCCGTAGATGCGGGCGTTGACGGTAAGCGGTGAGAGCATCGGCTCCATCAACACGATGAAGCGCCGTCCGCTGTAGGTTTCCGCCGGCTGCTTCAGATAAAGGTTGGTGCTCACAATCATATGCGAGAGGGGATCGTGAAGCTGGTCGAGCAGCTCGTCGTAAGTGTGCTTGGCAGCCAGCCAGATGCCGTGCAGATCCGTGGCCTTGACGAAGGCGTTGAGCAGGGGAACGATATCGAACACGGCCGTAGCGTCAGGCGGCATCTGGGAGAGATCGGTGATGGACTCCATCTCCTCCGGCGGCGAAGTCAGATACAGGGCCAGTGAGATGTACTGGGAGATGTCCTCCTCGGTCCCGGTGAGGCGGTGTTGGGCAATGTAGAGGCAGAGCGCGTCGCGCGATTTGCGGGCATCCTCGCTGCGGGTGAAGGCCTGGTTCAATTCATCCCGGATGTGGGCGCGGACGGGCGAGCTCTCCGCCAGTCCCTCGTCATAGCCGCAGACATTGAGTGCCGAAGCGACCACGAAGAGCGGTTCGGCGGGGATCAGCTCGATAGTTGGGCCGGCAGGATCGAGTGCGGGCGATCTCTCCTGCGGCTGCCCTTGGTTGGGAACAGATTCCTGCGAGCTGGAGGAATAGGGCTGCTGCGAACTGGAGGAGGACTGTTGCGCGCCGGCAAGTGGATGGAGGCAGAGACAAGCGAGGGCGGCAAGCGGAGTGGCGGCGCGGAGATGAAGACACGGCATGAAAAGAATCCTGCCTGAATGGTAGTTAGACGCGACCGATGGGTCAAACGGAGAGAAGCAGGGACCGAATCGTGCCACAGATCGCTCCTCGAAACGGAGTGGGCTTCAGTGTCTCCGGGACAACGGGAGGTGTTCGCGAACCTGCCAACCTGCAACGTCGCGATGCGACGCCAACTCGCCGCCTTTGTCCACGAAAGACAAGAATGACCATTGGATTGCCCGAAATCTACCACCGGTTCTTTGCCGGTGGGCGTCCCACTGGCTGCACCCGTTCAGGCCGCAATACTCAAGTCCACACTTCAGTATTCCCACCCTCGGCGGCCGCTTTTGCCCTCTGGACCGCCCGTGCTCCCTCATCTTCCCGTGCAACTACCCCCGGATCGTCTCAGACGGGTGCAACAACTCGGCCCGGATCGTCTCACGTTTTTTGCCTCTCATATAAAGATCCTGTGATCCACCTCACCGCTCAACACGGGCTTGCGGATGAGGCCGGGCTGCTGGGAAAGGTTCTTTCCTCGCGATGGAAGCGCCACGTAGCGGAGCCACGCTAACTCGCCGCTCTATCTCTGCACCGTTTTTGCGACAATCCGTGACGCTGAACGCGGGCTGTCAAGCTCCACACTCTGTGGAAAAATAAATTAATCCTTTGAAATGTAAGAGGAAAAACAGTTGGCAGCAACATCAGTATTAAATTATCTGGGTGCTATACCGTAAACAGTTGAAAGTACTCCGCCCGCGATCCATCGCGGCCGTTTTCATTGGGCGGGGAAAGCAGAACGCCAATGAAATGGGGTCCGGAGAACAAGCGCGCAAAACTGTGCAGTTTTTGCCCGCATCTCTTTCGATCCAAAAGACATCGCCGTTTTTTATTTCGCGTGGGAACGCTCCCGGTCAGGCCTGCGCATCATCCTCCCTCTCGAAAAGGATGCCGCGAGCTTTCAAGTGGGCAAAGATGCGGTCGGCGCAGCCGGGCGCTCCGCCGATGTAGGAGGGCGGAGAAATGCCTTTGCGCGTGTAGGAGCCATCGAGGACACAGCGCGCCACGCCGGTACACGAATAGCCGGTGGCCCGCGACATGGAACTCATTCCGGTCTCCGGGTCCCAGGTGACGAACATAGTGTAGGCGATCTTCCTGAGTTTTCCGTTCTGGGAGCCGCGGAAATGGATGCGCATGATGGTGAATTCGTCCTCGTCTTCGCGCGGCGTCCATTGTTCCGGCACCCACGTCTCGCCGGTCTCCTGCAGGCGCTGGATCCAGGCGATGTGGCCGGGGAAGCGAAGGGTCTTTTCCCGCATGTTCGGGATGCGGCCCTTCATGGTGGTGATGAGCGAGCGCAGGCCGTCGGTGTTGAAGGCCTCCAGCGTCAACTCGTGGCCGCCGATGCGGAAGTCGGCCAGTTCCGGCTCAGAGAGCGGAGGCATGGTGATGAGCTTTCCGCCTCTTACGTAGCGCGCGGGGCGGGTGTATTCCTCCCACACATCGGTGGGCGAAAACGTGGGCAGATATTGCTCGGGTCCGGAGCGATGGAAGTGCAGGCCGCCGATCTGGAATTCGAAATCGTCGATCTGCATTTCGTTCACGAGCTGGCCGGCGAGGTAGTCGGGAGTGCCCGGAGCGACGCCGCAATCGACCGCGGCAATGACGCTGCGGCTGCGGGCGAGCTCATCCAGCGCGAAGGCGTCCTCGGCAAAAAAGGAGATGTCGACAACGTTCTTGCCGCGCTCGAGGATGGTCTTGAGCGTGTTGAAGCCCATGAACCCGGGCACGGCGCAGATGACGAGATCGGCCGGCTCGGTAGCATCGGCAACGGCCTGGGGGCTGCCGAGATCAGCGACCTGTGTTTTGATCGGATAACACGAGGAAAGAGATGCGAGCGCATCCTGGCTCATGTCCGCGGAGGTGACGTCAAACTCCCCGGACAGGTCAGATGCGATGACTTTGCCCACGCGGCCGGCTCCGAGGACCACAACCTTCTGTCGACTCACTTTGTTTTGACCTCTCCCGGGTCCGGAAGACGGCTCCGGATTCCCGTGAAATTGTACGGGAGCGGAGCGGAATCGCGCATTCATTTGTCCGTGAGGATGCGCGATGTGGAGACAAACTTGTGGTAATTGGTGAAGGACACCAGGTTGACGAATCGCTCCGGGCCGGCTCCGATCAGAAGCTCGAGTTCGCGGTCGTGAACGACGCTGACCGCGGTTCCGCGAACCGGGCAGATGTAGGTCTTGCCACCGATCTCAACCGGGGCGTATTGAACCGCGAGCCTTGACGCGACCATGGGCGCATCCGAGGGCAGGTCGGCGTCGAGAGTGATCTGGAGGATGGTGCCGGAGGCTGGGTCGATGTAGAGATCGCCATGGTAGGCCGGTCTATCGCGGAATGTGAAGTAACAGCATAGGTCGATGAGGTCGTGGGAGGCGGACCTGGGGACGGTGAAGCGAAATACGGCAAGGCGAAGGCCCTCGGCGTCGTTCTGCCAGCGGCTCCACTTGATAGATCCTGACTGCGCATCCTCGAGGACGGTGACGAGGAGAGGACCAAATTCGCCCCAGGTGGTCAAGCCTTCCGCGTCGCTGTTCCCGGAGTCTTCACCGGATGCATCGGGAAGAGAGACCTCCTGTCCGGCGCGGACCGAGACCTGGCGCCGGTAAGCGCCGACGAAATGCATCCACATCGCGGCCTTGTGATTCCTGCCTGTGAGTTGTGGAGTGTTGTTGTAGGAACGGGTGGATCGAAGGGCGAGGAAGTCGGGCAGGCGCAGGGCAGTTGAGCTGGCGTACTCGCGGGCTGACTGCAGGATTCGATTCTGCTCGACCGAGTCGGGAGGAGGTTGGGAATCCACCTCCGCCGCCGGCGGCGGCTCGAAGACGGAGGCGGCCGCGATGACTTCCAACTGCTCCGCGGATTGCGGTCCGATGCGCAGCCTGGAGGCGAAATTGGAGAGGCTCGCTTCGGTGAGCTGCTCGGTGAGCTGGAAGGAAGCCAATTCTCTGGCGATGGTGGCATCGGACTGCTTTTGAGTGTCTCGATTCAGCAGAAAGCTCTCAAGCTGGCGGACCGTGAGGCGGGTTTGAGCAGAGACGGGCGCCGCTAACGTGAGCGCGAAGAGGAGTGAGGTGATTCGGCCCATGAGTGCTCTCTGCCTAATGGGAGCCGGGTTCTGGAAGAACGAGCGGTGATGTTTCCACCCATTTGGCAAAAGACGCGAAATGGATGGGGCACCCAATGTTCATGGCGGTGCAGCCGCAGGTTCAACCGCGGACGGAGACGCCGGCGAAGTTGAGGACGATGATGCCGTTTACGGGCTGGCCCCAGAAAGTGGCAGGCTCGAAGCGATCCTCGAGGAGGAGGTTTTCGACCTGGGAGCGAGTGGAGGCGTCGTTGGGTCCGGAAACGATGTTGAAGTCGTAGACCTTGCCGTCGGTGTTGATGTAGGCCTCAACCACCAGCGGACCGGGCAGGGCTGCCATGTCATCGTCGCCGGTACCGGTGATGGAATATTGGTAATGGGGCGCGGTGGCCTGGCCGAGGGGTTCATCGCCGGCCTGCACGGGCTTGGGCTGGGCAACGATGCCGATGAGCACCACGACGGTGCCGATGAGGAGCACGGCGGAGGCTAAGCCGGCAGTCGCCTGAAGCAGGAAGGGGCCGATGGTGTTGCGCCAGCGCGAGATTCAGAGCCTGAAGGGGATTGCGGGCGCGGCGGGCGCGCTCGTGGCTGACGGCTACGCGGATGCGCAGGAGCAGGTCCTCGGGCTCAGCGACGGGACCGAGCATGGAAAGCGCGGACTGCGTCTGGCGCAAGCCCGCCCACTCCCTGGCGCATCCAGAGCATGAGCCGAGGTGGGCTGAAACCTGCTGCATCTCGAGCCCGGTAAGACGGCCGTCGAGGTACTCACTGAATCTTGTCTGCACATCACTGCAGCCGTTCATCTTGCCTCCTCTCCAAGGGGCAGTCGGAGCGCGTCGTGGGCAGGGGCGGGGTGTTGCCGAATCTGGGCGGTCAGGATGGCCCTGAGGCAGGCGCGTCCGCGCACCAGCCGCGATTTGACCGTTCCCAGATTTATGCCTTGCATCTCCGCCACTTCCTCGTAAACGAAACCCTCGATGTCGCGCAGGATGAGAGTGGTGCGGAAGGGTTCCGGCACCTGAGCCAGCGCGGCTTCGACGCGTGCACGGATTTCCGCATGCACGGCGGCATCGAACGGAGATTCTTGAGGATCAACCAGCAACTCTTTCAGCCGGATGGGAGCGGAGTTTCCGCTCTCATTGATCTCCTGCTCGATGGGTACTTCCTGCTGCCGGTGACGCACCCACCAGCGCCGCTGGTTGGATGCTTCCCGCAACGCGATCCGGTAAATCCACGTGCGCAAGCTCGACTCGCCGTGGAAATTGCGCACCCCGCGGAAGATCTTGACGAAGACTTCTTGGGTGAGGTCCGCGGCATCGGCACGATTGTGCACGGTGCGCGCGAGGAGAGAATAGATGGGCTGGTGGTATCGGGCGATGAGCCAGGCGAAGGCCTGCTCGGAACCTGCGCGCAACTCGACCAGGAGGGCCGCCTCCTCTGTCTGAAGCGACAACGCGCTGGCTAAGTTACCCATGGCAAGATCCGTCTGCAACCCGCACCCTCCCACGTTACTCTAAATCGGCCAGGTTTGGCGTCTCGGACGGGTGACCGCGGTCACCTTTGTCCGCATGGTCGACACTATTACCCAGCTACTCGCTGCGGGTTCGCGGGAGTCGATCCAGCGCTGACTCCCGCATTTACCCGCATACCTATTTGCTTAGACACCGGATAGGGGGCAAAGTGTTCCCGGAAGACGGGAACAAGGGAACAGGGAACAGGGAGCAAGGAACAGGGAACGATCAGGGGACGAAGACTATGCGGCGGCCTTCGGTTTTGCGTGTCCAGGCCGATTCGACGTTGCGCAGGGGGATACGGTCGACGTCGATGGTGAGGATGCCTTTGGCGGCCATGGAGAAAAATGTTGGAATGGCGTCGAGGATGCGGTCGAGAGGCACAGCGCCGAATCCGCTGCCGAGGAGCTTCAAGTCCATACTGCGGAGGGTGGCGCCGGGAAGGGTGATGGTTCTGCCGGCGGATTCGCCGATTTCGATCATGCGGATGGAACGCGCCTTGTCGGGCCGGAAGCCTTTTGCGAGGGTCTCGAGAATGAGTTCGGTGGGCCGGCCCCAGAGGTAGTCGACGATGACGTCGATGCCTTGCTCGATCTCGGGGGCAAGGGCTTTACGAATCTCGTCTTCGGGCTGGTCGAGGGGAATGATGGCGTCGAGCTTGGCGGCGTGAAGGGAATCGAGATTGCGGCCGGATCCGATGACTCGCTTTGCGCCCAAGTGGCGTGCGACCTGGACGGCCATGCGGCCGGCCACGCCGGTGGCGCCGTTGATGAGGATGGTTTCGCAGGGAAGGAGGCCGGCACGATCTCGGATGGAGAGCCAGGCCGACATTCCGGGATTGGGAATGGCCGCGGCGACCGCGTCATCGAGATTCTCGGGGATAGGAATGCACCTGTTTAGCGGCACAACGGTGCGCTCCGACATGGTGCCGAAGGGGCGCCGGGCGAAACCAAAATAGACACGCGAACCGTCGTCATCGCGAATGCCGATGCCGTCCACGCCAGGAACCATGGGGAGCTGTCCGCCGGATGCATAATGGGTGCCGCTAGCCAAACCTTTGACGATCGGATGCAAGCCGGCGGCGCGGACATGGATGAGAACTTCGCCAGGACCGGGATCAGGTTCAGGGAAGGATTGATACTTGGGCGGCTGGCCCAGGACGTTGACGACGGCAGCGTTCAATGGAGGGCCTCCGGAGAGACTGGCTTCCGTTCACTGTATCACTGTAGCAATTGGGAGTTGCTCTCAGGGTGGACGTGGCGGAATTGACGAAACTGGGTGCAACAGCGAGAATAAGGGCTGTTGTCTCCCCACCAGAGTGGGCCTGTGGCGCAGCTGGGAGCGCGCTTCCATGGCATGGAAGAGGTCATCGGTTCGATCCCGATCAGGTCCACCAAATAAATCAATAACTTACGTGGAAGACCATCCGGTTTATCACCTGCAAAACGTAACCTGCCTCCGTTTTCGAGTCCCCTATTAGGCTACTGAACGGTTTGCGATCCGGGCTGCAACGCCCGCATCATTGAGTCCTGAGCAGCCAGCATCGACGAATTCACTTGGTGAGTGTACAGGCCAAGCGTTGTCTTGACATTCGAGTGGCGGAGAAGCCCCTGCACTGTCTTGACATCCGTCCCCTGGTTCACCAGCCAGCTTGCCAGCCCGTGGCGGAAGTTGTGGAAACCAAACCGCTGTCCCGGCTTGAGTTTGACCCCAGCGGCAATCGCGGCCGGACGGAGATAGTCCCCAGTCAGAACGCTGCTCGACCTCGGCGTACGC
>CAWBIG010000130.1:0-16482 GCA_963788435.1 uncultured Acidobacteriota bacterium | reverse complement strand
GATCGAGCGAGGCAATCTCCTTTTGCACTGGAATCGAAATTGCCAACGAATCGAAGTCCGTGCGAATCGCGAGCGAATTACCGTTGTCAATATCTCCAACCAGCATCGGAAAATACATGGTTGCCATCACTGGCTCACCGACCAGCCAGAGCGTGTCGCCGACCACGCCAACAATTTGGTAGTCGGTGTCTTTGTACGCGGGCACGTGAATCGACTTGCCTACCGGATCTTCGCCAGGAAAATATTGCCGGGCAAGCTCACGGCTGATGATGACCTTCTTTGATTGGTCCAAACGGTCATCGCTGGTGAAAAAACGCCCCTTCAGCAAAGGAATCTGCAACGCGCTGAAATATCCTGGATCGGCCCAGCGTGTGAGAGCGTCGGGCAACCACGCGCCGGGTTTCAGCACAGGATGTTCCTTGATCGTGAAAACATCGTCGCCGCCATATCCTTCTCCAGGGCGGTGTCAAACCCAGGGCAACCCCACGCACACCGGGCAGCGCGCGCAGCTTTTCCAGAAGGTTCTCGTTAAACGCGTTCGCCTTTTCTCCGCGCCGTCGTCATTTCGCCGGGATTTCCAATGCCTTCAAGGCGGAGACGATACCACGTCCAGTACTCTGCCCAGAGCCCCCATGAAACCCGGCGATGGTGCGCAGCAGCTCGCACCACCGGCCAACGGCAAGCTCGACGCCGGGCCCCGGCTTCGCCTTGAGGAGATCGAACGGCGGCGTACTTCTCCGTGCCCGTGTACGGATGCCAAGCCAGAAAATGGCCGCAGTCATGACCAGAAACACGAAGAACGAGCACACCATGAAGGCATACCGGTCCATCCACCACGGCCAGGGAGCAAAGTAGTAGTCGGAGAGATACCACCACGCCGCCACAGTTGTCAGCAACAGCAGCAGGCGCGCAAGGTTGCTGACAGAGAGCAAAAACACCGCGACATTCACAAAGCAGGCCGCAGCCCCAGGAATTGGCTTCATAACCGCCCCACAAGGGCGCCGGCCTGCCCGTCCCACAGGCGCAGAAAGGCCTCAATGGGATCGCGGGCGCGGAGAATGGGGAGAGCTTCGCCACCATTTTGGGGATGGTAGAAATCCGGATCTTTCTGCGAGGCATACCCGTAATCCTTGCCGCACCGCTTATCCAGATCCTCATTGAGGGCAACCACGGAAACTGCCGGCCGCGGAACTTCGGGAAGGCAGAAAGACTCCAGCTTATTGCCGATGCACTCCACGGGCTTAAAATCCCCAGCATCTTCAGCGGATGTAGCGCACACTGCCACACGGTCGAGGCAAACCGAGTCGAGGATGTGCAGGAGCCTTTGCGCACCGGAACGGACGCACTGGGGATGCCTGCGTGCGACGGCCTGTGCCAGCCCCATCGTCACTGCGCCGAAGTGTGATGTGCCCTTAAACGAGCCGGGGCGTGGATATGCGTCCGGAGCAATCGGAATAAACGCGATCTCAAATGTTTCGTTCTCCGGCCAGCCGATGACCCAGCGCACATAGCGGGATGCGAGCCTGATCGTTTCTTTGAAATCGATTTTCGAGATCGCGTCAATATCGGGACGAAGAATCGCGTCCCCATCCGCAGGAAAAACATCTACGTCCAGATACAAAGGGGTTCCGGCGCCGTTGTAATAGCCGCACCATAGTCGAACCAGCGGAGATCCCACCCCAACCCCCTGCGGCACACCCCTAAGAGCCATAAGAACCTCACGCTTACTTGCACGCAAATACGACGAGGTTTGCCGCCGTTGTACGGTTCTGTAGTTCTCCATCTCTGGTTCGGCCCGACCAGCTTCCCAGCATTCCCTCGTTAAGATCCAGCTCAAGCTTCGTCTTGACCCAAATGTCGGATGGATCGCTAGCAGACCGCAAAACCACTTGCACAGTCGCGTTCCGCATCTCCGGTGAGTTGGCTATAACGGAGATGCGCACTTCGTCCAGGCCTACTAGCTCTGCGACCGCGGAGAGGGTCCGATCGCGAGATAGCCCCTGAACGTTCCAGACCGGCGCCGCGACAGCAAAGTTGGCGTCTGCAAAGAAACTCGCAGGCACACCCACCGATGCAAGACTCCCATGATCGATGCCCGCAAAACGAAACAAGGTTTGGCTCCCAGCCGAGACCGCGAAAACCCCGCGCCCGCGGGAATCCAGGAAACCCAGCCGTTCTTCCCCAGTCTCCTTGTCCACGAGAATCAGCGGCAGCCCGTCCCAATCGATCCCCAGATGGCCGGGATCGTGGCACATCACGCGAATATGACAGACTCCGGCCTCATCGGCGGGCTCGACCGCGACCGATACGGCCGTCAGCTTGCCTTGCCGGTAGGCGCCATGCACAGCGTCGAATTCCACCTCGGCGAGCAGCGCCATCGCCTCGTCCAACGCGCGGCCGGCGAGCTCCGAGTAATTCAATCCGCTTGACTCACCCATAGAACTATATTCCCTCTCCGCTGAATTCCCCGCCCTCGGCCGCAACCATGTATTCGTACGGGTCCATGTATTTGGGTATTCTGACTCCGCTCTCCGCAAGGGCCTTGAGTTCCTGCTCAACCTCCGGGTGCTCTTCGATCATCGCTTCCAACTGGGACTCGCTGAAGTACTCTTTCTTCCAAACTGTTGTGCCTTTCTTGTCTGGAACCGGTTCTTTGCAAAACTGACACTCCACTTCACCCCCTATAATCCACGACCCGCACCAGCACTCTCTGGCCTGGAAATCGACAGGGGAGCAAACCTCTGTAAAGGCGACTAGGGCGAGTTTCAACTCGCGGCGTGGAAGCTCGGTGCGGCCGTCAATCCGGCGGACGGACTCCTCCAGGATGGACTGAAGGAGATTGAGGTTCAGCATCGCTAGTATGGTGTCAAGGAGCGTCTTTGCGCCGGGTAGCCCGTCCAGAATCCCGGCGACAGCGGCGGCCGGCGGCGTCACAGGAGCGGCGCCGGAATCCATCGCGATTCGTACCGCCGCGGCAGCCAAAGCCAGAATGCGGAGCACCAACTGATTCTTCCATTGGCGCCGAGCCGGCGCAGCCCAGCCGGCGCCGGCCGCGATAAGAGCCTGCAGGCAATGGCGACGAACCACGGCATCGACCATCTGCGCGGGCAGCACAGCGGAGGAGCAGAGCAAAGGAACACATCGAATTCGTTTCATCGCGGTGCGCCCTCCTGTTCGAACCGGTAATTAGGGGGCTGGGCGTCGCCTTTCACGCCTCTAGTCCCCGCTGCAGAGCAGCGCGTAATACATTCCCTGAATGAAGCTGTTGATATGAAGTTGTGCAGACGCACCTTTGACGGCGGTCCCCAGGAACGACCTGAGTGTCATTTCCGCCGGCATTATCCTCGGGTCCCAACCGTCGAGGCGATGACGCGTGCCGCAATGCAACGTGCCACACGTGCAGCTCCACGCTTCGATGACGGAGTTTATCGCGCGATTTTCCAGCCTAACTTCGTCGTCCGGGCCGAAGTTGAGCGTGGGGCCTCCCATGTTTTCGCCAACCGCCTTCGCCAGCTGGATCTGGGCTTTGGAGCGATCCATGACGCGGAGGATCATGCGCTGGCCCTGGGGCACCACGGCCCATTCGACGTCCCCTTTGTGTAGAATCGCGGAGCCTGATTCGATTTGATAGGTCCTCCTGGAGCCAGCCGGCACCCGGTCCCGATGCGCTTCATGCCCGGTGTCCCAATTGGCTTCGACGACAACCGTTTCCCGTTCATCGTCCCAATCGAAGGTAACGAAATCGCCGGGTGCGAAGGCCGGCCATGGGATGAATGGCTGAAGGAGCCTGTTCCTGATGTATCCGGCGTGCCAGTTGGAAGCGTCCATGCGGAAATCTTCCTGCCAGCAGCGATCCAGATCGGGGATGAGCCCGGTCATCGCCTGGACGCCATCCTGACCGGGCGGGCCAATTGGGTTCCCTCTGAGAAATCGGGCACACTCCCCAATGGGGCCCTGGTAGCTGCTGATGTTGCCACTCAACAACGGATAGAAAACTTCCATGGCCGGCGCCCAGTTCTGTTTCTCCCGAATGGCCTCCCGAATGTGAACCACTACCAAGTGATCGACGATCTTCCTTAACTTTTGCGCATCGCTGTGAGGAACGTGCCTCCAGATTTCCTGAAATCCCGCGGCCAAATTGAGGAACTTCGTAAGCGCCACCTGCGCGTCCCACCCCCTTGACGGCGTGAGCAGGGCCACGCTGAAAGCGAGAGCGGCGGAACAAGGGTCTTGAAGAAGATCGCCGCAGAGGGGAGGCGCCGCGACCGGCCACTCGGCCTTAGCAAGGTTGTCGAGCTTTTCCAGGAGCTTAGGTCCAGACAGCACCGTCAGCCCAGCGCCGCGCAGAGCTTGAAAGATCGCGTCGAGACACTCCTCGTGAACCGGCACCTGACGGTTTCCTCCGGGGATTCGATCGAGAGAGGGAGTTGGCCCGAATTGCAGAGCAATTGTACCGGACTTCGACCTGCTCCGGAATGATTTGCGTGACATCAACGCTAAGGCCGCGGATTGCGGCTGGATGCAAGGGGTTCAGCGCCTCACATGCGAAGGTTTTTCCACAGATCGAGCCGCGGCCCGTACAGGAAAGCGCCCTAGGACCGCCGCGCGCTCCCGGGCCCCCTAATCACGGTACGAGCGAAGGGAAGGAAACGGTCTCGCTCTCCTGGGAGGTGTCCGTGTTGCAATCCAAATGGTTGTATGCCGTGGTTTTCATTCTCGTGCCGGCCCGGTTGCTTTGCAATCAGAGCCGGGCCTGGCATCTGCCCGTTCTGCCGGCGGGTTGTCCCGGCCCGGCGATCGCGGTGGAGTTGCTGGACTCCGGGCGCGCGATGGCTCGGAACGGAGCCTTCCCCCAGGCGCAACAGGAAGCCGCGCATCAGATTGAAGAGATCGCGCCCAACTGCACGCTGGAAATTGTGGCCTCGTTCGATACTATCGCCGAAATCCGCGGCGCAGCGGTGCTTGTGGATGACTCGAGCCGGCAGTTTCTAGCCGGAGTAGTGATGGAGATGACGCCGAGCCAGAGGGCTTCAAGCAACGAAGCCGCGGCGCGGCTGATTGGCAGTTTGAACGGCCAGCTCCACGCCGCTTACGGCGCGCTTGCCGACAGGCTGGTTGTGCGAGTGTATTCGGACTTCGATCGCGCCGGGCAGACGGGCAACGCGAATGCTTCGCCGGGCCGGCTGTTAGCTCAGCAAATTCACGCGCGCTACGCCGGGCAGGCGGAACTGGAGAGTGGGACTGTTCCCGCGCCGCCTTTGGCGGCAACGCCGGTGACGCCTCCGGTGGCCGAGGCGAAACCGCGCTCTCCCTGGCCCTGGGCCACCGCTGTCGTCGGGGCGCTTTTGCTCGCCGGTCTTTGCTTAGTCTGCAGGGTTCGTCTGCAGCGGCGGGACTCTGCGCCCCGCAGTGGCGCTCTGGTCGCACTGGTGGTGAACGAAGCCGTGGACGGTCACCTTGAGTCACCGGCGATCACTTGCAGCGACCGAAGGATCGAAGTCGCGGCTGGGGTCCCGGTGGTCTTTTCCACGGAGCCTGCTTCCGCCACATTCATAGCCGCCGAGGTCGAGGGCGGCCCGAATGGAGAGCTGTTCCGGATCGTGCCCATGAGCGACGGAACCCTGCGCATTCGCAGCCCGCACCCCGAACTGACGGCAGACGGCGAAGCCGTAAGGGGCGAACACCGCATGCGGCTCAATGCAGCCGGCACGCTGCGGCTTCGGCTTGAAGAGCGCGAGTACATGGTGCGTGGGATCTTTGGCCGTCAGGCCGCGACCGCCCGCGAGGATCTGTTTGACGCCGAGGCCCTACATCTCTGAGAGAAGGAGACAATCATGCGCAGGACTCTGGTCGTATCGATTGGCACCATCGCCAGCGCAGCCGCCCAGCGCGTGCGCCAGCGCCGGCAAGACGAACTCAAGACGCTCCGCCGCAAACTGACGCGCGCCCCGGAGCCGGAACAGAGCGCGCTCCAGTTGCGCAGCCAGCAACTCCTCCACGCCATGCGCATTCAGGCCTTCGACCTCGATGGCACGCAGGCCTACAGATTGCCCGCACCGCTCGAGTCCGAAGAAACGCAGTGGGGCCCGGGGGAGTTTGTGAAGATCAGTCTCAGTCCGCAGGAGGTGCTGCCGCGTATTGAAGCCGGCCAGTTGGCCGGGATTCGGCAAGTGAACTCCCAGGCGCTGCGCGGGCTGCAAAACGAAAATGCGTCTGGCGGAGCGCGGCCAACTTCAGATCTCGCTTTTCAGGTGGCGGAGGACCGCGTATGCACGGCTCTGCGCGGGGCGCTGGTCACGCTTCTCGAGAGCCAGCCCTTGCTCTCGTCGATCCAGAATCACGGTATCCGCGTTTTTCTGGTGGCGGGCCTCTTTGGAGGCACGGGCAGCGGAGCGTATCAACGCGTGAAACAGTGGCTTCTCGAACAGGGGCAGGAACTGGGGGTCCATCTCGACCTATACCCGGTTCTGATGCTGCCGGGGGCCCGCGCATCGAAGGATCCCGAGAATTCATACGCCAACACCTTCGCAGTCCTAAAGGAGTTGGCCGCCGATTCCACCGGCTCTCTGCGGCAGGAGACGGATGAGGACCAGAGGACGGCCTCATCGCGCGCCGGCTTTCGCGCGCCCTTCCTGGTGAGCGACGCGAACAATGCGCCAGACGCCCCGCGGGTGGTCTCCGAGGAGGCTTTCGCGGCGCTGGCCGGCGACATGATCTTCGAATTGACGACCACACCGCTGGGCTCACATCTCGACGCACAGGCCGGAGACTTCAGTGTGGCCGGCGAGACCACGAGCTCTCTCGGGGAGCCGTGCCAGGCGCGCAGCATCGGCCTGTCGAGTGTGTTTCTCGACGTTGAGCGGCAGAGTCTGTGGTCCTGGTCTGAACTGACACTGAAGTATGTGGAGCAGTCCACGACGGCGGCCGGGGAGGCGGTCATCCGGCAGGCGGTGCGGACGTTTCTCGAAGGCAACCATTTGGTCGTCGGCGACGACAGCGATGCTCTCTCCAGCCGTCTGCTGCGCCTTTGCAACGACACTGAAAAGCTCAGCCTCGACCGCGTGCATACGCTATTCGGGCTGGCTACGGAAGACTTGCGCGAGACGCAATTGTTGACCGAAGGCCGAAACCGGCTGAACCTCTCGATCCAGCAGGCCGGCGAATTCGGGCCGGCACTCCGGCGCCACGCCAGCGCGGTCGCGGAGGAGCTGGACGAGCTGGTGCGGAGCGAGATGCGGCGACTGCTGACCAACCGGCGTTTAGGGGCCGGGTCGGCGTCGAAGTGGCTCGCTGTTGCCGGAGGCGTGACCGATGCCATGCTGGGGAGCGCGGCTGCGCAGCTCAGCGAACTCGAGGCGGAGGTCAAGGATCTCGAAGAGAGGATCGCGGCTGTCGAGGCCGAGGCTCTGGAGCGGCTGAATGGCCGGGGCCTGCTGTTTCGTGCTCTGCACTCAGGCGCCCTGGCGCAGAGCGCGGCCGAGTATCGGTCCGATCTGGAGGCATGGGCTACGCAACGCATCCGCGCCGAAGCGGCTGCCTGCGCAATCCAGGTGGTGCGCGGGCTTCGCGCGACCATTCAGCGCGAAATTCAGGAGACGGTTCAGCCGATTCTTTCCTCGCTGTCTGCTCTTACGGAAACACTTCGCGAGAACCAGCGCCGCGCGGCCAACCACGCGATCAGCTACGGCTGCCCCAACGGTCTGGCACTGCTGCGCTGCGAAGGAGACCTTGAAGAACTGCATCGGCGCTGCTTTCCGGCGGCGGACGAGCAACGGATCGCCGACGAGATCGACACTGCTCTGGCACGGCTTGAGGATCCCGCGGCGACGCTCAGCGAAGCGGGAACGGCAGCCGCGTTCTTCAACGCGGCTGCCGGGGAGACTCTGGCCGGGGCGCGTCTCGGCGACCTGCATGTGGCCGATGAGCTGATGCATCGCTACCCCGGCGAAGAGCAGCTCGGCGCGGTGCTGGCCGAGCGCGATCTGGAAGCCTATGAGCGGCTGTCTCTGGCCGCAACTTCGGACCACTCCAATGGCGTCACCGTGATTCGACTGGCCGGGCTCGGCGGCAGCCGCATGCAGCCGATCCGTCCCATCCTCGATAAGTACCAGACGGATCGCGGCGTGCGCTATCTGCCCGTGGACACCGGCGATCGCCAACGCATGGTCTTCCTCCAGGTGCGCGCGGTATTCCCATTCTCCGATTGGAGAAGCTTCGGGATCGCGCGCAGGAGCTACGACACGGCGCACCAGTCATCGGCGACTGAGATCCATCATGTGATTCCCGGCCATCGCTTTCTGCCCATTCCCGGAACGCGGCTGGCGGCCGTTGACCTGGCCGGGTTGCTGCTGCGCGCCTGGGCGCTCGGGCGGCTCGAGGTGTCGCCGGGGCGAGGCTGGATGGTGCTCCCGGCCACCGTGACAGATCCGCCGGTTCCGGTTGGGCCTGGTCCATCCCTCACCCCGCAGGCAGGCTATCGGCTCGCAGTCGATCTGGTTTCCTCTACCAGTTGCTATGTCAGCCGTCGCGGCCCCTACGCGCTGCATCTGTGTCTGGACCAGTTTGAAAAGCAGCTCGGACAAGGGACCGGCGTCTGCGGGCTCAATCAACTGCCCCCGGCAATGCTCGCGGAAGGCGTGAAAAACCTGCACCAAGAGGCCGAATGGTGGGCCCACAACACCCTTGGCGCCGTCGAGGGCTGGAACGATGGGAGGGCGGCGCAATGAAAGAGCGCCGGACTGCTTATGCAGGAGTTGGGGATCGTTGTTGCGCTGGTGATGGCTATGTTCGCATTTCTCCGATGGGCCGGCACGCGGCGAAGGAGGGCGCGGAGGCGTCGCACCGTCCGCTTGCCGCAGCCGCGCAGGGGCGATGGAAGTTTCAACGCTCCGGCCTGGCGCGCGGCCCGCACGGCAAGCGGAAACCTTCACCGGCCCGCCGAGATCGAGTTGACCAGGACGGAGATTCTTCCTCCACCGCGGGAGATTGAAGGCCGCTATGGAGAGTGACCCGCAAGAGAGGGGGCAGAAATCATGGACATCGCCTGGCACAACCGCGATCTGCGGCTGTTGAGTTCGCCGGAAGAGATGGCGCGCGGCCGCTTCGGAATGGCTCCGGGATGGACCGGAGTCGACTGGAAACCCACTGCGCACGGCGGAAACCACATTTACATCCGCGGCTACGTTCTGCCGCCGAACTGTTCTCGGCGCCGGAGCGATGTGAAAATCGAAGCCCCGCCCAATCTGTATGAGCCGGCCGGAGCGGGAAACTCCTACATCTACTACAGAAGTATTTGGCTTGCCTCCGGCATCGAAATCTGGGATCCGCGGAGCAGCGGTTGGGCCAGGGTTCCGCGACTCTTCGAAGAGGGTGGTCCGGACGGTTTTGCCTACTTGTGCATCCATCCGATGCACGTCACCAGTACAGACTCAACCATCTTTCATTTTCTCAGGACCCTGGACCTTCACCTGCTTAATCCAGGGTTCAAGGCACAACCCGGCGAGGCGGCCTGAGGCCGAGCCCACTACTCAAAATGGAGGAGCTTATGGGATTGCCAAGGATCAACAATCAAACAGTAGTGACCCCGGCGGACCGGATGATTGTTGCCGAGCTGAAGAGCCTGGGCGAGATCTCCGAACTCGAGCGGCTCTACGACCTGCAATCGGGCCGGGTCCTCGACGATGCCGAGGTGGTGGATACGCGGGACGCCGAATACGGATCGACGACCGACTGGGAGCGTGGCTGAACGGGCTCCTGTGCAGCAACAGATCGACCTGTCGCGCTGGCCGGGGCCGTCATTCCGATGGCGTCGGTCTGCGCCTCCGCCTTCCTGGCTCGTAACCATGATTTGTGGCTGGGGTGCAATATGGAATACACGGTTGCGACTTCCGCATCAATCTGGAAGCAACTCACGGGGCACCTCCTCGGCAGCGGCGAAGAACGGATGGCATTCGGCTACGGCTCCGTGGCCGGTGACCAGGAAACAGCGCGCATTGTGCTCCGCGAACTCGCCGTGCCCGCCGATTCCGAGTATGCGGAACGCGGACCATCCCACGTGATTCTCAGTGCCGCGGCAACCATCCCGTATCTTATGCGCGCCAAAGGCAGTGGCGCTTTTCTCGACGCTCATTCGCATCCCAGGGGGTGTGGCATATCTCCATCGCAGACCGACCAGCAGGCTGCCAGCCGTCAGTTTCGCTCGCTGCATGGTCCTGCCCCGGGTGCACTTTTGGTGCGCACCATCCATTCGCCGGATGGAGACATCTGGGCGTGCGTACACACCGCCTCGGGCCGCGTTGCGCCGGTAAGCAGAATTCTCGTGCATGGCAAAGACGGACTCCGCGTCCTGACGCCGGTGAACAATGTCCAGCACACCGCGGCGCCTCTCAAGATGGACAGGCGAACCGCTGCCTGCCTTGGAGAAGCGCGGATTCAGGGCCTGCGCGCTCTTTCGGTCGGGATCGTGGGCATTGGTGGCGTGGGATCGATGGTGGCGCGTCTGCTGGGCGGATTGGCCGGCAAACTTGTGCTCGTCGATGGCGACCGGCTGGAAGCGCATAACGCTCCAAGGGTTTGGTTCGCCGGCGCCCGCAGCCAGGGGCTGAAGGTCGAGCGGGCAAGGCTGGCTCTGCGGCGGGACTTTCCCCATCTGCAGGTAAAAGTGCTGAAGGAGTTTTTCCCTTCTCAGGCGTCAGTTCAGGAGTTGGCAGCTGTGGATTTGTTGTTTGTCTGCCCCGACCATAACGCCGTCCGCTACTCCGCTTCGCGCTTTGCCGCCGAGCATCTCATTCCGCTTATCGAGGTCGGATGCGGAGGCAGAGCAGGAGGGGGTGCGATCACGGCACTCGGCCATCACATAAGGCTCCAGCTTCCGCGACCGGAAGGCCCCTGCCTTTGCTGCAATGGCCTTGATCTCTCCAAACTCGAAGACCCCGCGTCAACCCAATGGAAGAAGAGGGTGCGCTACGTCGAGGGAGATGGCGAACTGGAAGGAGAGCTGGCGCCGCTGACGACCCGCGCAGCCGCCGATGCTGTCGATGTCTTCCTGCGCTATTGCGCCGGATTTCCAGGAAAGCCCCCTCGCCACCTATATTTCGACGCATTGAACATGAAGACCATTGATCTGACAGGGAGCTACAGCTCGCGTCAATGGTGCCCCAGATGTGGAGACGAACGCGGACGGCTTGCCGTGATGTCAGGGGCCTGCGAGCCGGCGATGCTTTCAGCTGAGGATCGGGGTGGGGATTAGCCGCCGCGCGCGAAATAAATAACGACGATGTCTTGTAGAATCAACTAATCATGCCACAAAACTGCACTAAAGTGCGCATCCTCTTCCTGAGGGATGGGGGAGAGGGTATTGTTCTCGGATCAACAGAGAAGTTGGCGAATGTCGCCGAGCGGGAACGCTTGCGGCCGGAGATTTCCCTCGGCCTTTGAAGTCGGGTTGTGGCGGCGATCATGGAACGGAATTCCTTCCCCTGAAATGCGGATGCTCGCCGTGAGTTCATCGAGCCTTGCAGATTCTTCCACTACTTCGGAATGCAGGCTCGGCTTTTCGCAGGATCTGCGGTAGCGGTCCAGCACCTTTTCGCGGTAGTCCTGCGACCACTTGCCCCAGCAGGCTTTGGAGCAGGCAGACAGGATCGATCCATTAGTGATGGAGATGCCACGCTCAGTGCTCGATCGCAAGCAGGAGGTTGCGCGCTTGTGATGAAGCGGAGAAACGGATTTGGTTAGTCTTAGAAGGTTTCATTTCTTTTGCCACTTCAATGGCGGCTGGTGGGCCATAGTTGTGAGCGAGTCATTCGATTTCGGATTTCTCATCTTGGTGGGAATCGCGTAAAGTGATATATGTATCACTTTATTCTTGTATATTCCTATAATGTGATGTATATATCACCCATGGAAACTTTGGCGGAACTCGGCGAGGCTGTCGCAGCAAAGCGCAAGCTTCTTAAGCTGAGCCAAAGCGAGGTCGCTAGCCGTGCTGGCCTCACGCGGGAGACTCTTGTGCGATTCGAGCGAGGCCAGTTGACTGAGTTCGGTTCCCGTAAACTCTTGGCTGTTCTGGCTGTCCTCGGCTTGGAGATGAATTTCGTCGAGGCCGGAGTATCGGGCACTCTTGACGAGTTGCGCCGTGAGCGGGGTGGGGCATGAAGCTGAATGTCCACGTCCTCGATAAGCATGTTGGAGTGCTGGAGCAGGTCGGCGACTTCCGGAGTGTGATGGCCTACGTTCCGGATGCTGCGCCCGAGGACCTCGTTTCGCTGACAATGCCCGTTCGCACCGAGTCCTACCCCTGGGATGATGAGCTTCATCCGATATTCCGGATGAACCTCCCGGAGGGCTACCTGCTGCAAGTTTTGCAGGAGGAATTCGGGCCGCACATCGGAGCCAGCCCGGTCGCCCTGCTATCGGTAATTGGCCGCAATATGGTGGGCAGGCTGAAAATCGCTCCTCCCGGCGCAGTGCTAAATGAACCAGCCAAGCCGGTGGAAGTGGCCGAACTCCTCAAAGGGGATAACTCCGGGGAGGCGTTCTCACAACTTGTTCGGCAACACGCAAGAAGCGGCGTTTCCGGCATTCTGCCGAAGTTCCTCGACGTGGAAAAACAGAAGCAGGCTGGACTCGGGCGGCATCCCAAGGCGACACTGCTGACCCACCGGCACATCATCAAGGGCTCATCCTCGCGTCTTCCGTTTACAACCACGAACGAGCACTTGTGTATGCGAGTTGCGGCACAGGTGCTGCCCACGGCCAAAACGGAACTATCCGAGGATGGCAACGTCCTAGTGGTCCATCGCTTCGATGTGGACAAGAACGGGAAGCCGCTCCGTGCTCTGGAAGATTTTTGTGCGCTGCTTGGACTCCGACCTGCGCAGAAATACGAGACCACGTGGGAGAGAATCGCCAAGGCGGTTCGAGCGCATGTTTCGGGGCGAGACCATTACGAGACCCTCCAAAAGCTCACCGCATTGCTGCTGCTTACCTATGCCGTGCGGAATGCCGATTGTCACTCAAAAAACATCGCACTGGTCTACACTTCCCGGAAGGATGCAAGTCTCGCGCCCGCCTACGATTTCTTCACCACGTCGGTCTACGGCGGATACCAGCACAACCCGCCTGGCATCAGCTTCATGGGCAAGAAGACTTGGCTATCGGGAAAGACCCTAGCCCGGTTCATCACGGCCAATTTCGGCATACCCGAGAGGGAACAGAAAGAAATGGTTGAGCGTATCAGCGACTCTGTCTCGGACACCGCCCCGGCAGTCCGCGAGATGATGAATGGCCTGGCTGGCTTCAAGGACACGGGCAAGCGGATGTTGTCCGCTTGGAATGAAGGCGTCAACCAATTGCGGGATTCCAGGATGTACGGCTTAAGCCCGTGGAAGTCGAACCCGGCCTTCAAGGGCATCTCCGACCCGCCGAAGCTCGAGAACCTGCCAACGGTGGTGGGAAGGTCGGAACTCCTCTCCGGTCGAGGGCGTCGGAAGAGGAAATGAAGCCCCGCTAGGCGGGCCCGGGCAGCCAGTCGGCAGAAGCCCTGCGCCTGTAGGAATCAATCTAGATCAGCTTGCCCGATGCGGGCTCTGCATCGGGAGTCGAAGTCGCGTGACGGTCGATGTATTCGCGCGTCTCGCGCTGAATCTCCCCTTCCCCCAGGACACTTAAATCCACCGGTCCGTGTTTGACCGTGGCTTTTGCGCCGAGCAGGCGTGCCAGCGCAGTTAGCATACCCGGAATGCCGCCGGGATCGACTAGGTCGGCGTTGAGGCCGGTCTTGTCTGTCCATAGCACCAGGAGCAGGTGTTCGTTGAACAATATGTACTCGCGGTCACCCTCCAAGACGAGATGAAGGAGCGGCGTGATCGGCGGCTCCTGGGCGTTCTTTTTCCTGCCCAGCCACATAGGGGTACTCCTCAGTCTTTCCGTTGTTGCCAGGCGCAGCGGCAGGTCTCCCGCCGGCCGGAATGTTTATCGGCAAAAGTGGCGTGGCAGGCTAGGGGGGAGGCCTACCTGCTCCCTCAAAGGTCACCGGTGGCGGCGCGTAGGCGCGCACCACCATGTGCGTCTCTCATTTGGGTTGGAGAGTTATCGCCAAACGCCGATGCGGGTTGGGAACTGGACTGACAGCGATGGCCTCGAATCGGAGGCAGGCACGCTTCAGCTTGGCCGCCTCGTCAAACAATTTCTGCCGGGCAGCGAGATCCTCCACGTGGTGGGACGCAGGCGCAAGGTTCGGCTCATTGATCCCGGTCCGGCAGCTCTCGACGTGCCTGTCCAACACTACCGCCGAATCTGCGATTCTGCTCAGCGTGGCTGAGTCAAGGGCCTGGGCCGCATGGGCTTTGGAGCAGGCGGACAGAATTGATCCGTTTGTGATGGAGAAGCCCAGCTCAGTTCTCAATCGCAAGCAGGAGATTGCGCGATCGAGGTGAAGCAGAGAAATTGATTTGGTCAGTTTTAGAAGATCTCATTTCTTTTGCCAATTCAAGTGTGGCTGGTGGGGCCATAGTTGTGAGGGCAATATTGACTGCTCCCCCCTCCGCGCCGTCTTGAGTGTTTCTGCGGATGACTTGGAGCTGATTGATGTGCATGATTCAGTGCCGAAGAGTAGGTCTTGACATAGGCACGGTCCGGCGATAGAAGGGTTGTGCTCCATAAAGGACTGAAGATGACTCCATCGCACTTTTCTCGCAGAACATTTCTGCAAACCAGTGCCGCAGCAGCCGGCGCTTCCCTGGTTCCGGGGTCCATCCGGCTTGAATCGGAACCGTCTTTCGCCTCGCAGTCGTCCTCGGCCACCGACCGCATTCGTTTTGGCATTGTGGGCGTGGGCATGGAAGGCAGCAACGTTCTCGGCACTGCCGTTGCCCTGCCCGGGACAGAATGCGTAGCCGCGGCGGATCTCTATGACGGTCGGCACACCCTGGCGCGCGAGATTGTGGGCAAGCCGATCAAAACCACGCGCCGCTATCAGGACCTGCTCGATGACAAGTCGATTGACGTCATCTTAGTCGCCGTACCCGACCACTGGCACAAGCAGGTAGTAGTGGATGCACTCGCCGCCGGCAAAGACGTCTATTGCGAAAAGCCAATGTCCCACACGCCCGCCGACGGCCTGGAGATGGTTGCCGCGGCCAGGAAAACCGATCGCATCGTCCAGATTGGCGCGCAGCGGACCAGCTCGGTACTCTGCGCAAAGGTAAAAGAGCTCATCGCCAATGGCGCCATAGGTGACCTGAACCTGATCGAAGCCTCTATGGGCCGCAATGACCCCACCGGCGCGTGGGAGTACCCGCCTCCGCCCGATCTCTCACCTGAAAACCTCGACTGGGACACCTGGCTGGGCACCACTCCGAAGAAACCGTTCGATCCGTACACCTTTGCGCGCTGGCGCTGCTGGAAGGAGTACGGCACGGGGGTTGCCGGGGATCTGCTCGTCCATCTCATCAGCGGCATGATGTTCTCTCTCGGTATCAACGAAGTTCCGGCCAAGGCCTCGGCCTTCGGCGGGATTTACCGCTGGAAAGACGGCCGCAACATGCCGGATGTACATGCGGTGATGTTCGAGTACATGGGAATACCGGTCTACATGCGCCTTTCGCTCGACTGCGAGATGGCGGAAGTGACCCGGTTCCAGGGATCGAAGGGGCTAATCGAATTGCGCGAATTCTCCGTCACGCATTCGCCGCAAGCCGGCGTCGATCAATCCCCGAGCTATTACGACGGATCTTATCCCGCTAAAATGCGCGAAGAATACCGAAAAAAATGGCACGAGGAGCACGATCCCAAGCCGGGGCAAGAGCCCGATCCAGCCACGACAACCTGGAATGGGAATGACTACGATGACCTGCGCCCGCACGTCTGGAGGTTCCTTGAGGCGGTACGTACGCGCCAGCCCGTCTTGCAGGACGCAGTCTTCGGCCATCACGCGGCACTGGCCTGCCATCTCGCCAACGAATCGTACTTCCGCAAGTCTCCCGTGTATTGGGACTCATCCTCCCAATCCATTAAGTCATTGGCCTGAGCGCAAAGGAGCAGCGAACGTGAAATCGAGAATGTTTCTTCGGGCAGTGGTTCTGGTCGTGGCGCCCCTTGGTCTGTGGGGTCTGTCGAATACGCATAGTGCGCCAGCGGTACAAGCTCCCTCGGCCAATGCTTTTCTTGGTCGTTGGGATCTGACACTGCGAGCCCCGGACGGTGAACATCCCTCGTGGATCGAGATCAGTGAGAACAACGGAAAAATCGCCGCATTGTTTACCGGCCGCTGGGGTAATGCGCGGCCGCTGCCGAAAGTCGAGATCGACGGAGATTCGATCCAGTTCGTCTCGCCGAAGGATGAGGAAAGCAGCAAGGAGGACGTCGTCTTCAAGGGCGCGCTGAATGGCGGGAGGCTGAGCGGAACCATTACCGGCTTTGAAGGACCGGAATGGAAGTGGACGGGCGTTCGCGCACCATCGCTCGCGCGCACAAAGGTTC
>CAWBIG010000129.1:0-14043 GCA_963788435.1 uncultured Acidobacteriota bacterium | reverse complement strand
TTTTTTTTTTTTTTTTTTTTTTTTTTTTTTTTTTTTTTTTTTTTTTTTTTTTTTTTTTTTTTTTTTTCGGAGAGAGGTGGCTGACCCAGAATTGCCAACGTCGGGCGGACTTCACCGCGGATCCCCGATCGATCCTAGGTCCGAGTCCGCAGCCGCAAACTCTCCCAACTGGCATCCGCCGTCCAACCGCCGTCGACCGGCAAGCTGACGCCATTGATGAACCCGCTGCGCTCAGGGTCCAGCAGAAATGCGATCGCCGCAGCGACATCGCCGCAGCTCGCGAACCGCGCCATCGGCACGCGATCGATGATGTCGGCGTCGCAATACGCGCCGCTGCCCTGATCCGCCACGTCCATCTCGGTCTTGATCCAGCCCGGGCAAACGGCATTGACCCGTACTCCGCGGCCGCCCCACTCGGCGGCCAGGGTCTCTGGTGAGGCCGATGAGCCCATGTTTCGACGCGTTGTAGGCGCTGCGGTGACTGACCGCGGCGAGGCCGGCCACCGACGCGACATCGGAGAATCGGTTTAATCAGTGTAAACATAACACGTATTGCTGAACGAAGCGCAGGAGAAAGCCAAGGACCTGGAGAACGAAGTGGCGCTGGCAGAGAAGCGCGCCGACCGCTTCGACTTGGGCGAGGCGCTGCTGGAGATCGGGCTGGTAATCACATCGGTCACCCTGCTGACACGCAGCCGGGTCTATTGGTACTTCGGCATGGTGTTTGCGGTGGCCGGGGTGGGTGCCGCGGTGGCGGCGTTCCTGATCCGATGAGGAATTCGCGCCTGCGTGAACCGGAACGTGGCTAGACAGGCTGCGGAAAACTCCCTCGGGAGGGCGAAATCGCGTCAGGGGGGACTTCAGTCCCGCCGCTCAGCGCACAACGAAAGCCCTTGGGCTTTAGCCCCTGAGGTATTTCCCTCCGTCACTGCCGCTGCCATGAGTTTCTCCGCAGTCTGTAGAGCCGCATGACAACGATTCCGATACCGCTATACACTGGCGGGCATGAAGGCAATCTATTTGACTTTGCTGTTTGTGCTGGCGGGCGCGGCGCTGGCGCAGGCTCCGCAGACGGCGACGCGCACTTTTCGCAATCATCTTGGATTCAGCTATGCCATTCCCACCGACTGGGATGTGGTGAACTACTCGGCGGAGGCAAAGGAAGAAGCACGGCAGAGCGCAGCCGACGAACAGGACAAAAAAGGGCTGGGATGCGCGGTGATGGGCCTCCAGGCGAAGCATGGCACGCCGGCATCGATGATTGTTGAGGTGGCGCTTCCGTTCGACTGCTTTGGCCAGGCAATGCAGGCGAGCGATCTGCCCGGCTTCGCGGCCGGTGCTTCCGCGGCATTGCAGCAGAACTTCGATGTGGGGCAGCCGATGTACGGCGTCTACACGCTGGGAACGCATTCGTTCTGGATCGAGCGGGCCAGCGCCACGCTGAAGCAGCAACCTGCGGTGACTTACACGATCGAAATCGCTTGCACCGTGGGAAAGAAGGCGGCGGTTTGCTGGATGAGCATGGCGGCCGACAATTCCGCGCTGGCGGCGTTCGAGCGGGGGATGGTGACAGTGGATGGCGACGCTCCGCAGGCGCTGGTGCCGGAGACCGCATTCGACAAGAAGCCGTCCTAGGGTTCCCGATGGGCGTGGTATCCTGCCGGTAAGCGGGGTTTGCATGCACAAGCACGGAATCTTCGCAGCCGATCTGCCGGCCAAACGGCGCTGGTCCGGACTGCGCGCGCGCTGCATCTGCCCGCGGCGGCATCTGAGGGTGCTGCCCACCTGCACCCGACCTAGCCTCTTCGGCGGCGACTAGATTCAGGACCGCCGAAGACCCTCGCCTGCATGTGCCGGCCCGACGGTCCGGCTCCATTGAACGACCCTGGCAAAAACGAGCTGGGTCCGCGGCATTGCCTCCCTCGAAACGGGGATCAGGCGGCCGCACCACCAATCGAGGAGGCTCACGATGACACAGCAGGATTTGCACGCGCGCTACGGACCGAAGCTGAAGACGGCTCTGCCGGGGCCAAAGGCCCGCGCGGCGGTTGAGGCCGACGATCGGCTCATCTCGCCCAGTTACACGCGGTCGTATCCGCTGGTGGCCGAAAGCGGGCGCGGCATCCGCATCCGCGACGTGGACGGAAACGAATTTCTGGACTTTGCCGCGGGCATCGCGGTGGCTTCTACTGGGCACTGCCATCCGGAGGTGGTGGCGGCAATCCAGGAGCAGGCGGCTAATTTGATTCACATCTCCGGAACCGATTTCTACAACGAGCCGCTGACGCAGCTTGCAGAGCGGCTGTCGAAGGTTGCGCCGATGGCGGGGCCGCACCGGTTCTTCTATGGCAACTCCGGCGCGGAGGCGATTGAGTGCGCGCTGAAGCTGGCTCGCTATCACACCGGGCGGCAGCACATCATCGCTTTTTTCGGCGCATTCCACGGGCGGACGATGGGGGCGTTGTCGCTCACGGCGTCCAAGCCGCAGCAGAAGCGGCGATTCGCGCCGCTGGTGCCGGGTGTAACGCACGTGCGATACCCGTATGCGTATCGCGGTTGCACCGGCGGACCGCAGGAAGAAGAAGCGTTTGCGCTGGGCTGCGCGCGCTACATCGAAGAGAAACTGTTCAAGACGATTCTGCCTCCGGAAGAAGTGGCCGCGATTTTCGTGGAGCCGATACAGGGCGAAGGCGGCTACGTGGTGGCGCCGGCGAATTTCCTGCGCGAGTTGCGCGCCATCTGCGACCGGCATGGAATCCTGCTGGTGGCGGATGAGGTGCAATCGGGCGCGGGTCGCACCGGCAAATGGTGGGCCATCGAGCACTCGGGCGTAGAGCCCGACATCGTCTGCATGGCCAAGGGAATTGCCAGCGGAATGCCGCTGGGCGTGTGCATGAGCCGCGCCGAAATCATGGACTGGGTTCCCGGGTCGCATGCGTCCACCTTCGGTGGCAATCCGGTCTCAATTGCGGCGGCGCTGGCCACGATCAATGTGCTGGAGCGCGAGGGAATCGGCAACGCCGGCCGTGTGGGCGCGAAGATGATGGAGCATCTTAATGGATGGAAGGAAACGCATCCATCTGTGGGCGACGTTCGCGGCCGCGGGCTGATGATTGGCGTCGAGCTGGTGAAGGACAAGCAGACTCGCGAGGCGTATCCGGCGTTGCGCAACCGCGTGGAGACGCTGGCGTTCGAACGAGGGCTGATGATACTGGGGTGCGGAGAGACGTCGCTGCGGCTCTGTCCACCGCTGATCGTGAGCGAGGACGAGGCGACGGTAGCGCTGGACATCCTGGAAGATGCATTGTCCGCGGCGGAGAAGGAAATGATGCGAGATGCGGAATTGACGGCAGCGCACTCGTAGATAGAGCAAGCGCAACTGCAATGGGCCGGGGCTGATCGCTTCGGCCCATTGCGTTTCTGGGGCGGCCCGCGCGCGTGGATTTGCGCCGGAGGGCGACGAGGGCGGAGAATGGTTGGCCATGGGTGCAAAGCATGCTGCAATTGGATGGTTGGAGCGGCGGCTGGCCGGACTGGACCGGATTGCGCGCCGCCGCGGCAAAAAGCATTGCCCGAGCACCTGCGGACCGGGATCGCGGGTGAAGACGCCGCATTTTTTGAGCTATTGCGCAAAGGCTACACGGTAGTGGCGCGGCGCTGGTCGGGCGGAAACGTGGCCGGCGACGTGGACCTGATCGCCTGACAGGGAGCGCTGCTGTGCATCGTGGAAGTGAAGACGCGCAGGGCGCGCGGCACGACCCCGGCCGAAGCTGCGGTGGACGGGAACAAGCGACGCATCCTTCGCAAGCTGGCGCGAGCTTACACACGGCAACTGCCGCCGGCGGAACCCACGCAGGTGCGATTCGATGTGATGAGCGTCTATCTGGCTCCCGGCGCCAAACCGGAGATCGTGCTCTTCGAAAATGCGGCCCGAGTGAGACCGCAACCGCGCGACCATGAATCAGCTCAGCCTGCAGCCTCTTGAAATTCCTCGTGCCAGGCCATCTGGATCGCTTCCAGCTTTCCTTCGTTCGATTTTGCAGGATCGTCGGAAAAGCCCTCGAGCTCGGTGACATACCGGTGCAGGTCTGTGAACCGAACCGTGAGCGGATCCAGGTCGGGATACTTTTCCTGCAATCGAATGCCGATCTCCTCGGCATCGGACCAGAGAATTTCGCGAGGCATTCTTGAGCTCCTATTTCTGTTCGGCCAGCGCGAGCGGCTTGCCTTCTGAAGTGTAATTGCGATTCCACTTGGGAATCTCGACCACGTAATTGCCGGGCTTTGTAATCACTGCCTGGCAGCCGAGCCGCGAGTCGAGCTGCTGATCGGCGGCCATGTCCAGGCGATCCAGCTCGTCGTCCTCGGCATCGCTGATGCCTTGCTGGTCCTTGATCCACAAGTGGCAGGTGGTGCAGGCGCAGGATCCGCCGCAGGCATGATCGAGAAAGATGCCGAAATTCTCAGCGACGTCGAGAAACGACATCGGCTTGCCGTGGTGATCGTAGGGCAACGTGCCGAACTCGAACTCGACGGTCTTGCCTTCGGGCATAAAGGTGACGCGAACGAGTTTTTCCGGCGGGATGTTGGTGGTGTTTGCTTCGGTCATAGCTACTTTCCTTGAAGCGGCGATAACGTCGCGCTCACTTGAATTCCGCCGGCGCCATGGGATGCGGCGCGGTAACTTCGTCGCCGAGTTCCTCGCCGGCAGCGTCCATGGTTTTGCCGCGAATGGCCGTGGTCACCGCGGCCTCCATCATCAGTTCGGCGAAGCGGCGCGTGGCCTGGTCCAGTGCAGCCGTTGCCTCGCGAATTGCCTTCATGTCGTCGCCCTTCTTAACAATTGCAAGACGATCGCGGGCGGCGAGGATGACGGCCTGCTCGTCCCGGTTCAACTGATGCCACGCATCGTTTTCCGGCGCGCGCTCCACGGCGGCGAGAATCGTATCGGCTTCGTTGCGGGCTTCGATTAGCAGGCGCTTGGCAAAATCATCTTCCGCGTGATCGAAGGAGTCGAGAATCATGCTCTCGACTTGTTCGTCGGTCAATCCATACGTCGGCTTCACTTCAATCTGCGCTTCCTTGCCGCTTCGCTGCTCCCGCGCGGAGACGTGGAGGATTCCATCCGCGTCGATAAGGAACTTGACTTCGATGCGCGGCAATCCCGCGGACATGGGCGGAATGCCTTTGAGATCGAAGCGCGCCAGCGAGCGGCAATCCGCGGCCAACTCGCGCTCACCCTGCACCACATGAATGGCCACATTGGTCTGGCCGTCCACGCCGGTGGTGAAGTGCTCGGTCGCGGAGGCTGGGATCGTCGAGTTACGCTGGATGATTCTCGCCACTGTGCCGCCTAGCGCTTCAATCCCCAGCGATAGCGGGGTTACGTCGAGCAGAAGCAACTCTTCGGTGGCCTTCGATGCACCGGCCAGGATGTCCGCCTGCACTGCCGCGCCAAGCGCGACCACTTCATCGGGATTGAGTTCGATGTGCGGTTTCTTGCCGCGGGCGCTGAGCTCGAAGAGATTGTCGACAAGCTGGCGCACAGCGGGAATGCGCGTGGATCCGCCGACGAGGACGACTTCATCAATCTGCGCGGGGGTAATACCGGCATCGATCATGGCCTGCTTGCACGGTCCCACCGTACGCGCCAGCACCGGCTCGATGAGCTGTTCGTAGACATCGCGCGGAATTTCGCGCTGGTAGCGGTCATCGTTGGGTAACTCGATATCGAATTGCGCGGAACCTTCGCTGGAGAGCCGGACCTTGGCGTCGATGGCATCCTTGCGAATGGCCTGGACGGCGCCGGGAGATTTGCGCAGATCGACGCCGTGCTCGGAGTAGATTTCATCGAGCGCGATGGCCACCAGCAGATTATCGATATCGTCGCCGCCGAGGTGGGTATCACCGTTGGTGGACTGCACTTCAAAGATGCCGTCGCGCAGCTTGAGGATGGAAATGTCGAAGGTGCCGCCGCCGAGATCGTAGACGGCGATGGTCCCTTCCTTGCGGCGGTCGAGGCCATAGGCAAGCGCTGCGGCGGTGGGCTCATTTACGAGGCGCAGCACATCGAGACCCGCCATGCGGCCTGCATCTTTGGTGGCCTGGCGCTGCGCATCGTTGAAATATGCGGGAACGGTGATGACGGCCTGCGTGACCGGCGTGCCGAAAAACCGCTCGGCGTTGCGCTTGAGCTGGCGCAGAACATAGGCGGATATTTCCGGCGGCGTGAAGCGCAACTCGCCGAGCTGGATGCGCGGGACTTCGCCTTCCTCGACATCGTCGGCCAGGCGGAAGGGAAAGAGTCTCAGTTCCTTCTGGACCTCGCTGAGGCCGCGTCCCATCAGGCGCTTGACGGAGTAGATGACGCGCTCCGGCGTCTCGATCAGCACCTTGCGCGCGCTGTTGCCCACCGTCACAGTGGGCCTGCTGCCGTTCTTCGGCATGGGATCGAGCGCGACCACCGACGGCACCAGATTGGAGCCGTCGACGCCGGGAATCACCACCGGCTTGTCGCCTTCCATGTACGCGACCAGGGAGTTCGTGGTTCCCAGGTCGATTCCGACTACGCGTCCTTCCGCCATGTTGGTTTTGTCAGTCTCCCATGGTCTCGTTGACTTCGCGAACCAGATTGCTAAGGTAGCGGCGCCGGTCCAGCAGCGCCACCATTTGTTTCTGCGCGGCATCGCGCGCGGAGGCATCGCCCTCGTCCCAGGCTTTCCACCGCCCGCGGAGATCCCGATCCACTTCCTCAACCAGTCCGTCGAATTTTGTGCGCGCGCCGCTGAGGCTTTTGCGCAAGCCTGGATCGTCTTCACCCGATTCGCGCGCCGTGCGCATCTCCTCAAGCTGCATGTTGAGGTCGAAGACTTCTTCCAGCAGGTCAGCCGGAGCGCGCGAAGCTCCCATCTCGTGAGGGCGGCGATTCTTGCCGGCGTGTTCCTCGCCAATCTCCGCGCCGTGCAGCTTGAGCAGGTACTCGGTGCGGCGGATTGGATCTTTCAGCGTGCGGTAGGCATCGTTGAGGAGCGCCGTATCGGCCAGGCTCCATTCTTTTTCGTTCTCGCTGGCCCGGGCAAAGCGATCGGGGTGCAGCCTGCGGCTGAGGCGATGGAATTCCGTTTCGAGCGCGGCCAGATCGAGGTTGAGCCGCGGCTCCAGCGAGAAAACGGAGAAGTAGTTTCCGCCGATGGGCGGCTGGATTTTGCTGCAATGCGGACAGAAAAGCGTGGACTCGTTGTGCGCGACGGCACACGACCAGCACGCTACAGGCACAGCGGATTCCAAAACCTTCAGCATGGCTCCAACCTTGCTTCAACTGATTTACGACGAGAAGGACGAACCGCAGCCGCAGGAGCGCGAGGAGTTCGGATTAATGAAATTGAAGCCCTGCCGCATCAGCGTCTCCTCGTAATCCAGGGTCATGCCATGCAAATAGAGGAACGACTTGGGATCGACGAAGACGCGCACGCCGTCGAACTCGTACACGCGATCGCGCTCGCGGGGCCGGGTGTCGAACTTGATGGAGTAGGAGAGCCCGGAGCAGCCGCCGCCCATGACGCCGAGGCGCAGCCCGCCCTCTTCGGGAGAGATGCCCTCCTTGGTCATGGCCGCGCGAATCTTCTTCACCGCGCGCTCCGTCACCTGAAGGCTCTGAGGCGACGCAGCGCTGCCCGCAGCCGGCGCGAGCGATTGCGGAGGCGCAGCCGACGCGCCTTCTGCCGCCTTGCTCTCGATGCTGACGAAGTTCGACATACTGCCCCTTTTTCCCGATCCGGCGGAAACCAGCGCCTCCGCCGAAATGATCTTACTGCGCAGCCGTGGCCGCGGTTGAAGGCGCAGACTCGGTCTCCGCCACGCCGTTCTTCTTCTTCCAGTCGCCAATGGCCGCGCGGATGGCGTCCTCAGCCAGCACCGAGCAGTGAATCTTGACTGGAGGAAGCGAAAGCTCTTTCACGATGTCAGTGTTCTTGATCGCCATCGCGTCCTCGACGGTCCGCCCTTTGATCCACTCGGTCGCGAGCGAGCTGCTGGCGATCGCCGAGCCGCAGCCGAAGGTCTTGAACTTGGCTTCTTCAATCACCTGCGTCTCCGGGTTCACGCGAATCTGCAGCCGCATCACGTCGCCGCACTCCGGCGCGCCCACCAGGCCCGTGCCCACTTCGGTCGAGCTCTTGTCCAGCGTGCCCACGTTGCGCGGGTTGTTGTAGTGGTCTATTACCCTGTCGCTGTATGCCATGATTCCGATCTCCTTCCGCGGGGAAGCCGCGATTCCTGTTATTGGATTCGGCAGGCTGGCCCGCCGAATCGAAAAACTTGCCTATTCACGATCACGAACTCTGGTGCGTTTCCAAATTACATTGTTTCTGCCTGGTCAAACCCCAGCTCATGATGAATCGCGCAGCGATGACGAAGATTGCGCTCCCAGCCACATCGGATGGAAACGCAAATTGCCAGAACAGTGAGTGGATCGACCCTGCCTGATGGCGCATCGCGGAGCTAAAGGCCATGGTCAGCCCAAACGTACACGCCACCATCCAAAGGAACAACAAACCGCTCTGTGCCCAACTCAACGGCTTTTTTGTCATGCCGGCCTCCAACAGTTCTAGTGCGCCTGCCACTCAATCTTGGTCAGGTCGATCCCTTCTTTCACCATCTCGTACAGCGGCGAAAGTTCGCGCAGCTTCTTCACAATGTCGATGAGCTTGTCGGCGATATAGTCCACTTCGGCTTCCGTGTTGAAGCGGCCCAGGCCGAAGCGGATTGAGCTGTGGGCCACATCGTCGCCCAGGCCCAGCGCCTTGAGCACGTAGCTGGGCTCCAGCGTGGCCGAAGTGCAGGCCGAGCCCGAAGATACAGCCACGTCGTTGATTCCCATCAGCAGCGACTCGCCCTCCACGTAAACGAAGCTCATATTGAGGTTGCCCGGAAGGCGATGCTCCCACGACCCGTTCACATGAATGTAGTCGAGCTGCGATTCGAATTTCTCCTTCAGCCGGTCGCGCAACTTGCGCAGATAGGCGGCTTCGGTGTCCATCTCCTGCATGGCGATTTCGCACGCCTTACCCAGACCCACGATGCCGGGCACGTTCAGTGTTCCCGAACGCATGCCGCGCTCGTGGCCTCCGCCGTCAATCTGCGCGGCGATCTGCACGCGCGGGTTGCGCCGGCGAACATAAAGCGCGCCTACACCCTTGGGGCCGTAGATCTTGTGGGCTGAAATCGAAGCCACATCCACGTTGTCCTGGATCACGTTGAACGGCGCCTTCCCCACGATCTGTACCGCATCGGTGTGGAAGATCACACCCTTCTCGTGGCAGATCTTGCCGATCTCGCGAATGGGCTGGAGCACGCCAATCTCGTTGTTCGCGGCCATAATCGTAACCAATATCGTCTTATCGTCTATGGCCCGCTTAAGGTCTTCAATATCAATAAGTCCGTCCGCCTTCACCGGCAAGTAGGTGACGCGGTAGCCGTACTTCTCTAGGCGCTTACATGTATCCAGAACCGCTTTGTGTTCTGTCACTTGCGTGATGATATGGTTGCCGCGCTCGCGGTACATTTCCGCAATGCCCTTAATGGCCAGGTTGTCGCTTTCGGTGGCGCCGGAGGTAAAGATGATCTCCTTGGCGCTGGCGCCGATCAGCTTGGCGACCTGCTCGCGCGCTGTCTCCACCGCCCGCTCCGCCTCCCAGCCAAAGGAGTGATTGCGGCTGGCGGCGTTTCCGAACACGGTGGTGAGGTAGGGCATCATCGCTTCCAGCACCCGCGGATCCAGCGGGGTGGTGGCGTGATTATCCATGTAGATCGGCAGCTTGACGCCCGCCGGTACTTCCACTTGACTGACAACTGTGCTCATCGCGTTTTCATCCTCTTTGCTGTCTGTCGCCCCTCGTAGCGACGGGGGAAGAATGTTTCTCGCTACACCGTCAGGGTGACCAGCGCCTGGGCCGGAGGGCCGCTGGCGCGTGTTTCCTGCGGCTCGTGGTCCGCCAAATCGTAGATACTAATGCTTTTCAAAACGCCTGAAATGGTTTCATTCACGCGCGCCAACGGCTCTTTGACGGTGCAGTTCGGGGTCAGGTCGCACTCTTTTGCACCCTTGGTGCACGAGGTGATGAAGAGCGGACCGTCGATGGCATGGATCACCTCGAATGCCGAGATCTGGCGCGGATCGCGGGACAGCGCATACCCGCCGTTCATGCCCGCATGCGACCGCAACAGCCCGGTCTTCGTCAGCCGCTGCAGGATCTTGGCCAGCAACTGCGCCGGAATCCCGTACGTGTCGGCGATATCCTTGGCGCTCTGGGCAGGGGATTCCGGATGCTCGGCGAGGTACTTCAGAGCCATCAGTCCGTAGTCCGCCTTTTTGGTTAGCTTCAGCATGCAATATGCGACTGGATCAGTCCGCATTTAGTATACGACCAAATCGATCCACAATTCAACCGGATCCGGCATCCGTCGGCCGGTTGAGGTCCGCGCGCCCCAAAGTTCGGAGAATTCAAGAAGAAAGCGGTTTTCAATTGCCCGGGAGATGGGTAAAATCGGGCGCAAGATGTGATGTTTGTTCCCTCTTCCGGCGCGCTTGGGCGGTGAGCCGCCCGCGGGATCGGCTGATCCGTTTTTCGGAGCCTCACCTTGGATTTATGTCAATGGAATTGCAGACTTTAGATGACATCGTTTGAATTGAATTGCGAGACAGACAATCGCCCGAATCGAGGCATTTGGGCTACAACAATGGGAACGCCCGGCTGGAAAACCTGACGAACACTGGAACCATGGCCACCGTTTGCAAACACCCGCGAGTGCGCATCGTATCCCGCCAAGAGGACGCCGAATTTGTTGAGTGCCTCGAGTGCGGTGAAGTCTTTGATTCAGAGGAATTTAACGACATGGAAATCGAGGAAACCGTGGAAGCGCAAGAGGCCGAATCCGACTCCTGAACCGCGGGATAATCCCCGGCTCTACTTGGCCGCGCCGGCTGAAGCCTGGCCGTTCGGCACAGCAGGTCCGGTTCTCCGCGACACCAGCCATGCGTAGTGCAGGCCCGACGCCACGGTGAGAATCATGGTGGCATCCAGCGCCACGGGCCGCAGCCAAAGTACCCATGCCGCGCGGTTGGTCTGCTCGAGCAGCACCACTGCGACGGCGAGGATTTGTGCGACCGTATTGGCCTTGCCGAACCAGCTTGGCTTAAAGTCGCGCCGGCCGGCGGCCGCGTAGAGAAGAGCGGCAACCACCAAAATGCCAAGATCGCGTCCGAAGACCATCACGGTTACGCGGGCGGGGATCAAGCCCATGTGAGTGAGGACGAGGAAAAGCGTACTCAGGAGCAGCTTATCGGCGACCGGGTCCAGGTATTGGCCCAGCATGGTCCGCTGCTTCAGAATCCTGGCCAGGGTGCCGTCGAGTGCGTCGGTCAATCCTGCGGCGATAAACAAAGCGAAGGCCAGAACGAATTGGCGCTCCAGGATGGCAGTGACCAGAAAGGGAGCCAGGCAGATGCGCGCAATCGTCAGCAGGTTCGGCATGGTACGCATCGGGTTCAGGTGTGGACTTTCGGAGTGGGTCATGGCCAGAAATTCAGCATCAGCTCAGCCGCGCCGCGACAGGCTTCTCCTCAACTTGAATGGCCGCAAGTTTGGCACGGCCGCGGAAAGGCGGGAAGCAAATCCGGAATGACGGCTCTAGCGAAGGATGGTACAGCATCGGGCCGCCCGCTGGAGGTGGCCAGCTTTTCGCCCCATCGCGATCCTGCTAAACTACTTGCTGGATCGGGTTCTGCCGAATGGCGGAGTGCAAGCCGGCAATACAATCCAGCAGGCATCCTCCGGCGCTTTGAATAAGGGCGCGGTCCGGCCATCCATAGGCGCGTAGCTCAGTTGGTTAGAGCGCTTCCTTGACACGGAAGAGGTCGCTGGTTCGAATCCAGTCGTGCCTACCATATTTATCAAGAACTTAGACCCATCTCCTTCCTCCCGCTTTGTCGCATTCTTGTCGCAAAATCCAAAACCACCCCACGGACCGGCTTCGGAACCGCGTCGCTTTTGTTTCCTGAAACCGGCGAAGTCGCGAGAGGGCCATTTCGGCTGACCGCACGCGTCCGGACTGGAACCGCCGGAGAACCCGGTCCCGACGTGCCGGTCGCGCTCAACTCGTCGTGAATGGAGTCGACCGTAGATCGGACGCCGCTTTCGAGCGATTGCATATAAACATCCGTGGTCGTGGCCAGACGGGTGTGGCGCAACATTCCCTGGATGTCCTTGACGTGGCCCTTGTCTTTGGCCAGCGTGGCGATGGTGCGGCGGATGACCTGGAACGTCAGTTTTGGCAGCCCCAGTTCTTTGGCCAGTCTGTGCAGCACCCGATTGCGGTAGTTGCCCGAATCGATGAATCCGCCTCCGCGTGCCGGAAAAATGAACGCCTTGGGATCATCAGCGGAGGGGCCGCGCAAGTGCTTCTTTCTCTGCTGCTCCTCGCGGCACTGCTGCCGCCAGGCAAGAAGTTCATCCGCGAGCGCTCGGGCGATCGGGATCTTCGAGAGACTCGCTCTGGTTTTGCCCCAGGGGCGAATTTTCCCTTTGTAGGTAGTCTCTTTGATCTCGATCTGGCAGAGTTCTGGATCGAAGCAATTCCACCTCAGGCCAAAAAGCTCACTTGGCCGCAGTGCGTTGGTCATATCAAGAGTGAGCAGAATCCGGTCCCGCAAAGGAAGCCCGGACAATGCGGATCGGAGTTGATCCCAACTCAGGATCGTCTTGTCTGTATCCCGCAGCGTCGAAGGAGCCTTTATGGAGCGCGCCGGGTCTTTGGGAAGAAAGTCCTGATCGACCGCCTCCCGAAAGATGGCCCGCATGTAGGTTCCAGCGTTCAACACTCTGTCCTTGGACCGTGTTTTGGCCAGCCGATTGAGGTGGGTCTGGAGAGCGAGCTTATCGATGTTTTCGAGCCGTACACCTCGGAAAGCATCGACGAGATCGGCCTTGATGAGAAACTTCTTCACCTTGGCCGTCTCTTCTTTCCAGTCCGCCTCTTTCAGCGGCAGGTAGCGATTTTGGACAAACCAATCGAAGGTGACGCTGCCGTTTCTTACAACCCCATCTTCTGCGATCTGTCCGGTCAGTTTCTTGATTGCGAGTTCCAGCTCTTCGCGCGCCTCGAACTTGGTCATCTCGGATTTCAGCCCGAGCGCAACCGGTGTCGAGACGATCTTCGGTTGATTTGTACTGGGGTCGATCACTGTGCGGCGGAAGTATCCGTACCACTTCTTGCCGCGAATCGACACCCATCCCTTCTGGTGCGATTTACCCATCGCTTCCTCGATTTCTGTGTGGGAGGAAAACGGGCTACCTCCATTTTACCGGCGTTTGCGCCGCATATTGGAGGCACTTTCCCGTTCTTGCAGAAATTCCTCAATACCGCTCGCCCGGTAGCGCAGAACGCCATCGCTCATGCGAATCACAGGCAGATAGGGAAATCGCCGTGATGAATGATCCCAAACCCAGTCCGTGCTGACCTTCAGTTTCGCCGCGACCTCATCCGCAGTCAGAAGCGGATCTCCCGTTCCCACAGATTGAATTGCAGGCATTGAGTTCATGCTGCTGCTCCTCCTTCACTCTCTCGATTCAGAGAACCCAGTAGTGCCGGCTCAGCTCATAGGTTGGTGGAGCAGCGGCGATCTGTCTAATGAATTCCTCGGAGAGCGTTATTCCAATCAGGAATAACGGTCATTCCAGATGGCCGACACAATGGGCTTTTGCAGCCACTCACTGCCCAGAGAATTACCTCCAATTGCGTCTCCCGCTCAACGCACAAATGCAAACCTTGCAAATTTTGATTCCGTATCCGCAACTTTCTTTTCGCTTTGGCGTCAAAAGGAGAAAACGGCGCGGAGAATCCCGCGCCCAGACCGGGACACGCGCAGTTCAGGAGCGATGGAAAGATACATGCAGCACCGATCATTATTGTGCCGTTCGGCACAAACCCATTTCTTGCCCTTGGTCATTGGCTTGGAGGACGGGTATGGTGCTACCAGAGATTCGC
>CAWBIG010000128.1:0-18574 GCA_963788435.1 uncultured Acidobacteriota bacterium | reverse complement strand
CTACAACGCCATCATGGCCGAAGCCCTCGCCGACCGCCTGGCGGAGCTTTCGCCGAGTGCCTCCATAAGCGCGTGCGCGAAGAGTGGGGCTACGGCTGCAGCGAGAATCTCTCGCACGAGGAGCTGATCCACGAGAAGTATCGAGGCATCCGTCCCGCGCCCGGCTATCCCGCCTGCCCTGATCACACTGAGAAAGCCACCATCTGGCGTCTGCTCAATGTCGAAGCCAACACTGGTATTCAACTCACCGAATCGTTTGCAATGTGGCCCGGCTCCAGCATCAGCGGTCTCTACTTCGCGCATCCGCAGTCACGCTACTTCACCCTGGGCAAAATCGGCCGCGACCAGGTAGAGGACTACGCGCGGCGCAAAGGCATGAGCGTCGCGGAAGTGGAGCGCTGGCTCGGCCCCAACCTCAACTACGATCCGGCAGTGGGGCCGGCGACGGTCACCGCATAATGGGTGCCCCATCCTATCCGCGCTTTTTGCGGTTAGGGTGGGATTGAAACACCAGATAACTGACTCACTGAAGCGCAGAAAGAAACGGCCCGGACCGCACGCGCGATCCGGGCCATCTTGCTTTCTCCGCTTACTTGCTCTGGCAGCAGCTATCGGTGCAGCCATCCTGGCAGCAACTCTGACCGCACTTGTCCTGGCAGCAGTTGCTGCAGTTCGCGGCCTTCGAGAAGGCCGAGGTTTGAGCCAGTGCAGTTACACCCAACACCATTGCGAGCGAAAACAATGCAAATACCTTTTTCATTTCCAATCTCCTTGACGTTTTTCTTGCAGTGAATCTCCAGGCCGCGGGACTTTGTCCGCAAGCCGCATCGAGCGCTTCACGTCAGGAGTGGTTTAGATCCGAAACACGCAATTGAGAAGATAAGGCGGGGGAGAACTCGTCGCGGCCATCGCCGGCAGCCAGCCCGGCAGTGCTGCCAACGCATGATCAAGCTCGGCGGCAGGAGAAACTGCGATGGGCGCCAGGAGCAGGTTCGGCTTGGCCGGCGTCGCGGGCAGAAGCATCGCTTTGGGCGCTGAGTGATTGCAGCAGTCCTGGGAGCAATCCGCAAGCAGCCCGTATGCCATGGGGCAGTCCGCGCCCATCTCGCTCATGCCCATCGGGCACGCTGCCCGTGACATTCCGCTGCTAGCGCACGCCACACCGGCCAGCGCCGGCTGCACAGCCAGCAATAAAACCACAGCAACCGCCGCAAATTGGAAGATGCGCTTCATCTGCTCGTTTGAGAGTATAGACGGAATTACGCCAAAGATGTGTGCTGCATCACATGATTAGATCGGGCAATGCGCGCAAGTGATTGAAGCTACTTGGTCTCCACCAGCCCCTGGTGCGGCGTCAGCATGTCTTCCTTGCGCATCACCATGCCGGTCGCATTCAGGCTGGCCAGCTCAAACCCGTGCCCGTGCGTGATCGCGTCCGTAGGGCACGCCTCCACGCAGTAGCCGCAGAAGATGCACCGGTTGTAGTCGATGTTATAGACCTTCGCATACCGCTCCGACGACGAGATGCGAGTCTCCGCCGTGTTCTCCGCCGCCTCAATATAAATGCAGTTGGCGGGGCAGGCCGCCGCGCAAAGGAAACAGGCCACGCACTTCTCGAGGCCGTTCTCGTCCCGCTGCAGTATGTGCGCGCCGCGATAGCGCTGCTCGAACTTCGCTCCCTTGAGCGGCCCCGCGCCATCGGGATAATTTTCCACTTGCGTTGGCTGCAGCATCTCCCCAAATGTGATGCTCATGCCCTTGGCGATGCCCGCAATGTTGCGCACAATCGACATAGCCCTAGTATACGATGGAGCCGAGGAGGCCATTCTTCATGCGAGCGACCGCCCATCAAGCGATCCTGCTTTTCGCCTGCCTCGCTGCTTCTGCCGCCTGTGCGCAGAACCCGGGAACCAATGCGAGTACGGGGCAGCCCATGGGACCGCCGCCGACCACTGACGTCTCCGGCATCCAGCAGCAGATGCAACTCAAGCAGGCTGCGAGTACGCTCAAAATCACCTTTGGGAAGAAACATGCGGAGTGGACTCCACAATCGCTCGCCCCGCTCCCTCATGTCACCGTGAATGTCTATAACGAGCACGCCAAGGCGAACCAGACATACTCCGGCGTTCCCCTGATTGCGTTGCTCACGCCTCTCGGCGTCCCCGACAAACCCCACGGCAAGGACCTTCGTCTTTATCTCGTCGCGGAAGGATCGGATGGCTACCAGGTCGTCTATTCCGTCGCCGAAGTCACCCCCGATGTTCACGACGCCACCGTCCTCGTCGCCGACTCCATGGACGGAAAACCCATCGGCGACAACGGCCCGCTGCAACTGGTCGCCACCGGCGAAAAGCGCCCCGCGCGCTGGGTGCGGGGTCTCGTCGCCATCCGCGTGAAAGCCTCCGAGTAAACGCACTCGTCCCTCTCGGCGCCCGCTCACCGCAAGAGGACCTCAGCCCTCGTGCCGACACTCTACTCTGGCTTGCGGTCCTCCGGTTTCTTCTTCTCAGGCTCGGGCTTGCGCGCCTCGGTCGTGTGCGTCTGGGTCTTCGGCGCCGCGTGCTCCGGTGCGGCTTTGCGCTCGGGCTCAGTGTGGCTTTGCTCCTTCTGCGGAGCTGGCCGTTGCGGCGCAGCGTGCTGGACCCCGGGCTGCCGTTGCGGCTGCGACCTTGGCGCTACCCGCCGCTGCGGCTGCGTGGCCTGCGGATGCTCAGCCGGCCGGTTCTCCTGCCGCTCCGGCGCCGGGTGCGCTTCCGGCCGCGCTGTCGATGCCGCGCGCTGCTGTTTCTGAATTGCCGGCGGCACCGGCGGCCGTTCTCCTTGCGCATAGTTCACCGGAGCCGGTGGCCGCACGTTGCGATTTGCTGGCAACGGCTTGGCCACCACTACGGTCGCCGGCCGGCCGTGATTGGTGTTGTAGAACATCGCCCGGTTTGTCTGCGCATGCTGCCGCAACTGAACCTGTGCCGTCATCGGCGGTGTATGCTCCTCGCGAATGGCCATCACCTCCGCGGGCCGCGGCCGGTACTGCACTCCGCCCGGACCGTTGTAACTGACTCGCGTCACCGTCACATTGGTGATGCGGTAGTTGTACACGTTGTGAATTTGCGTTGTGTTCACATGGTTCACCGCCGTGTTGTACTCAAATTGATTTCCGCGCCAGTAGCCGCCCTGATAGCCAGTTCCCACGTATCCGAACCCATAGTTGATCCCGCCATAGAAACCGATGTGCCGGCCCCAATAGCCGCGATAGAACGCGTACCGGCCATTGCGCCACCCCCAATACGGCGGTGTCCACAGCGCGCCCTGGTACGGAGCACTGACCCACGCACCCGGCACCCAGTAGTAACCCGAAGGAGCCCACGACCAGTAGCCCGGCGTCCAGATGTCGCCTTCTTCCGGACACGGAGGCTGCTCATATTGCGGCAGTTCCGGAGGCGCCTGCTGGGCATAGGTTTCCGGCTCCTCGCCGTACCCGTTGTCCTGGTTATATTCATCCGGGTTGTATTGGTCCGATTCTCCGCTGGAGGCGGTCGTTCCGCTCGTGGTGTTGGAAATCGGCACGACGTTGGCATTCGCCGGATCATCGGCAGCCTGGGTCTGGTCCGTCGCCGGTTGACTGCTTGGGTTGTTTTGAGCGTTCTGGTCGCTCTGATTGCTCTTGCATCCCAAAACTGTAAGCGCCGCTGCAAGAATAAGAAATGCACAACAACGGCCGGCCCGATCAAACTCCTTCATTCCGCTTACCTCCGGCCTGCTTGGATGCAAATCCTCCTGCGAATTTTGTTTTCGCGCAATTTTCCTTGGGCGGCGTCACACCGTCCGCTTCCCGCTCCTTCACTTGTTGCTCTTTCGCCTGGCCGGCGCAATCGCGTCACCAAGGAAGTCCTGCCCTGGTCCGCTTTCGTCCAGCCGGCCGGCGTTTTTCTCTTTTTCTAAAACCGCGCAGGCTCTATTCCCTGCTCTTTCGCGTTCCCGGCGGGACGGAACGTCCCTGTGCGTCCGGCGGCGGCGTCGTCACCGGCCGTCGCTCGGGCCGCGCATGAGCCATCGCAACACATAGCGCATCGTTCTGGCCTCGGGCGCGATTCTGGTTTTCGCCTTCCGCCGAACACAACCGCTGTTTCATCGCATCCGCGTCTTTGCCGCTCAACAGCAGAGCCCGCTCCAGCCCGCTGAACCCATCCACATCGTAGCGGTAAACGTAATCGTCCGGATCCTTCTGCTTGCCGTAATCGTAATGGCTCCACGTCGCCAGCAGGTTCAGTCCCGTGGGCTCCGTCAATACCGCGTAGACCTGCGACAGATTCACGCCCTCCGGCGCGGCGGAGGTCCACACGGGCGCGGCCTGCCCGCCGCGCAGCCATCGCGGCAAAAAAATGTGCTGACGGAGGTCATACGCAAATGACGTGAAATAAGTCGTCGCGGCGCAATCGCGGCAATCGTCGTAGAGTACCGCCTGCTCCCTCGGCGCGCCCTCCTGCAGCTGCATCCATCCCAGCCAGCGCAGGTTCACGCCTTTCAGCAGCACGGTTCGGGCGTGGTTGGTCAGGTTCACGTTCCAGATGGTGAACGTGTCCGCCGCCGGCGAGGCATCGGGCGCCGTCCGGTCAGTCGTGACGACAAGCGCCGCATCGTATTCGACACCAATCTCGCGAATCGCCGTCCACTTGTCGGCTTCCATTGCCCGCTCGACCCAGATGACGTACGACTGGTCCTTTTGCGAGTGAAAATCGACCCAATGAAAAACGCTCTCCTGATCCTGCGCGTGCACACAGAGGGAACAGGCAACCAAGGCTCCAGCAGCGAGCCAACACCGGGGGAAGAGTCCGCGCATGCATCCAGACTAAATCAGCCAGGAACCCTGGCATGGTAGCCAATGTTCCACGCGGTCAGCGCGGTTTTGTAAAAATGGTCCACGTGGAGAATCACAAAATAATGTTGTTTATTTTGTTATATTTACACTGAAATTCACGCAAGAGTAACCAAAAAACGATGGTGATATATATCACATTTTTCGCGAAGAAGCGTTCGCAGCGAGAATGTCTGCCGTCAGATTTCCGTCCTGCGGCGTGACAAAGAAACAGGGAATTGCGGCTCCGGGGTTTCGCCGGCAATCGCACACGCCTCTCCTGCTTACAACCCCAGCTTGTCCCACATCGCATCCACGCGCTTGCTGGTCTCCGCATCCATCTCGATCATCGCCGGCCACGGCCTCTCAAATCCCTCCGCCTTCCACTTCCGCGTAGCGTCGATGCCCATCTTCGACCCGTAGTTCGGCAGCCTCGACGCATGATCCAGTGAGTCCACCGGCCCCAGCGTGAACTGAATATCGCGCTCCGGATCGATGTTGTTCGTCACCCGAAGCACCACCTCGCCGATGTCCTGCACATCGCAATCCTCGTCGACAACAATCACGCACTTGGTGAACATCGCCTGACCCAGGCTCCAGATCGCGTTCATCACCTTGCGCGCCTGCCCCGGGTAGCTCTTCTTGATCGACACCAGCATCAGGTTGTGGAACACGCCCTCCGGCGGCAGATTGATATCCACGATTTCCGGAATCGTCATCTTCATCGCGGGCAAAAAAATCCGCTCCACGGCCTTGCCCATCCACGCGTCTTCCATCGGCGGCTTGCCCACGATGGTCGCCGCGTAGATCGGGTCCTTGCGATGGGTGATGCAGGTCAAGTGAAACACCGGGTACTCGTCCTCGAGCGTGTAAAAGCCCGTGTGATCGCCGAAAGGCCCTTCCATCCGCAGCTCACCCAGCTCGACATACCCCTCCAGCACCATCTCCGCGTGTGCCGGCACTTCCAGGTCCACCGTCTCGCACTTCACAATCTCCACCGGTTTGCCGCGCAGGAAGCCCGCAATCAGGAACTCCTCCACCTCCGGCGGCGCCGGCACAATCGCGGCGAACGTGGTGGCCGGATCGGTCCCGATGGCGACGGCCACCTCCATTCGCGTACCCTTCATCTTGCCCAGCGTCACCTGCGGCAGCCCGCCGATGGCACCGTCCAGCACCGTCACCGCCCCGCCGGCGCTTTCCGCCATCATCGCCACCCGCGCCGCGCCTTGGCTCATCGTGCCGCCCGCGCCCGCCACGGCTGCCCTCCGCAGGAGCTCGCGGTAGTGCTCCGCCGCCACCTTCTGCCGCTGCCAGTGCATCCCCGTGGTCTGCCCGTCGTATACCTGCATCCGGTACATCCCCACATTCCGCTTCCCCGTCACCGGGTTCCGCGTGCAAACGCACGGCAGGGTGATGAATCGCCCCCCATCCAGCGGCCAGCACTTCAGAATCGGAAAATGATCGAGGTCGAACCCCTCGCGCCGCACTACTTCCTTGCATGGCGCGTCTTTGGCGCTCACGGTCTTGGGAAACGCACTCGCCAGCGCCCCCAGTTGCGGCAGCATCTTCAGTTTGTCCAGGAAACCTTCCGGCGCTTTCACGTTCATCAGCCCGGAGATGCGCTCCGCAATCTCGTCCAGGCGCTCTACTCCCAGCGCCATCGCCATCCGCCGCTGGCTCCCGAACTGGTTCATCAGTACTTTGTGCCCCGGATGCCCCTTCACGTTCTCAAAAAGCAACGCCGGACCGCCGGGTGCATACTTCCCGTCGGCGCGGGTCTTCCTGTTCGCTATTCCCTGACCGGGGTCCGCGGCGACGGGTCCAAGTCGCTGGGGTGGCTGTTCCCTGTTCCCTGTCTTGCTCATGCGGTCGGCTATCTCCGTCATTTCCAGCTCCGGAGACACCTCCGCCGTCACGCGCTTCAGCTCGCCTGCCTTTTCCAGCGCCGCTATCCATTCCCGCAAATCGTCGTATGCCAAGGCTTTCGCGCTCCCACCCCATGTTACGTCCTGGCCCGGCACAGCCGGCATGCCGACTCGCCGACTCGCCGACCCGCCTGCTTCCGGCTCGCTGTCCCGTTCCGAAAGAACCATTCCCAGCTGCGTAAGTTGTAGTCATCCAGCCCCAAAATACCTTGACGGCCATGTTTCTCCTGCCTACCATTCCCGTAACTATCGCGAATAAAACTTTCAGGCCCGAACCGGATGGGTTCTCCTGATCCGACTCGTGTGCGAATCGGGGATTGAACCGCGTGCGGGTGCTCCTCCGGCTGGGTCTTGAAGGCATCGTCTCCATCGCATCGATCGGAGAATTGTTTAACCGGGACACGATTCGCGGTTCTTGCACGGGGTCACGGAAGAGCGGTTTTGTGCCTCTCTGTTGCCACTCTTATGTTTGCATTTTGCACTCCGCTGGGAGCGGCCACATCCAAGGATGCTGAGACGGCCCTCAGCAAGGCCTTGCTGGGAAAGGATGTGAAGCCGTTGATGGATATGCCTGCCTATAAGGACGGCATCGACATCTACTATGCTGCGCGCGCGGGCAAGCACGATGATGATCGCGGCATCGACATGAAGGAATTGGCAAAATGGCTGAAGGACAAAGGCGTCGGCGTAGAGAAGGGTGAGGACGTCGTTATCACCGACATCAAGGTGGACAGTGACAGGGTGGAAGTTCACCTCGGCGGAGGCGGGGAGGGCCGCGGCGCCAGCAAGCATGCCAACAAAGTCGGCGCCGGCTTCAAGCGTGCCGGCGGCTCGCGCATCAACTTCCGCTACGGCACCGACGTTACCGATCTGGAACTGAAGCCCGAGATGTTTCTCAAGTTCATGTCGCGAGTTCTGGACGTGTCTGACATCGAGGCAGGGATCAACGTCCAGCAGATGCCGCCGGAGTTCAAAACCGCAATTGACGCCCATACCGTTGTCAAGAGCATGACCTATGAGATGGTGCTGCTCAGCTTCGGCGATCCCGAGCAGAAAAAGGTGGAAGACAGCGCCGACTCATCGTTCCATGAGACTTGGTACTACTTGAAAGACGGCCACCGCTGGGTTCTTCACTTCCTCAACGGCAAGGTCGACACGATCCAGACATTCTAGGATTGTCAGGTCAAATGAGAAACTGCGCCCGCTCATCGCGGCCTCATCGCGATGAGCGCGCGCAGCTTTTGCCATCGCTTTTCTCGTTTGTCGTTCCCGAAGAGAATCTGCTGTCCGCCCCGCAGCCGCAACCCATTTTTGCGCTCCGCGCTTCCCCTGTGGCATACTCGCGCCCAGACGTAGAATCCGGCTCAAGGAGCTCGCCATGGCCCACTCCCCCAAGGTCAGGTGCAAACCTTATTTCAAGCTGCGTTCGCAGGTCCACCGCATCTCCGCTCGTCCCGCGGATGCCCGTGACGCACAAACCGCACCGCCCGAACCCTGGTCCGTCCCCGCTCTCTGCGCCACCTACAACTGGCCCTCTGGCCAGCCCGGCGGCGGAACCATTGCTATCGTCGAACTTGGCGGCGGCTGGGTCCAGTCCGATATCGACGCCTTCTTCCAGTCGATCAACCAGCCTGTCCCTTCCCTCACGGACGTCTCCGTGGACGGGACAGAGAATTCGCCCAACCAGTCGGTTGGCTCCTCCAACGATGCGGACATAGAAGTTGCGCTCGACATCGAAGCCGCCGGCGCCTCCTATTACGCGGCCACCCGCCAGCCCGCGACCATCCGCGTCTATTGGTCGCAGGACATTGCCTCCGCGGTGACCAAAGCCGCCGAGGATGGCTGCGCTGTCTGCTCCATCTCCTGGGGCGCAGACGAAGCGCTTTGGGGCGCTGAGGCCGCCGACGAAATGGAATCCGCCGCCGCTGACGCCACCGACGAGGGCATGATCGTGTTCGCCGCCGCCGGTGACAACGACTCCTCCGACGGCGGCTCAACTCCCGCCAATGTGGATGTGCCCTCCTCATGCCCGCACGTGATCGGCTGCGGAGGGACCTTCAAAACCACTACAGAGGAAACGGTGTGGAATGACAACCCAGGCGAGACCGACGGCGAAGGCACCGGCGGCGGTTATTCCACCATCTTTCCGCCGCAATCCTGGCAGATTGGCGCGCCCACGCCGCCCACCGGAACCACAGCCGGCACTGGCCGCATGGTCCCCGACGTCTCCGCCGACGCCGACCCCAACACCGGCTACGAGATCTATGTCCACGGCGCCCAGGAAATTGTCGGAGGCACCAGCGCCGTCGCTCCGCTCTATGCCGGCCTGTTCGCCAGCTTCGGCACCGAGCTCGGCTTCGTCACGCCCACACTCTGGGAGAAGCAGTCTGCCTTCAACGACATTACCGAGGGCGGAAACGGTTATTACATCGCCGCTCCCGGCCCCGACCCCTGCTCCGGAATCGGCTCCCCCATCGGCACAAAAATCGCCGCACTGTTTCCGCCCTCCACTAGCGGCCACAACCCCAACAACCAGGTCGTTAACCGCTCCTGATGGCGCATTGTCTTTGCCCTTGCATTTACGCAGATGGGATCTCATTATCGCCAAGGAAGGCGACGACCGCGCTGAACAGTTATGTTGCATGCGACTAACGCCCACCGCATAGATACTTTCAAACTTCAAACGTAACCAGCTGAAGGGGTGTACCTGCCGAGCCGTGGTATTCTTCTGGACGGCGTTCCACAGTCGTTTTCTACATAGGGTCTGCTGCAGTGTTCCTGCGCCCAAGCCACGAAGGAGTCCCGCATGAAGAGGTTCGTCCTCGCACTCGCCGCCATTTTCGCATTGGCAGTCTTAACGTTACTTGCACAGAATCCCGCCCCCGCATCCAACATTACCGGAACGTGGCAGGGCACGCTCGAGGTGGGCCAGGAGCCGCATGTTATGCATCTTCGCATCGTGCTCCATGTTTCGCCGGACTCCAATTCCGGATGGAAGGGCGAGTTGCTCAGCATTGATCAAGCGCCTATTCCCGCGCCGCTGACTTCCATCTCGCTCAACGGCACGGAATTCAATTTCGCGGTCGATGCCTACCGCGTCAAGTTCCACGGCACGCTCAGCGCCGACGGCAACTCGATCAAAGGCACCTTTAACCAGGGCGGGGACCTGCCGCTCAATTTCGACCGCGCCACACCTGCCACAGAATGGAAGGTCGATTCATCGCCGCATCAAGTCCAGTTCGTCACCGTGGATAAGGACGTGAAACTGGAAGTGCTGGACTGGGGTGGCCAGGGCCGGCCCCTGGTGCTGCTGGCTGGACTTGGCGGCACGGCGCACGTCTTCGACCAGATCGCCCCCAAGCTCATCGCCAATTTCCACGTCATGGGGATTACCCGGCGCGGATTCGGCGCATCCAACAGTCCCGAGCCCACTGAGGCAGATTATTCCTCAAAGCGCCTCGGCGACGATGTCCTCACCGCCATTCATGAGCTCAAACTGGATAAACCCATTGTCGCCGGTCACTCCATCGCCGGCGAAGAACTGAGTTACATCGGCACCGATCATCCCGATCAGGTGGCCGGACTCATCTATCTCGAAGCCGGATATCCGTACGCTTTCTACGACGCTTCCCGCGGGGACCTTTCCATCGACGCGATCGAAACGCAGCACAACCTGCAACAGATCATGTCTTTCCCGGCGCCCGCCCAGCAGAAGAAGATCGTCGATCAACTCCTCACCGTAGATCTGCCCGCGCTTCAAAAGGACCTTGAACGCACCGAGAAGGAACTCGCGGTCACGCCCGACCAGCCCGCTCCTCCCGACTCGCCGGAGATGAGGATTGCCCTCGCCGTCATTCACGGCGAAACAAAATTCTCCACCGTCAAGTGCCCCGTTCTTGCCATCTTCGCCTCGCCGCACGACCTCGGCCCAATGCCTCCAGAGCTGAAACCGGAGCAGCGAGCCGCTTTAGAAGCCATCGAAGCCGACTCCACAGGCGCCCAGGTCAAGGCGTTTCAGCAGGGCAACCCCAATGCGAAGGTCGTGGTGTACGCCCACGCCAGCCATGTCGTCTTTGTCTCGAACGAGGCCGACGTTATCAAGGAGATCAATGCCTTCGCGGCCTCGCTGAAGTAAGCGAACATTAGACGGAAAGTCAGCCCGATTGATGCGAGCCCGTTTTGAAAGGGCACGGCCTTAACAGCTTGCCTGGAAACACCACCGGAAGCGCGTTTTGTAACAACGAAACGGCTTCAGCCGGGCCGCAAACGGACGAGAAGAGGACACCGGGCTTCAGTGCCTGCGTGAGAACGGAACGCCTCCGCTAACTTGCTGACTTGCCACGCCGCGCAGCGACGCTCACTCGCTGCTTCTCTCCTTGAAACGGCCGGGGCCTCGATTGGTCAGCGCGGCGTCTTCTAAGCGCTCTTTCGTGCCGTTACGTCCATCAGCGCGAACGATAATCCAACTACTTCGCCGGTCTCATCCACCGCCGATTGAAAAGAAGCCAGAAAGGACCTACCCTCTCCCTCGCCTTCAGCTTCCGTGATCTCTATATCGCTTGTCGTTTCTCCGGCCATCGCGCGTTTCGCGTACGGCTCCATCAGAAGATTGAACTTGGGAAGCGCCTCGGGGACCATGCCGCCCGCAAGTGCCTCCACCGAGGAACCATTCATCTCCGCAAAGCGGCGATTCACACGCACGAACCGCAGTTGCCGGTCGATGAACCCCAGTCCCACCGGTGCGTTATCGTAAATGGCCTGGAGCTGTGCCAGCCGCTGACCAGGCGACATGCTCGCCGGCAGCAGACTTGTCATCCACGACTGGCCCGCAATCGCCGGGCCCAGAATCCTTCTCTGCGCCACTTCGGTCAGGTTCTCCAACGATATTGGCTCCCCGTACAGCCAGCCCTGTCCCAAGTCACAACCCATTGAGAACAGCATCTCGGCCTGCTCCCGAGTTTGTACGCCTTTGGCGACCGTCCGGATGCGGAGGATTTGGCCGAGTGCGAGCGCGGCTTCTACCATCCTCCGGCTTTCCCTGTGTTCCGTCATGGCTTGCACAAGGCTCCGGTCCAACTTCAGCGAATCCAATGGAAGCGACTGAATCTGCCGCAGGCTGGAGTCGCCGGCGCCAAAGTCATCCAGGACAATCCAACACCCCAGTGCCTTCAGCTTTGCAGCAATCTCCTGGGCCTCCTCCAGATTCTCGCGCAATGCGGTTTCCGCAATCTCAATGGAGATCTGCTCCAGGGGGAATCCCGCCTGGCTCGCCGCGCGCTCAATCTGGCTTGGCAGCGATTTGTCTTTGAGCTGCGCCGTGGAGACATTTATGGAAAGCCGAGTGGAAAAGGGAAGACCGGATGCGGCCTGGAATGCCTGCCGGGTAAGCGAAGCCATCAAGTCGCCGATCCATCCCTCGGCTTCGGCCATGGGCACAAACGTGTCTGGCGGGATAATTCCGAGTTGCGGATGCCGCCAGCGCGCCAGCACTTCGAAACCGGCCAGTTCGCCGGTGCGAAGGTACACGAATGGTTGAAAACATGGCACAAACTGGCCGGATTCCAACCCACGGGAAAACTCTTTTGCACCCATTGTCATACGGCTTAGTATTGCCGCTGAATCAGTAATAGCAAGTCACTAAGGTGGTACATCGCTGCCGTATGCCGCAAATCTCAGTTTCTGTGGCTGTGCGCCGTTCATCGCAGTTTCATCGTGATGAACGGAAAAGCGTCCGGCAGGGACAGCAAGAGAATAGCCGCGGGTGGACGCGCTGCGATCGATCTCTTTTTGACGAGCTTACCGGTTTGCGCCGATTGCTGCCGCGCCTGGGGCGGAGGCGCCCTGCGCCGGAGATGCCGTAGCCGTGGCTTGGATGGGCTTGTCAGTAAAGTAGTTATGGTCCCAGAGGTTGCGGTAGAAGTCGCCGGTCAGCTCCGCTGCGCGGGGGCCGAAAGTGGGACGGCCGCCTTCAAGAAAGAACACGGTGACCAGGCTGCCCTGGGGGAACTGAGAGAATGCGGCGAACCAGCCAAACCGGGTTCCCTCGTTGGAGCAGGTTCCGGTCTTGCCGAACACCGGAAACTCAGTGAAGTTGGCGCGCAGGCGCCGCGCCGTTCCATAATCCACCGCGCCGGCCATGCCGTCTTCGATATCGGGCAAGAACCTGGCGATATCGAGGGTGCGCTTGACGCGCGGCTGGAACGCAGCCACTTCTTCCGGCGTGCTGGGGTGCTGGAGGTAATAAAGAGTGCCGCCGTTGGCGAGAGCGGCCACGTAGGCGCCCAACTGAAGCGGGGTCATGGACACGCCCTGGCCGAAGCTGCACATTTTTCCCACGCCGCCCTCGGCCTCGGAGATTGGCTGGTCGGGATACTCACCCAACTGCTCGCCCTGAATGTGCCAGCCGGCCAGTTCGCCGAGTCCGAATTCGTTGGCATAGTGCTTGACACGATCGAAACCGAGCTCGCGGCCCAGTTCCTCAAAGTAGAGATTGTTGCTCTTGGCCAGCGCCTGGGTCATGTTCATACGGAAACCGGGGAGTTGGACCATGGTGTCGCGCGTGACCAGGCCCTCAGAAAGCGCGGCCATGGCGACGGTGATTTTGATGGTGGAGCAGGGCTCGGCGCCGGGCGAGAGTGCCAGCTTTTGATTCACCATGGCCAGGATGCGGCCGTTGGAGGGGTCAATGATGACGGCGGTGCCATTCATATCGCCGAGCGCGTCCACGGCGGCCTGGCGAACAACGGGGTCTTCCCCGGTGGTGATGTCGGCGGCAAACTCGTCGGATGTAGCAAAGGAACTGGCGGTAAAGCGCTCGTAATAACGATGGCGGCGATGGTAGCTGGCGCGGCGAACGGTTGCAGAGCCGTGGGAAGCCGCGGCAGTAGTGCGCCTGCTGGATGTGCGAGTGCGCACAGAAGCGGGCTTTGCAGCGTGAGCAGCAGCGGAGGTACCGGAATGATGTGCGGCAGAGGACGCTACGGCGTGATGAACGACGTGATGCCGGGAATGATGGGTCTGGACCAGGTGTTGAGAGCGGGGGTGATGCGTGGTGGTGGCGTGAGCGGTGTCAAGGGGGGATGCATGGGCTGCGCCGGCGCCCAATACCACAATGCTAGAAAATAAAACCAAGAACCGTCTCATCCAGCGAGCATCCCTTCAACATCGGATTGACGAGCTGCGACTCCCCCCGCGGGCGACGCACCAAAAAGAACATCGGCCATTCGGCCAAATCTCCGGAGCCAACTGCGACGCACGACCCGGTCAAAAGAACGGAGAAGTACATCATGGGCGAAAGGTCAGCGAAGACTCGTACGGTTCGCCCCAATAGAACCCAGGGGGCTCGGCATTCGTTCTGCCACTAAACTGGAGAGCTTATGTCGAATATACAGCCAAATCACCCCAGCGCAAGTTGAAAGCCTGTGATGGTGAACACTCAGCTTCAATGTTGGAGCAGGTTGAAGGCTTTCGCGCTGCCTAAATTACGAGAAAACCTTTTCGTCACTCCTATTATGGTACTTAAGTACCGATTTGACCAAGTACCGGGTACCGCAACTCAAAACTGCATGCGGCGCATGAAGGCCGGGACTTCAAGGTCGCGTTCCATTTCTTCCGGCTTTTCGGCGAACAGGCTTGCAGCCTGGGCATGCTGTTCCTCCGGTGCCGAGGTGCGAACGCCGTTGCCAAGATCAGTGGCGTAGTCGCGTGGCAGAGGCTTGTAGGCCGTATCCTCAGAGAGTTCCGCAAAACGCGGTTGCGCCGGCATCGGCGCGGGTTTCTGATCCGCGAAGAGCTTTTCGAAGCGCTCGACTTCGGATGCAACAATAGCCGGCTCCATGACCGCAGCCGATGCCGCGACAAACACCGGGCCTTCATCCTCGTCCTCGCAAGGCTCGTTCCCTTCCTCGTCTTCGCTCATGAAGCGCGGAGCGGACGGTTGGGAAGGGAGCGCCGCAGCGGATCGCGAAGGTTCTTCCCCCGAGGGCTCGACAGTGATGGGCTCGCGCATCCAGCTGTCAGCGGAAATGACGGGCACGGAAACGACAGGGGTTTCCTCGACGGTGAGCATGCGGGCGCGGCGCTCCGGCATCTGGTCACGGAAGCCGGTGGCGATGACGGTGATTTTGACTTCGTCGCCCATGGTCTCGTCGAGAACTGCGCCGAAGATGATGTTGGCGTCTTCATGCGCGGCCTCCTGGATCAAGGACGATGCCGCGTTTACCTCGCTGAGCTTGAGCGCGCTGGAGCCGGTGATGTTGATGAGGATGCCGCGAGCGCCATCGATGGCGCCGGCCTCAAGCAGGGGAGAAGCCATGGCGGCCTGCGCAGCTTCCAGGGCGCGGTTCTGGCCGGAGCGGATGGCCGTGCCCATGACGGCGTGGCCCATGCCGGCCATTGTGGTCTTCACGTCGGCGTAGTCGCGGTTGATGATGCCGGGGATGGTGATGATGTCACTAATGCCCTGGACGCCCTGGCGGAGCACGTCGTCGGCGATGCGGAAGGACTCAAAGAAGCCTGCGTCCTTGGCCACGGCAAGGAGCTTCTCATTGGGGATGACGATCATGGTGTCGACGCTCTCGAGGAGTTCTTTGAGGCCGCGCTCCGCCTGCTGCAGGCGGCGCTTGCCTTCGAAGACAAAGGGCTTGGTGATGACGGCGACGGTGAGGATGCCCATCTCGCTGGCGAGCGAAGCGATGACCGGCGCAGCGCCGGTGCCGGTGCCTCCGCCGAGACCGGCGGTGACAAAGACCATGTCAGCGCCTTCAAGGGCCTCAATGATTTTTTCAGAATCCTCGAGGGCGGCGCGGCGGCCAACGTCAGGGTTGGCGCCGGCGCCGAGGCCGCTGGTGAGGCGCACGCCGAGTTGAAGCTTGATGGGCGCCTGGCAGTTTTTGAGGGCCTGCACGTCGGTATTGGCGGCGATGAACTCGACGCCTTCCATGTGCGCCTGGATCATGCGGTTGACCGCGTTTCCGCCGCCGCCGCCCACGCCGATGACTTTGATGCGCGCTCCGCGCGGAGTCTCTTCGTGGTACTGAATCCGCATTTCCCCAGCCTGCGTCGCTTGTTCCATGGTTTTTCTGGCCTCCTGCCGTTTTAATAGCGGTACGTCGAATTCCAAGTGGTCCGGTCCGAACTTCCCTCAGGAGCTAAAGCCCGGAATCTTCTTTTCTCGTCTGCGGCATCCGCCACGGCGGAAAGTCGTGCCCTTTCAAAACCCTTCAGTGTGCGCGGCCGAAGCCGAGTTCTGACAAACTCTAGAAACTTGCTGCAAAAATGGCTTTGAGCTTGGAGCGTAAAGTGTTGCTTTCAGCGGCGCGCGTCACGCGCGTTCGATGCGCGTACAACAGCATGCCGATGGCCGTGGCGAAGCCGGGATGGGCGAGCTCTCCCGGCATATTCGACAAGCGGACCGGCATGCCCGTACGCGCGGGCACCCTCAACTGACTTTCGGTGACATCGAGCATTCCCGGGAGCATGGCGCCTCCGCCGGTGAGAACGCAGCCGGCGCCGAGGGCATCGATTACGCCGCCCTGGCGCAGGCTTTCGCGAACGAAATAGAGTAGCTCGCGGGCGCGCGGCTCCAGAATTTCGGCCATGGTGCGCAAGCTGAGCATCTGGGTCTGGGGATTGGCGATCTCGACCTCAGCATTTTGCGGAACCGCCGTAACCACAGCGTGGCCATATTGGCGCTTCAACTGCTCCGCGGCGGCGACCGGCATCTGCAAACCGACGGCGAGGTCATTGGTGAAGTGCGCGCCGCCGATGGGAACCGAAGCTGTGTGCGCGACCGCGCCCTCAAAGAAGACAGCGAGGTCGCTGGAGTGAGCGCCGATATCGATGAGGCAAACGCCCAGCTCGCGCTCATCAGCCGACAGAGTGGATTCAGCGGCGGAAATCGATTCGAGCACCGCCTCAGTGACCTCAAGGCCGGCGCGATTGGCGCAAGTGACCGTGCTTTGCAGGGCGGAGCCGGAACAGGTGGCGATGTGCAGGTCCACTTCAAGGCGCGCGCCGATCATACCCACGGGATCGAAGATGCCGGCCTGATCGTCGACGATGAACTGGCGGGGAAGCAGGTGGAGAATCTCGCGGTCGGGGGGGCGTTCCACGGCGCGGGCGCGTTCCACGGCGGTGCGCACGTCTTCCCGGGCGATCTCGCGCATGCGGCTACCGAGATCGAATCCGCCATTGGTATTGAGGCCGCGGATGTGCGGGCCCCCAACGCCGACGACGCATTGATCAATATTGGCCTGGGCCACGCGCTCGGCCTGTTCCACCGCGGCCTTGACCACGCGCGCCGCGGGGCCGAGCTCGGCGATCATCCCTTTGCGCATGCCGGCGGAGTCGAACGATGCGTGGCCGCGATAGCGCAGCGCGCCCTCATTCAGATCGGCGGCGAGCACGCGGGTGTTGGCGCTGCCAATGTCGAGCACGACGATCAGGTTGTCCGGCGTCTGGCTCATTGTGCGCTCACTGATCCTGCATTCGCGTGTTTGTTTTTCAAGCTGCGCAGCCAGGCCGCATGCCTGGCGTCCGCCAATTTCTTCTGCTCTCTCGCTCTGTCTTGCGCGGAGCCGCCGGCGTGGGTTTTGCGTTGAGCGGCCTGAGAAGCGGGGTGCGGATATGTAGCGGCTGCAGCCCGGGCAACCGCCGGCGATGGCTTGGCCGTTTCCGCGCTCGAGTCCGGAGCAGCGGAGGCAGCATTGGCCACAGGCTTGCCGTCGGCAGCGTTCACCGCGGCTGGCGCGCCGCCGGACGACGGCGCCATCTCCAACACCACCTGGTTGTCATAGCGCAGATCGACGGCGGAAAGATGCGGATACTGCTGGCGCCATTCCGAGATGTGCGCCTGGTAGCGCTGATAGCGCTCAAGGAAGCGATCGTCGCCGAAGTGCGCCAGGATGTCCGCGCCCTGCTCCGGCATTAGCACCCTGGCGTCTTCGGGGTCGGTCAAATCAATTTCGGAGATCTGGTTAGAGAAGTGCCGGCCGGTGGAATCGAGCTCGCCGATGAGGCGCTGGTAGACGGCCATGCGCGCGCGGCGGGAGGGGAGCGGGTCGCGCGGATCGATCCCGGTGACGACCGGGAACGAGTAGTGGTGGGTGGTCATGGCCTCAGGCGACATGGACAGCACCACGCCGCTGGCGTCGGCCAACTCGATGTCAGAACCGAGGCGCACAAAAGCGATAGGCGTGCGCTCCTTGATGACGACCCGGATCTGGTTGGGCAGGAGGCGCATTACCGTGGCGTGTTCAATCCATGGCACCCGCTCCAACTGCTTGCGGCGATCGTTGAGATGGATGAAGAAGATGTTGCGACCGATATCGGCGCCGAAGGCGGGCAGGATGTCCCGGCGCGAGACCTCATTCGTGCCAGCGGCCTGAATGTCTTGAACACCGGCGATGCGAAAGTGCGGATCGCGCTCCAGAAAGTTCCTGAGGAGGATGAGCGAAGTGGTGAGGCCGCCGAGGAGGACGAGCGCGGCAAGCGAAAGAACGACGCGGCCGAATTTGGTGGTGGGACGGTACCAGGGTCCGGAGGGCGCATCGAATCGGCGGCGGCGGCGAGGCAGTTCTTCCTCATCGTCCTCAGCCAACTCCAGCGGCATACCGGGAAGCACTCGTCCGCCGGGAAGCGTGACGGGGCCGCCGGCAGGCGCGACACGTTGTGGACGCCGGAAGCGGTTCTCCGGCGGCGCTTCATCCTCCCAGGGGAGGGTGCCGATTTTGGAAGTACGCTGAGTAGCCACGCCTGAGCAGGTCGAGTGAGATTCGCCAGACTCAACTATAGGGCG
>CAWBIG010000127.1:0-48667 GCA_963788435.1 uncultured Acidobacteriota bacterium | reverse complement strand
TCATCATGCCCGTCATCAACGCACCGTTTCGCTTGTATTTCGCATACAACCCGCTCCGGCTCTTTGAGACGCCTTACTGCAATGAGAACGCCAATGGCTCCCGCAACCAGAGCTGCTCGGCGCAGTTGATCACTCGCGACATGTTTCCGCCGGGCGGCGCCGGCGACTACACCTACGGTGAGGCCATCCAGGGTTACGGAGCCTTGAACCAGTTCCGCGAACCCAGGAAGACCTTCCGCCTGGCAGTTTCGACCACGTTCTAAAAACAGGGAAAAGGGATAAGGGAAGAAGCGGCAATCGCTGACAACTGCCGCTTCTTACCCCCTGCTCCCTTATCCCTTGTCCCTTATCCCTTTTCCCTCGTCCCGGTTTGACGCTTCCCCAACCACAAACCTATAATCCAGATAGTCCTGCCGATCTCCAGTGTTTGTGTCTTTTTCCTGCCTGCAGCGTCTGATGCTCAGCCCGCAAATCGAGAGACCAAAGCTGACGAAGAGCGCGCCGCTGAGCGCGCGCGAGGGCGGGAGATGAGAAGGAGTTTGACCAATCGCATGAAGCGCACCATAGCTTTATCCTCTGTTCTGGCCCTGGGAATGTCTTTGGCCGCCGCAGCCCAAACCGCCCCCGCCGCCGCTTCCACGCCGGGCCCCAAGGTGGCCGTAATCGAATTCCAGGCGGCGGTGACCTCGACCAACGAGTTCCAGCGCGAATTCGCTGACCTGCAAAAAAAGTTTGCGCCCCAGCGGGATCAGTTGAAGTCCCTCAGCGACGAGGTGGATTCGCTCACCAAACAGTTGCAGGCGCAGGGCGCCACCCTCAGCGACGCAGATCGCGCCACCAAGGCCCGTCAGATCGATGAGAAAAAGAAGCAGGCGCAGCGCATCGCCGAAGACGCCCAGAACGACTATACGCAGGCGATGCAGGACACCTTCGGCAAGGTCGCGCAGAAGGTCGACCAGGTGCTCCAGGACTACGCCAAGGCGCAGGGCTTCGCCATGGTCATCGACGCCACCGAACAACAGCAGCAGGCTCCGCTGGTGCTTTACAGGTCGCCTTCGAGTGATATCACCAAGGCCATCATCGATGCCTACAACACCAAGTCGGGTGTGCCCGCGCCGCCTCCGGAAGCGCCTTCGGCTCCCAAACCTGCGCCGTCCAAGTAACCCGAACACGAAGAAGATTGAAAAAAGGGGCCGCAGCCATGCGGCCCTTTTGCTCTATGCAGGAATTCACACGCCTGAACAGCCGGATGGATGCAGGCGGGGATTTAGGTCCTCCGGAAAAACTCCAACATGCAGGCTTTTTAACAAGGGCACGGCTTTAGCCGGGCCGATAAACGCCTGACAATAAAGGTCCGGGCTTTAGCCCCAGCAACACCCATTCCCGCGACACGCCCCCGCAACGGGCTCTTCGCAGCCTGTTCAACCCCGGCATAAGCCCTACCCAAGAGAGAGGCTTTAGCCCCGGCGCCGCCAGATCCCCCACCCCACACTTGACTCCCTCCTAAATGCTAACTAAATTATTAGTTGAACGTCAGACAAGGTGACGGCAGAAAGCAAACCATCCCCAGGATTAAAGGACACAATGCCTCCTAAACCATCCATCACGCTGACCCAGGCCGAGCTGAGGCTGATGAAGGTCCTGTGGATGCGCGGCGAATCGAGCGTTGCCGATGTGGCGGCGGCCTGCGCCGGCCCCGCGCCTCTGGCCTACACCTCCGTCCTGACCACCATCCGCATCCTGGAGCAGAAGGGCTACGTAGCTCACCGCCAGGAGGGCCGCGCTTTCCTTTACAGCGCCGCCGTGGCCGAGCAGGAGGCCGGCCGCAGCGAAGTCAAGCACGTGCTCCAGCGTTTCTTCGGCAACTCCCGCGAGCGCCTGGTGTTAAGCCTGTTGGGGGACGACCAGATCAGCCCCGAGGAACTGCGCCGCCTCAAGGAAGCCATTGCCTCCGTTCCCGACGAACCGGCATCTGAGACAGCAGAGGCGGAGGATGAGCCATGAATGAGTTTGCCCCCATGCTGACAGGCTGGTCGGCCGGCGCGGCAGGCGCCCTTCTCGCCGCCGTCTGGGAAGGTGCCCTGCTGGCCGCCCTGGTATGGCTGGTGCTGCGGCTTCTTCCCGGCCTGAGCGCGGCGGCCCGCTCCGTGGTTTGGCTCAACGTCTTCATTTTGATGGCTTTGTTGCACTTGGTTCCCCTTTTCACCGGAGCTCCCGCGGGCACCCAGGCGTTCACAGCCCATACCGTGCGCCTCGACCCCCGCTGGAGCCTGGCCGTCGCCGCCGTTTGGCTGGTGCTGTCGCTTCTGCGCGCCAGCCAGCTTATCGGCGACGCCCTGCACCTCCGCCGCCTCGCTCGCCAGGCCCACCCGCTCCCGGCCGGCCCTGACATTGCCCAATTGCTCCATAACCACGGCCGCCCCGTCCAGCTCTGCACCTCTGCCGACGTCGCCCGCCCCAGCGTCCTCGGATTCTTCCACCCCCGCATCCTTCTTCCGCCCGACTTGGCCGAGCGGCTGACTCCCGCTGAGCTGCAACAGGTCGTCCTCCATGAAATGGAGCACCTCCGCCGCGGCGACGACTGGACCAACCTCCTCCAAAAGCTGGCTCTGCTCCTGTTCCCACTGAATCCAGCCCTGGTCTGGGTGGAGCGCCGTCTGTGCGCCGAGCGCGAGCTCGCCTGTGACGATCGCGTCCTGCACTCCGGCTCCGGCCGCAAAGCCTACGCCCTTTGCCTCACCCGCCTCGCGGAATATTCTTTAGTCCGCCGCGGCTTCGGCCTCGTATTGGGCGCCTGGGAACGCCGTCCCGAGCTGGTGCGCCGCGTCCAGCGCATCCTCTACCAGCCGGCGCGCACCATGCGTCGCTGGCCCGCCCTGGCCGCCACCGGTGGGCTGGTCGCCGGAGCCCTTGCCTGCGCCCTCACTCTGGCCCGTGCGCCGGAGATGGTCAGCTTCGCCCCGCCCCAGCTCACCCGCGCGCAAATCGCCGCTTCGCTCGACATCGGACAGGTAAGCCGCGCCCTCGGCGGAAAGCCGGAGATGGTCAAAGCCATCATGCCCGCCGGCTCTCCGCTTCCGGCCACATTCAATTCCCAAACCAAGCCGCAAGCAGTCCCCACTGCGGCTCGGCGGCCCATCCATCACAAGCCGCCCATCACCCGCTTGGCCAGCCTCAGAATTCCCCCGCCGCCGCAGGCAGGAACCCTGCTGGTCATGACCCAATGGTCTTACATGGCCGAGCCGCCACAATTCGTAGTCACATTTGCCCGAATGCCCAACGGCAAGCCGGGAGCAAAACCAACCCAGCCGGTCATCCACGCCGCCTTCGCCGTGGTCCAGACGCCGGCAGGCTGGCTGGTCATCCAGATTTAGCCAACGAATCGGCGCGGCATTGCCGCGCACATAATCAACGCAAGAGCAACAGAATCAACGATCGGGAGAAAATGAATCATGCCTCAAGCAACTAATCATTTAGTAGGAATCGCAAAAAAGCTGGCAGTCCCTGCCGCCGTCGTGGGCGCGTTCGCCCTCGGCGCCGTCATGTTCGTAGGTCACGGCTGGGTGAGCGCGGCATCAGTCTCGTCCAGTCCGGCGCTCAGTGAGAACAGCGTTGAACCCCTGCTCAGCCTCGACCAGGCCATGGAAGCCGTTGCCTCCAGGGTCACGCCCTCCGTAGTCAACGTCTACGTCACCGCGCGGGATAAAGGTGACGAAATGTCAGAAAACGGCGGCGGCCAGCAGATGCAACTGCCTCCGGGCCTGCAGCAGTTTTTCGGCCAGCTCAATCCCCAGGGCCAGCCGCAGCAGCCCCAACTCGAGCACGGCATCGGGTCGGGCGTCATCGTTTCGCCTGACGGCTACATCGTTACCAACAACCACGTAGTCGATGGCGCCACCCAGATCAAGGTGACCCTGCACGACCGGCGTATTTACCCCGCCAAGGTAATCGGAACCGACAAGCTGACCGATCTTGCCGTCCTCAAGATCGACGCCAATAACCTGTCGCCGGTTTCCTGGGGCGACTCCACAAAGCTCGAACCGGGCCAGACCGTGCTCGCCTTCGGCAGCCCATTCGGCTACTTCCAGTTTTCCGTCACCCGCGGCATCGTCAGCGCGGTCAACCGGCCCAACCCGTTCAGCGATGATGCGCGCAAGCCCGGCGGCTACATCCAGACCGACGCCGCCATCAATCCCGGCAACTCCGGCGGACCGCTTGTGGACGCGCGCGGCCAACTGGTCGGCATCAATACCTTCATCATCACCAACTCCGGTCAGTTTGCCGGCGCGGGCTTCGCCATTCCCGAACAGATTGTGCGCGCCACCGCTGACCAGATCATGAAAAACGGCAAGGCGGAGCACGGCTACCTCGGCGTCAACATTGAACCCGTCAATCCCCAGAACGCGCAGTTCTTCGATCTGACCAATGCAGAGGGCGCCATCGTCTCCCAGGTGCATCCTGACACCCCGGCCAGCAAGGCCGGAATGAAGCAGGGCGACGTCATCACCGAGCTCAACGGCCAGAAAGTGGCCGATTCCACCAGCCTGCAAATCGCCATCAGCGACATGATGCCGGGAACCCCGGTCAAGCTGGGCATCATGCGCGACGGCAAGCCCGTCACCCTCGAAGTGACCGTGGGCCAGTATCACGCCAACGGCGAAGAAGCCAGCAACGCGAACGAAGGCGCGAACCAGAAAGAGCGCATCGGAGTCGCAGTGGCGAACCTGGACGACAACGCCCGCCAGCAGTTCAACGTTCCCGCGCAGATCAATGGCGTGGTGGTTCAACAGGTCAAGCCCGGCAGCCCGGCCGACGATGCCGGCATCCAGCCCGGCGACGTGATTGAGGAGATGGACCGCCATCCCGTCACATCGGCCAGCGAGTTTGCCGCCGCAGTTCACAACGCTCCCGCGGGCAAAGACGTACTGCTTCTGGTGTGGTCGCACGGAAATGCCAGCTTCGTTACGATCCAGCCAGAACAGAGCTTGGGTCAGGTCCAATAACCATCCACACCCCAGCTTCTCAAGGGCTTCCGGCCGCTCCCTCCGTCCGGAAGCCCTTTCGTTTCAGGTCCGCATTACGGAAATCGGCGACTACGGAAGGAGGTTGAGTTTCACAGCCTCCAGCAAAACTCCATCATGAAGGCTCTGTAACAAGGGCACGGCTTCAGCCGGGCCAATAACCGCCTGACAATCAAGATCCGGGCTTTAGCCCCTGCAACGTCCATCGCGAAAGACGGGCCCGCCGCGTCTGTTACCGCAACCGCACAAGCCCCTGCGGGCCCCCGGCCCCACAAACAAACCCATTACCAACGCCCGCAACTTCGTCCCGCCATGTGCAACTCCGTAGTCCACGCAAGGCATCCTTCCTTCAAGAAAGGAACCTGCCGATTCCATCATGTTCGATACAGCCTTAAATCACCTTCCCCTCGTCATCGCCGTCGTCACCATCCTGGTTGCCCACATGCTCCGCCTGGATCGGCACGCCTCACCGGCGCTGAAACCGCGCACGCCCAGACGGCGCCGTCCCTTTGGTAATCGCGTGATGAACGGCGAAATGGTTCTGGTCGACCCCGATGGCCGCATCACCCGATCCCGCCGCCGCTGATTCCACCGAAATAACTCCCACGGTCACGCTCCATGGCGCATTTGGGGGATTCCAGCCTTTCCCTTAAAAAGATCAAATGACAAAAGGTATAGGGCTCCTGCGCAAATCTTCGCGTGAGGCTCCGGTCCCCCCACCGGGCAGCGCGTGTCGCCATTGTTCTCAATCTGCCGGCCCCCGTGGAGAGCTCCCAGCTCAACTGGAGTACTTGATGAACCTCTCGCAAACCAGCTCGATGATTCTGGCCATTCCCTTCGTTTTGCTTCTGGCCTTGTTCGTCTTCCGCCTCGATTCGCTTGTCTTCCGCACCCCTGCAAAGCCAGCGTCTGCGCGCTCCCAGCGGCCCCGCTTTGCCAACTTCGAGCCCAGCTCCATGCTGATGACCGACCCCGATGGCCGCGTGTCCTACCCGGCGCGCCGCCAGAGACCGCCCCTGCTGCGTGACTCCGAAGTGAGTTCTTCCCGCTCCAGACGGCCGCTGTAAACTGGCCGCATGCTCATCAAGACGGCGCGCCGAGGCATGCTTGCGCTTCTCGCTTGCTGCGCGACGCCGATTCTCCTTCCCGTATTCATCAGCGCTACCCCCGCAGAATCCTCCTTCCCGCTACAAGCAGCCGATTCCATTCTTATCCTCAAAAAGCAGCATGTCCTGGAGCTAATGGCAGGGAGCAAGGTAATTCGCACCTACAAGGTCGCGCTGGGAAGGGGCGGGCTTGCGCCCAAGGAGCGGGAGGGTGACGACCGTACACCGGAGGGCCATTACGTCATCGACAGCCACAACGAGCACTCGGCGTACTACAAGTCGCTGCACATCTCCTATCCCAACCCGGAGGATCGCAAGCGCGCGGCGCAACTTGGCGTTTCGCCCGGCGGCGCGATCATGATCCACGGCCTCCCCGACGGCAAGGGTTGGATCGGCTCCCTCCACCGGCTCGATGACTGGACAAAGGGATGCGTTGCGGTCACCGACCAGGAAATGGATGAAATCTGGAAAATGGTGCCTGTTGGAACACCCGTCGAGATTCGCCCCTGAGCGCTGCGCCCAAGCCTTCAACCGTAATATTGAAATCCCTTCCAGAACTCCGGCCATGGCCAGCGGATGTCGCGGCACACATAAATCGTGTCCCGGTTTCCGATCGCATCTTTGCCAATGCCGCCGATCGCGTGGTTGACCACGCCGTAGGGGTGTGAGAGCTCTGCGGCAACATCACACCGGGCAAAGATCCGGTCCACCTGGGCCTGCGTGAACCCAACCGCAATCACCGTTTGCGGCGGAGGGTCGCCGTAGCCGCGGAGCCAGTTGGAATTCATCCCGCTGATGGCGTCGCCCAATCCATATTTGCGCCCATAAAGGTTCACTGCCCCGGCCTCTCCCTCATCCGCCGCCAGCACGCGCACGCCGCTGCGCTCTGCCGGAGGCAGCGAATCGCGCACCCGCGCCACCGAAGCGGCCAGCTCCGGCCAGCCAATCTCCATACCGAAATTGTCCTGGACGCTGTTGGCGAATCGCCACCACCCCGACTGGATCGGAGCCATGGGAAGTGTGAGGGCGAAGACCATCACCGCGCCTACCGCATACGAAATCCAGGTGGCTCTGGTGATGGCCCTGCGCGCGCGCGGGCTCTTTGTGTCCACCCAGGCTTCGCCCCAGACGGCGCCGGCGGCCATCAACATGGGGTAAGCGGGTGCCAGGTAATAGTCCCGTCCCTTCGCAATCAAAAGCAAAATCACGGGCACCAGGTACATCCATCCGAGGATGCGAAAGGTCTTGCCGCTTTTGGTTGCGAAGAGATACCACAACCCCGCGCCCCACAGCGGAACCGTAACCGGGTTGGTCACATTCCAAAGCTGGCTGGGAAGGAAATTGTTGGTCCTGCCCCATGACTCATCGCGCGCGTGAATACTTTTCATCCACGTCAGCGCCACCCAGTGATGCTGGAATTGCCACAGGAGGACGGGCAGAGCCATGGCCAGCGCCAAGGCCACGCCGCACCAGAACCAGACCGACCGAAAATAACGGCGGTTCGAAGTGAACAGCATCCCCACCAGCAGGCCCGCGGCAAAAGTCAAAACGGTGTACTTGGTCAGCAGACCGAGGCCGAAGCCAAAGCCGATCATCATCCACCAGCGCGCATCTTCCGTTTTCAAAAGACGGGCCGTCGCCCACGCCACCAGGACCCACCACAGCAGATCGAACGACATATAAGAGAAGAACGTGCCTGCGAATGAGATCGGTCCGCCGATGCCCGCCGCCACCGCCGCCAGCAGCATCGCCCGCCGCCCGCCGCCCATTGTGCGTGCGATCAAGCCCGCAAGCACGCTCACCAATGCGATTGCGATCGCCGGCAACAGGCGATAACCCACAAGGCTGGTTCCGAACAGAATCAGCTCCGCGCGCGCCAGCCACGCAGTCAGCGGAGGGTACACCACGTAACACCAGTCAAGGTGCATCGCGTTGTTGTAACTCAGCAGCTCATCGCGGTGGAACCCATACCGGCCGCTGAACGCAATGTGTATCGCGGCGAAGGCCGCGCCGGTGAGCCACAGCGCCGTCGCGTCGCCGGAATGAGCCGGCCGTGCAGCGCTCGGTTTGGTCAGTGTCGCTTCGTTCAATCGAACCCCGGTTGTGCTGGATTCGCGTCCATCATGCGCCATCATACATTGGGGCTAATCCGAACCGCTGCGACGGCAAATCCGCGGCCCACCGCTACACTGGACATGGATGCTCTCGCTCAAAAATGCCGGAAAGCGCTTCGGGCCGCGCATACTCTTCCTTGAAGCCGACTGGCTCATCCGCAAAAACGAAAAAACCGCGCTGGTTGGCGCCAACGGCTCCGGAAAAACCACGCTCATGAAAGTCCTCGCCGGCCAGGAGTCGCTCGACTACGGCGCAGCGGAACAAACCCGCGGCATGAGCATCGGCTATTTGCCCCAGGAAGGCCTCCGTCTCGAAGGCCGCACCGTTTTCGAGGAGTGCCTCACCGTCTTCGACGAAATCCGCGCCATGGAAGGCGAGATTGAGCGCCTCGGCGGTCAGCTTGCCGAGCTCGATCACAACGGCACCGAATACGCCGCCGCCGCCGAGCGCTTCTCTCTCCTCCAGGACCGCTTCCACGCCCTCGACGGCTACGCCCTCGACGCCCAGGTGGGCGCGGTGCTTACTGGCCTCGGCTTCGCCAAGGAGGACTGGGTGCGCTCGACCGGCGAGTTCTCCGGTGGCTGGCAGATGCGCATTGCCCTCGCCCGGCTGCTGCTCGCCAAACCCAACCTCCTCCTGCTCGACGAGCCCACCAACCACCTCGACCTCGAAACCCGCAACTGGCTCGAGGACTACCTGAAGTCCTACCCCTTCGGCTACATCCTTTGCTCCCACGATCGCTATTTCCTCGACGTCACGGTCGATCGCACCGTGGAGATTTGGAACAAGCGCCTCGCCATCTTCCACGGCAACTACACGAAATATCTCGCCCAAAAAGATGAGCGCCGCGCCCAGCTCCAGGCCCAATACCGCAACCAGCGCGAGCAGATCGACCACCTTGAAGCCTTCATCAGCCGCTTCCGCTACCAGGCCACCAAGGCCAAGCAGGTGCAGAGCCGCATCAAGGAACTGGAAAAAATCGAGCGCATCGAAATTCCCGAAGAAGAGTCCATCATCCACTTCAAATTCCCCCAGCCGGCCCCATCGGGCCGAATGGTGGTCGAGGCAGAAGCGCTCTCCAAAAGCTACGGCGAAAAGCTCGTGCTTGAGAACGTACGCTTCTCCATCGAGCGCGGCGACCGCGTGGCCCTCGTCGGCGTCAACGGCGCGGGAAAATCCACGCTCATCAAGCTCCTCACCGGCGTGGAATCGCCCACCGCGGGCACGGTCAAGCTCGGCCACAACGTCCTTGCCGAGTACTTCGCGCAGGATCAGTACAAAGTCCTCGATCCCGAGGCGCGCATGCTCGACGACATCGGCCGCGCCGCCCGCAAGGTTCCCGAAACCGAGCTGCGCTCGCTCCTCGGCTGCTTCCTCTTCTCCGGCGACGACGTTTTCAAGCCCCTCGGCGTGCTCTCCGGTGGCGAGCGCAATCGCTACGCGCTTGCCCGCATCCTCGTCTCGCCCTCAAACTTCCTGCTCCTTGACGAGCCCACCAACCACCTCGACATGCGCGCCAAAGACGTGCTGCTGGAAGCCATCGCCAGCTTCTCCGGCACCGTCATCTTCGTCTCCCACGACCGCTACTTCATCGATCGCCTGGCCACGCGCGTGCTCGAAATCGAGAACCGCTCCGCCACAACCTACGAGGGCAACTACGAAGATTACCTGCGCAGGAAGGAAGCGCAGTCCGCCGGCACAATCGAGCACGCTGGGGTGCCCCATCCTTCCGGCAGTTCCATCGCCGGAAGGGTGGGAAATCACCGACGCTCGGATGAACCGGAAACCGGAACCGAATCCAGGAAACCGGCGCAAATCGGAACCACCATCGTCATCGAAGGCGGCTTCGATCCCGCCAAAGAAAAGCCGCGCCGCCTGAATCCCATCAAGCAGAAGCAGATGGAAGATCGTTGCGCATTTTTAGAAGAAGAAGTTCCGCGCGTGGAAGCGTCCCTCGCCCACACTGAGCAGCAGTTAGGCGTCTACGTCTCCGCGGCGGAAACCGAGCGTCTAACCCAGCTGGCCCAGGACCTCCGCGCCCAGCTAGCCGCGCTAACCAGCGAGTGGGAAGACCTGATGCTGCAGCTGGAGGGCGCGTAGCCAAGGAACGGTGCTTGCTCTTGCCCGTGCTTTCCTTTCTGTAATTCCTGCAGGGAATCTGCTTTTGCTCTTGTTACTTCGAATTATCGAGCGCCCCCAGCAGCGCAAACGCCACCACCGTCTCCCGCGCGTCTCCCATCTCCGCCAGTAGCTCGTCCTCCCGGTCGTGCGGCACCACCATCTCGCAGGCGGCAATCTCCTCATCGTCGGCCGCGGTAAAGCACAGTTCGCAGCAGCCCAGCGCGCCCGTCGCCATCCGCACCGGCGGCCCAAACGCACGGCACGTCATCGGCCGCCACGCATAAACGTCGCATCTGCCGCTCGCCGGATCCAGCGCCGGACACGCCGCCTCATCCGCAAGCTCCTCAAATCGCTCCTGCTCCGCCTCTGATTCCCTCAGCACACCCGTTGCCGCGTCCCCCGGAAATGCCGCCGCCCACTTGTCCACCCACTCCCGCGCCCGCCGCTCAATCTCCACCGCCAAAGCCGCATCGCTCTCGCGCAGCGCCTCCATGCCCGCGCGCAGCCGCGCCACATCCAGCGCGTTGATCCGGAACGGCCCATGGCAGCACTGCGTGCAACCCACCCGGCAAGCCAGATGCGGCCCCGCCCGCCGCCGAGCCTCAGCCAGCGCCGCATCCATGATTTCGACAAGCTGCCCGTCGCCCGCAGGTAGGCTCACAACGTGATCCTACCGCGCCGCGCTCAACCGCCGCTTCATCTGTGAATAGAAAATCGAGCGAGTGTCTTACCGTCCCCGCGTCGCCAGCCAGATGGCCACGCCGCCCATCACCGCTCCCGCGGCCAGCGCAACTCCGATCGACTGCTTCGGGTTTCGTTTCGTCATGCGCTCCGCGTCGCGGATCGCGTCCTCAGCGAACTCGCGCCCCGTCTCAATCGCCCGCAGCGCCGAGCGCACCCCGTCATTCACGGCGTCCGTCACCATGGACTTCATCCGGGAAACTTCCTTGCGTACATCGTCAACCGTCGCTACCTTTTCGAGAATCTCCGTCGCCATGGTCTTCGCCTGTCCTCACTCTGAGATTCGGCAGTCGTCCGCCAACCGCGTTCGCCGCCCATGTAGATGGGATGGCATCGGCGAGGCCTTTGTTGTACCCAGGAAAAGTTTCGCTCCAACAACGCGCTACTCGCCCCCAGGCGTCTTCCCTTTGGGATTGGTACTCCGCCGCCGCCGATGCACATGTCGCCTCGCCGGCCGCGCCGCCGGTTCCGGCAGCGGCGGCAGCCCCGCCATCGCCAGCAGCAACTTGTTGGCCGCGTTGAACAGGTTCAGGTGCGTTTCGAATTGCCCGTCCGTAGCCGCCAGAAAAATCGCCGTGCGCCGCGCATGATTGATCGCAATGTAGGTCGCAAACCCCGCCCCGCCGCCCGTCTTCTGCACAATGGTCGACTCCGAATCCAGCGGCAGAATATGGATCCAGCCCAGCCCCACGCCCGTCGGCTCGCCCGCGTGGTCCAGCCCCTGCTGCCGCACCAGGTCCGCCGGCTTTATGTAAACCGCCTGCGCCGCCGCATCCTGCGCCGGAATCCTCGGCCCGCCCGTCCCCAACAAATAGCGGAGCCATATCTCCATATCCCGCGCCGACGAGTACAGCCCCGAGCTTCCCGCCGTTGCCTCCGTCACCGCGCAAGCCCGTTCGTCATGCGCGCTCTTCAGCAGCCGCCCGCACTCGTCCGCGGTCGGAAAATACGTCGTGCTCCACATGTCCAGCGGCTTCAGCGTCCGCTCGCTCAGCAACGCCGCGTACTGCCGGTGCGTCGCCGCCGCCAGCGCATCGCTCAAAAAATCGAACCCCACATTGGAGTAAAGCGCCGCCGTCCCCGGCACGCTGCGCAGCCGCTCGCTCTTCAGCCATCGCCAGCGCGTGCGGTAATCCGGATACGTGAAATGCGGCGCGTCTCGCGGTCCACTCCCCACCTCCCGCGGCAGCCCCGATGTGTGCGTCGCCAGCTCGATCAGCGTGATCGGCCGCACCCGCTCCGGCACCGTCGCTCCCCGCGGCGCATAACGCTCCAGCGTGTCGTTCAGGCCCGCTGTCTTCTCCGCTACCAGCTTGGTCAGCAGATCGGCAGTGAACGTCTTGGTCAGCGAGCACAGCCGCACCGTCGAGTCCTCGCTCGGAACCTGTCTCGATCCCGGCGCTGTCTCTCCATACCCGCGAAAAAACACCTGGTCCCCGCGCACCACCACCAGCACCATCCCCGTCGATCCCGACTGGGCAAAAAGCTCCGCCCCCAGCTCTCCCGCGCTCTTCAGCTCAGGCAGCGCCGGCTCTGCACTCGACTGCGCCAGCACCCACGCCGGCGGGCAGCCAAGCAGAAAAACTAAAAGGAAGGGAAGAATCGGAACGCGTCTCATCGGGGGTCGCTCTCTTCAGGATACAAGGGCCGTTGCATCCTTCAGCTCGCTCACCCGGATTTGGCAGCGGCCCTCGGAAGAGAACGCGGGCTCATTGAATTCCCGAAGAAACGCCAGTTCTATTTCAAACCGATCATGAAAACTTTGTACGCCAGCAGAATCACAACGGTCGCCAGCGCGACCCACGCGGAAAGCGTGTAGCGCCGCAGGAAGTACAACGTCACGCATGCCCAGCAGCAGCAGGCAGCTATCAAAGCGCCGCCAACATACGGGATCGCGACTGCGGTCGAGAAGTTCGCGCCATCAACGTACCTGAGTCGGAAGATCTCGCCGAGCGTTCTCACGACGATTAGGAATTGAACCGTAATTCCTATCTGAGCCCAGCGTTCTCTCGTCATTGGGAAAGTGTAGTTGGGGGGGCGGATTGTGCGAAATCGCTGAGCCGGAAACCTCCCACGCCCGCTTCGGATTCTCCGCCAATTCGCCTTCCCTTAACCCCGTCTTCATACCACAGGTAGACAGTACCTCTGGCACGGCCTCACATCCGTGTGGCCGAAGTCTCCCCAATCCCAACTCGAGAGGTCTGCCGCATGTTCAAAAAAGCATCCGCAATTGGCGTGGTCACCGGGGCGCTGGCAATAGCCTGTTTCGCCCAGGAAGGCCGGGTCCCCACCGGTATCCGCCATCTCGATCACGTGTTTCTCATCATGATGGAGAATCACGGCTATCAGCAGGTGATCGACAATCCCAACGAGCCCTACCTCAACAGCCTCATCTCCTCGGGCAAAGTTAATCTCGCCACCAACTATTTCGCCGTCGGACACCCCAGCCTCACCAACTACCTGGAAATCGTCGGCGGTTCTAACTTCGCCATCCGCAGCGACAACTCTCCAGCGTGGGGCAGCACCACCTGCACTCCAAATATCGCCAGTGGTATCGTGAACGCCGACAACGGCGGCGGCAACGCGCCGGTTCCTGTGGACACGGGAAGCATCTGCCCCATTGAAGGCAGCGGCAAGGACGCGGAAACGCCTGCGGTCGACACCTGGAATGAGGTCGGTGGCCCTTTCGTCGCCCTCGCTGACCTTGACGGCGTCAAATCCGTGCCCGCGGCGTCAACCATCGGCAAGACCATCGGCGATCAGTTGTCCGATGCGCGGATGCGATGGAAATCCTACCAGGAAAGCCTCCCGCTCGGCTCGCTCTCCGGCGTCAACTACAGCAACGGCACCTCGACAAACTTGACGGATTTCACCAGCCTCACTCCGCTCACTTCTGCAAGCGTGGTGCAGCTCTACGCGGTCAAGCACAACCCGTTCGCGTACTTCCAAAGCGTTCAGGACGGATTGGACCCGGACAACAGCCTGAAGAACGTGGTCGGCTTTGATGGACCGCGTGGTCTGTACGCCGATCTGGCCACCGGCGAAGTGCCCGAACTGCTCTTCATCGTGCCCAACCAGTGCGATGACCAGCACGGGCGGTCCAACGGCGACGCATACTGCGCCTTCGACTATGGCCAGAACAACAGCGGCTACACCTATGGAACCCAGGTCGGCCTCAATCCCGGCCTCATCCAGCAGGGAGATACAACCATCGAACGGCTGGTGCAGGCGATTCACGTTTCCCCGGCCTGGCACCGGGGACCCAGCGCCATCGTCATCGTGTGGGACGAGAACGACTATAGCGGCAGCACCACGCTACTTACCGGGCTGTTCCCATCGCAGAACCAGAACCGCGTCGTCCTCACCGTGGACACCAATTACGAGAATCACCACGGAGTCCAGAGCTCCACCTACTACACCAGCTTCTCTCTGCTCAAGTCGATGGAAGCCGGTTTTCATCTTCCCTGCCTGAATCACGCGTGCGATGCCGGCGTCCAGGTCATGTCCGACCTCTTCGGCCGCTGGCATGGCGACACGGATTCGGACAGATTCTGATCGGCACACAGCAGGCGAGAGTCTTCACGCGCTGCGTGGGGCTCTCGCTTGTTCCTTAATTCTCTCCATTCCCGCCTACAGCGTCGTATCCTCCTCCGCCAGAATCATCGCGATCCCTTCCAGCCGCCGCTCCCACTCCGTCCGGTGCTCCCGCACCCACCCCTCCAGCGTGTCCAGCCCCTTGCTCGCCATCCGGCATGTCCGCACCCGCCCCACCTTCTCCGTCGCCACCAGCCCGCACGCCTCCAGAATATCCATGTGCTGCCCAACCGCCGTCAGCGAAATCCCCAGCGGCTCCGCCAACTTCGTCGCCGACTGCGGACGCTCCCTCACCAGCTCCAGCAGCGCCCGCCGCGTCGGATTCCCCAGCGCATCGAACACCCGCTCGCTATCGCTCTTCTCTTCGCCCACAATTCCCTACCTTCGGCCAGAGGCTCGTAGCCAGTAGCTCGTAGCTAATTCCGCGCAGCTACCAGCTACCGGCTCTGACCACTGATCACTGACCACTGTTCACTGCTCTTCCACCACCTTCGCCAGGTTCGCAATCAGCGTCCGCCATCCCTGCTCCCGCATCGCCGGCCCATCCGCCCCCTCGAAGAACGCTCCCTGGTGGGTCAGAATCAGGTCCGTCCCCGTCTCCGTCTCCAGCAGCTCAAACGTCACCTGCGACGAGGAAAACATCTTCCCGTCCCGCTTCATCGTCGACGCAATCACGATCCGCTCCCCCAGCACAATCTGCTGGTACCGCCCTTCGTTCAAAATCACTGACCCCGCAATCGGCGTCTCCGGCCCCATCCGGTACGCCATTACCTGGCGCCCGCCCTCTTTGAACTCCACCAGGAAATCCTCCAGCCCTCTCGCGCCGCCGCCCATCCACCGCTGCACCTTGTTCGGATCGCTCAGCGCCGCAAACACCACCCCCGCGGGCTTCGAAAAGCTCCGCTCCACCACGCAAGTCGCATGCACTACCTTCGGTTCCACCTTCGCCTCTGTCATCGCCGTAACCTCCTCATCCTTTCGTCGTCTTTCGCTACAATACTGAAGTAGCAACTTAAATATTGATCAAATACTGAAAATAGTCAAGTACAAACTTGAGTATTATCCCAATCCACCGCGCAAGCCTGCGCCGCTCCGCGCACAATTCGGCCTTAACTGGCTGATTCCATTAGCAATGCCCCTTTTTTATGGAAACTCGCGCAGCCAGCCGTAAACCGCTCATTCTACGCGGGTTCAACGCTACTTCTTGGCCTGTTCCAGAGCCGCCAGCTTCTCCTTCAGGTCCTCCAGCTTCTCTCCCGCAGCGCTCAGCTTCCCCTGCGCGGTAAGTTGCTGATAATCCTGAAGATCCTGCGCCGCCGCATGAATCAGCCCGTTCACGTCCGGCGCCTTCGTCTGCGCCGCAGCCGGCGCGCCGCCCGCCTCCGCCGGAGCCGCAGTCGTTGCCTCGCTCCCGCTCAGGCTGCTCGAACCGCCACTAAACAGCGCCTGCAACGCCCCCTCGTAGCTCGTCGCATACGCCAGCTTGTCCTGCAGCGCCAGCACCACCAGCCGCAGTTCCGGCATCGGGCTCCGCTGCGCCTGCAGGTAAATCGGCTCGGCGTACAGCAGCGACTTCCCGCACGGAATTACCAGCAGCGTCCCCCGCCGCACGTGCGAACCCTGCTGATTCCACAGCGTCAGCTGCCCGCTCAGCTGTGCGTTCTGGTCAATCCGAGCCTCCACCTGCATCGGCCCATCCACCAGCCGCGTCTTGGGAAAGTCGTACACCACCGACGTCCCGTAGTGCTCCCCGTCGCTCCGCCCCGCAATCCACCCAATCAGGTTGTTCCGGTTCGCCGGCGTAAACGGCAGAATGTCGATGAACTCCACGTCCTGCTCCTCCGGCAGCTTCATCAGCACAAAGTTCGGGTCCATCGCCTGCGTCACCTGCTCGCCGTTCTCGCCCAGCGCCACTTCCGTGGCCACCGTCCACAGGTCCTCGCGGTTGTAGAACACCGTCGGGTCCGTCATGTGATAAAGCCCGTACACCTGCGCCTGCATCCGCAGGAAGAGCTCCGGATACCGCACATGCCGCCGCAGATCCTTCGGCATCGCCGCCTCGTCCTGGAACAGCGACGGAAACACCCCCCGCCACGCCGCAATCACCGGGTCCTTGGGGTCGAACACATAAAACGCCACGTCCCCGTTGTACGCATCAATCACCACCTTCACGCTGTTGCGCAGGTAATTGATCGTCCCATCCCCCATCGGGTAATTGGTCGCATAAGGATACGTGTCCGCAGTCGTATACGCGTCCATCATCCACGCCAGCGTGCCGTCGTCGCGCACCACTATATACGGGTCATTCTCGTAAACAAGAAACGGCGCCAGCGCCTGCACCCGCTGCCGGATGTCCCGCCGCATCAGCAGCCGGCTCTCCGGCCCAATGTCGTCGCTGAACGGCACCTTGGTCACGTCGCCGCGGTCAAACGCGATCAGCACCCGCCGCATCAGCCCGCCCATCCGGATCCCGCCCGTCCCCGCGTACGACGTCAAGCTGTTGGTCTCGCCCTGCGGATAGTTGAACTCCTTCTGCTGCGTCTTCACGTAAACATCGCTATCCGTAAGCTGCCCAAAGTAGAGTTCCGGCCGGGTCACTGTCGGCGCTCCGCCCGTGCTCTGGATCGGCATATTACTCACCATCAGCGTGGGCAGCCCCTCTGACGTAAACCCGTTCACCGAGTTCATCGTCACCCCGTATCCATGCGTGTAAATCAGCTTCTCGTTAATCCAGTTGCGGCTGCTCTCCGGCAGCTTCTCCAGGCTCAACTCCCTCGCTCCCAGCATCACTTCTCTGGTCCGCCCGGCAATCGCGTACCGGTCAATGTCCACGTCGGGAAAATCGTAGTACGTCCGTATCTCCTGGATCTGCCGCAGCGTGTCCTGCAGCGCGTGCCAGTCCCACAGCCGGATATTTTCGAGCGTCGCCTGGTTGTGCTCCGCGTCCGCGTCGGCCACGTCCACGCTCGCCGGAAACTCGTGCGTCGCAATCTGGTCCAGCCCGTACGCCTTCCGCGTCATGTCGATGTTGTAGGCGATGTAGGGCTTCTCCTTGTCCAGCTGATTGGGCTTCACAATAAAGTTGCCCACATACCAGCCCACAATCTGCACCAGCACAAAGCACACCACCGCCGGCACCGGCGCCGCAATCAGCCAGCGCGCTCCCGGCCGCGCCACAAAATTGAACCCCGCCACGATCGCGCCCAGCGCCAGCGCAATTGCAATCAGCATCATCCCGCCCAGCTGCACGTGCGCGTCCGTATAAGTTATGCCGCTGAACACCGTGTGCGGCTGCAGAATCAGCTCAATCCGCGCAATGTACTCGCGAGCGGCCAGCACCAGCAGCAGAAACGCCGCCGGAACCGACAGCAGGCGCCACGGAAACGGCGCCAGCCGGTCATAAGCATCGTGCGAAAACCTCCGCCCGCCCGCAATCAGCGCGGAGAATACCGCGGCGATCGAAAACAGAATCGCCAGCGCCAGCAGCCATCCTGCCAGGTCGTTCCACACCGGCAGCGTGAAAAAGTAGAAATCCAGGTTCCGCCCCAGCATCGGGTCCGTCACCGTGCCGCCCGTCGGCCCATGGAACCAGTAGAGCGCAAAGTCCGTCCAGTTCCCCCGCATCGCCGCGCCGGAAACGAGCGCAATAAAACCGGAAGCAATGAGCGCGCCCCAGCGCAGCACCCGCTCCAGCGGTATGTTGATGGTGCGCCCGTTAAACACAAATGTCCCCGCGCTGCGCAGGGTGGCGGCGTTGCCGTGTATGAGGATGCGGCACCAGCCGTAGAGCAGGATGAAACTGACCAGGGTGAAGAAGGCGAAAATCTCCCACTGGATCCTCAGCGATCTCCAGAACACATCCGCATACCCCAGCGACCCGAACCACAGGTTGCTCACGTAGTAGGAGACCAGCGTGCGGAAGCTCAGGATGAGCGCAAGAAGGATAAGTGCAACGACGATCCAGATGCGCCCGAACTGCCGGCGCGGTCCCAGAGGAGAGGTGAGGAAGATGGGTTCATCCATGATAAAGGCCAGCTTTCAGGCCCAGCCGGCAAGCGCCCCCGGGCCGTCGCCATTGTAACGCCGAGGTGCACGACGGCAGCATTAGGCCGGTCGCGCAGTCACTGAAAGCAAGTTCCATCACACCCCATGGGGCACCCAGTCTCTGTGGTGGAAGCGGCCTCCTACGACCCGGGCCACCCGTCTGTTACCTCGTTCCGGGTGCCTGTCATTTTTCGATTGACAACATCAGAACTCCAGCTTGATGCTTGTGCCAGCAATTCACCCAAAATTACCAGCTCTCGGCTGTGGCCACCGTGCGCAACAGTTGCAAGCATGTGTGAGCACAAATGCCAATACTGCCGCCTCTATGAATGGCGGTTACACTGCCGTACCCCTAGGCAGCGCCTCACCCAGTGAAAAGGCCCTAAACCTAACGGGACAAAATCAAAAAGGCCGTACCAACCAGGAAGGGAACTACATTCTCCGCTCAGCAAGTTGGTCTGCGTGTCCGGGTTGGTAACTGACTTGGTGTTATGCCAGAGACCCAAAATCTATTTGCCGTGCGGCCAATCGATTCACGTCAGGAGACATGATGGGAAGGTTAGTAGTATCGCCCGAAGGAAGCTGGGTTAAGGCACTGCGGTCCGCGACGTCAGTTTTGGCTATCGGAGCAGTTTTCGCCCTCCCTTTAGCGGGATGCGGCGGAGGCGCCAGCCAGCCAAATCAGGGTACCCCGGCATCCTCCACTCTCTCTGTGACACTCGCAGGAACGGGCTCGGGAACCGTGACCAGCAGCGATGGAGACGTCAACTGCGGCACAACCTGCTCGGCAAGCTACTCGAATGGGTCGAGTGTCACACTGAAAGCAACCGCGGCCGCAGGGTCCTCCTTCGCCGGTTGGTCGGGCGGCGGCTGCAGCGGAACGACAACTACCTGCACCGTCTCCGTCACCTCCGCCACTACCGTCACCGCGACATTTAACCTGCCAGTCGCCAACGAGACGCTATCGGTCGTCCTTGCAGGCACCGGCACTGGAACTGTGGCCAGCAGCGACGGAGAAATCAACTGCGGCACAACCTGCTCGGCAAGCTACTCGAATGGATCGAGCGTCACACTGAAAGCAACCGCGGCCGCAGGGTCCTCCTTCGCCGGTTGGTCGGGTGGCGGCTGCAGTGGAACGGCAACCACCTGCACCGTCTCCGTCACCTCCGCCACTACCGTCACCGTGACATTTAACTTACCCGCCGCCAACCAGACGCTATCGGTCGTCCTTGCAGGCACCGGCACTGGAACTGTCACCAGCAGCGACGGACAAATTAACTGTGGACCGACATGTTCAGCCACCTATCCGTCCGGAACCGCCGTTGCACTCACTGAGGTTCCCGCAACTGGATCGACCTTTGCCGGTTGGTCGATCGCAGGTTGCAGCGGAACACCGAGCCAATGTAGCGTCACCGTGACCTCTACCACTACGGTAACGGCTACTTTCAATACGCCTGCCGCAACAGCTAATGAATGGATTTGGATGGGCGGGGCTAATACTGTTGGACAATCTGGCGTCTATGGCACACAAGGCACCGCTGCTACATCAAGTATTCCTGGAGGACGTAATGGAGCAGCTTCTTGGGTAGACGGGACTGGGAATTTATGGCTTCTCGGCGGCCTTGGTTACGATTCTAAAGGCAACCTGGGTGCGTTGAACGATCTTTGGGAATTCAATAGCACTGATAAGACCTGGGTCTGGGTGAGTGGAGATGACACTGATAATTCGTTGGGCGACTACGGAACTATCGGAGTCACCTCAGCTTCGAACCTCCCTCCGGCGGTCTATGGAGTTTACGCGTGGCCAGATAGCAGCGGAAATTTCTGGATGTTTAGCGTAAATGGTGTCTTCGCTCTATGGGAGTTTAACCCTGCAACAAAACTGTGGACTTGGGTGGCTGGCAATTCAACGGGCACTTATGGTGGTGGATCTTACGGTTCGAAGGGAGTAGCAGTGTCCTCCAATTTGCCTCCTGAACGGGACTGGCCTGCAATTTGGGTCGATTCTACGGGTAATATCTGGATGTTTGGTGGGTCAGATCAACTGTCCTCGACGAGTAGTAGTGGGCCTGATTGTCCGTGCATTTTTAATGATCTCTGGGAGTTCAATACGACCACCCAGCTATGGACATGGGTAAATGGCAACGAAGGGCCATATGCAGAGGCGACTAACAGTGGCTCGAACTTGAATGCTGGTGTCACTTATGGAACCCAGGGTGTTGCTGCCGCAGCCAATGTTCCTGGGGCAAGGCAAGCTTCTGCAGCGTGGACCGACAGTGACGGAAACCTATGGCTATTCGGCGGCGGTGATTTCTACGGAGGAGGATTAACGGGAAACGGCGACGATAATCCATTGTATGTCGACACTGCTCTCAATGATTTATGGGAATTCAATCCCACCACGGGTATGTGGACATGGATTGGGGGCACCATTTACGGCAATGCCCTCGGCGTCTATGGAGTGCTCGGGGATCCATCGACAAGTAACATCCCCAGTAACCGCGCCTTCGCCACAACTTCGGCTCAACCCGATAGCAGTGGAAATATCTGGTTTTTCGGTGGCTATGCTTCCGGAGTACCAGATGGTCAGAACAACGATCTGTGGAGTTACAACCTCTCTTCAAATGAATGGACATGGCAGAATGGCGCAGATACACCAACCCCACTGACATATGATGGAAGCGTACCTTCATCTGCAATAGGCAGTTATGGCACATTGGGTGTAGCTGCGTTGACGAATGTTCCCAGTCAGAGGTCCGATGCAGCCAGTTGGACTGATAATAATGGCAATTTCTGGCTATTTGGTGGTGACGGTGCGGATGCGTATACGACATCGTCGATATCTTCGTATGAACTGAATGACTTGTGGTTTAATGGCACACTCCAGTCCATTACCATCACGCCGGCCAATCCTGCTCTTAGCACATCGGCCACACAGACGTTCACAGCAACGGGAACGTTTTCAGGAGGGTTAACCTTTCCTCTTGTCGTTGCGTGGAGTTCAAGCAACCCGAACGTTGCAACAATCAATAGCTCCACGGGAGTTGCGACGGCTGTAGGAACGGGAACAACGGTGATTACCGCGCAGTCGGGCGCGGTTACAGCTTCAACTTCCCTGTTCGTGAATTGAGGAGACTTGAAAGGAAAGGAGTCGTGACCCGCCCTAGCTCTGCCGCGGCGGGATGGAGTCGGCGGGTGGCCTCGATAAGGTCGAAGGCCCTGGCCCTCGATAAACCAAAGCCTAACGGATCGCCTTGCCCCGACTCCTCCGCTCCCGGAGGGAGCGCACGAGAATAGCCCCGGGTGAAACCCGGGGGAGGGGTTTCCCCCGGCGCCCGGCCGTCCTGGTGTCATTGCGCGGGGACGCCTTCAACAATGAAAATGCGGCTCTTGGAGGAGCTTTGCCGGAACCCCCTGATGGCCGCATATTCCGGCGAATCGTACCACGCACGCGCCTTCTCCACGCTGTCGAAGCGGATCACTATGATGGCGCCCTTTGGCGCTTCCCCTTCAAGAGCCTGGTTCTTGCCGCCGCGAACCACAAAGTGCCCGCCGTAAGATGCCACTATCGGCCCCACCTTATCGGTATATTCCTTCATGGTCACGGGGTCCGTCACCTCGACTTCGGCAATAACGTAGGCCGGCGGCGTCTTCGCCTGTTGCGCGTGAATCAGCCTCGCGCCGGCAACACTGATCACTACGCCAGCCAGCACCGCCAGCGCCAGTTTGCAATTCATCTTCATCGTGTCATCCTCCTGTCTGCCCCGGCGGGGCGTCCCACTGGCCTTACCAGCCCAGCCCACGATACTCAAATTCAGACTTCAGTATCGCCACCATTATCGTCCTTTCTTCTCCTCGGGACCGTCCCCGCTCCCTCGCATACCCGCGCAACCCAACCCCGGATCGTCTCAGACGGGTGCAATAACTACCCACGGATCGTCTCATGCTTTTTGCCCTTCATATAAGGATCTTGTGATCCAACTCACCGCTCGACACGTGCCTCCGGATGCGGCCCGGGCTGTTCGGAAAGGTTCGGTCCGGCGCGATGAAAGCGTCGATTGGCGGCCCGCCGTGGGAGAATCATGGCAGCAGCAACGGCCAAAAACCCGGGCGGAACTCAATCGCGAAGTGCAGCGTATCTAATAGAGCAATGAAGGAGATGCGGCCATGGCAAGCGGAATTCCAGCAATGAACACAACGGCGATGTTCTATGAGCAGTACGAGTCAGTGCGCCGTGACGAGGTGGTAGGAATCCTGCTGGCCCTGTTCCTGGGCACCTTCGGCATCCATCACTTCTACCTCCGTCGCACCGGCTTGGGCATCCTTTACTGCTGCTTCTTCTGGTCGGGGATTCCGGCGATTCTGGGATTTATTGAGTGCTTCTTCATGCCCGGAAGGGTACGTGAATTCAACGCGATACAGGCGGCTGGGATTGCCGCGGCGCTGGGCATGAGCGCGCCTCCGGGGTGGGGCTGGCCGGTTGCGCCGGCACCCGTGCCGCCGTCGCCGGTGGTGAATCCGGCAACCACGCTGCCGCCGCAGGGGCCGCAGGTGACCTGCGCCAAATGCGGCACGAATAATATGGCGGGGGCCCGGTTCTGCTCCGGCTGCGGGACGGCGATAAGTGGTCAGTGATCAGTGGTCAGTGGTCAGCCACTAACCTTTTTGCCACAGGGCACTTACATATTGGCGTGGCCGGAGCGCATGGACTCGTTGAACTGCGGCTTGGTGAAGTTGAGCGCGGCTTCAAGGCGGGCCTGGAACTCCGGGGCACGGGCGAGCAGCGCGGGCGTGGCCGTGGCGAATTCGCCGGTGACGGCCATGAGGCCTTCGCCGGCTTCGTGGCCGGCCATGCGCAGCAGGTCTTTCTCCGTGGTGTTCAGGTACTGGGCGTCGCGGGGATCGGCGATCCAGACCGGCTTTGACTCGCCCAGCACGCCGGAAAGCCAGTAGACCTTGCTGAGCAGGTAGGCGAGGCGCGCGTCGTCGTCGGTATCGGTGAAGACGAACTTCTTTTGCCAGCGCGAGTAGAAACGGGTAGTGACGGGGACGGGCTGGCGATTGCCGGACTTGAGGAACTCGAGCTGGCCGAGGTCGACGATTTTGCGGATGGCGTTGTAAATGAAGGTCTCGGCGTAGGGCTGCTCCATGGCCGGCACAATCTCAGCAAAGGTGACGGTGACGGAGGCAGCGACCTTGGCGTGAAGGTTGTGGGCGCCGCCGTCGGCCAGGTGCATTTCGCCGTGGACGATATAAGTGTCGGCACCGGAGGTGGAGCGATGGAAGGGCCACTGGAACTGGCCGAAGGAGATGGGCATGCCGGCGAGGGTGACGTAGCAATCGGGACGCGGATTGCGCAGGCGCTGGGCTTCGGCGGCCAGGTGCGCGGTCATCTCGGGAAGCAGATGGGGCTTGTCAAAGTCGAAGTCGTGGCTTAGCTCGAGCTTGAGCATTCGGCTGGAGGCGTCGTTGAGGCCGAGCTCGAAGACCGTAGTGGGTTCGCCGTGGAAGTCAGCGCCCTGGGTGACGGAGACGAGGGTGAGGCCGGCCTGGGAAGCGGCCGTCTGCATCGAGGAGACGAGAGAAGACTTGATTTCAGCGGTCATGGTGCGGGGATCCTGAGTGGGATGGGGCCTGAACCAGTTTAGAGCATGGGTGAGGGGCGACAGTAACGGATCGGAGTTCATCCCCGGTCCCTCCGCCGCGGCGGACGAGGGGCCGGGGGGACTCCTGAGAATAGGAGTGCACAAGTGGGCTAAGCCCACTTGATTCCATCTCCCACCCGTGATAACCTCGCCATATGCCGGCTTCCGCAGTCATCAAGAATTCCGATTTTCAGTTGATCTCCGAGTTCGCTCAGCCCGACGCGAAAAAGCGCTTGTCGCTGGGTGAGGCCGTCGCCGGCGCTACGGCATTCAACATCTACCGCAATTCCCTCGGCCAACTTATTCTCGATCCGGTAAAGGCTGTGCCCGCGTCGGAGATGTGGCTCTACGAGAATGCGGAGGCGCTGGCCAGCGTGAAGCAAGGCTTGCGCGAGTCCGCGGAAGGAAAGAGCGTTGAGCGCGGCTCATTTGCCAAGCACGCGCGCGAATAGCGATGCGGCGGAAGCTCAAATTCACTCCCACGGCAGACGCGCAGTTAACGGCGCTGGAAAAGACGCCGGCGCGGGCAGCGCTTCTTGCACAGGTTCGCAAGGCTCTTGGCTATCTGGAAGTTGACCCGCGCCATTCGGGCCTGCAGACACACGAGTTCACGTCCCTCAGCGGCGCGCATGGGGAAAAGGTGTTTGAGGCGTACGTCCAGAACAATACTCCCGGCGCCTACCGCATCTTCTGGCAAAACGGTCCCGATGAAATCAAGGGGAAGAGGCGGACTGCCGTGATCGCCATTGTGGCGATTACAAGCCATCCGTAGCTGCTGAGGGAGCGTTTTAATGGGTTGCGGATCGAGATAAACTTGAATCGATGCCGCACCCCTCGTGGAATGAGACCTACCTTTCGGGACAGTTGCCGTGGGACACCGGTGAACCGGAGCCTTTGCTCGTGGAGTTCGTGACTTCGGGCCGGGTTGCGCCGGGATCGGCGCTGGAGATTGGCGCCGGCACCGGTACGAATTCAATCTGGATGGCGGAACGCGGCTTCGACGTGCTCGGAGTCGATGTGGCTCCGCTGGCGGTCGAAAAAGCACAGTCCAAAATTGAGGGGCGCGCGCTCGATTGCCGATTCGCTGTATGGGACATTCTGACTGCGCCACCGCCGGACGGACGGTTCCAATTCGTGTTCGACCGCGGTTGTTTTCATGTGTTCGACGAACCGGTGGAGAGAGAGCAGTTCGCGGCAAACGTTGCTGCCGTATTGGAACCGGGCGGCATGTGGCTGAGCTTGATTGGCAGCACGGAAGGTCCGCCGCGAGAGGTCGGTCCGCCGCGCCGATCGGCGCGCGAGGTCGTCCTTGCCATCGAGCCTGCGCTGAAGATCATCGAGTTGCGATCCGTTGAGTTCCACAGCCGCGGCGCGAAGGCGTGGTTCTGTCTGTCGCGGCGGCGAACCATACCGGCAGCGCCGTCAACGCGGCACGATTAGCCCTTAGCCATTAACTCTTAGCTCTTGATAAGGCCGGACCGGGGCCGGTACGGGGGCGTGTGTCCGCGGGTCCTTCGAGCTGCGCTTGCCGCAAAAGACATGACAAACTTCGCTCAGGATCACCGGTTATGGGTGTTGCGAGCAGGTCACTTTTTGGCCTTCATTGTTCCGGGTGGAATCGCTGTATCTCGCGGCGCCAAAGGGCACCTGCGAATCAGGGAGCGGGACGGGCGGACTAGGCTAGCGCTCTTCTTGGTTTATCGCAGCACTCGTATGCGCTGCAGATGGGGGAGCAGGGCCGGCTGTCGCAGATGGGGGCCCAATCGCAGAAGTTGGCGCAGAAGAAGGATGAGGCCCGACTGGCGGTGAGAGTGCCTTGATGGCAATAGCCCAAGCCTCCCCAGGGATTGCGGCCGGGATGGCTGTGATAGCTGTAGTAGTCAGAGAAAGTTTTGCGCTCGAGATTGAGGCCGTAGTCGGCCGGCATGCGGCTCATGGGGCTGCCAGGTTCGAGTTCAATCATGGTGGTTCTTATGCGCACATTTTTGAATTGGAAGCGCAGGCGAGGCTGCCACGTTGCCATTTGGGCGAGATCTTCCTCGGTTTCAAAGGGCAGCCCGCAGGCGAAGTAGAGGCGGGAGTTGACTCCGTGCGCGTCGAGCAGGGCAAGGCATTCCTCGAGAGCTTGATTCGAGTAACGATAAAAACCATTTCTTCGCCGCAACTCTTCGTTCTGAGTATGCGGGCTGATGGTTATGAACGATTCTTTTCCGGGAAGCCGACTGAAGCTGCGGACAAAGTCCTCGGTGGGGAGAAAGTCGCGCTCCACTTCAATATTGATGGGGAGTCCCGCGGCAGTAATGCGGTCGAATATCTGGATGTAAGTCTGGTCGGCGATGGGCAAGGGAAAGCAATCCATGGCGAGGATGGCGAAGTCGAAGCTGAACCGGACCAGATCGTGGATGGAGGAGACGATGGCGTCGACGGATCGAATCGGCACATCTTTCCGGTTTGCAATCAGGATCTGGGCCTGGTTGCAGCCGCCGCAAAAGCTGCAGTCATAGGCACACCCGCGGCCAATGTAGATGGGATAGGAGCGCGAGTTAGAAAGGAGCAGGCGCTGGAGTCCTCCGGATTGCTTGAGATGAACGTAACGCGAGAAGAACTTGACGTAAGTGGGGTAATCCTCCATGAGGGTGAAGTCAGTAAAGGAAATGCTGTTGAGGAGTTTGCTGTCGGCGGCCCACACAGTGGGGTTGTGGCGGATGCCGGCGCCATCGCGCCAGGAGAGGTTGGGGATAGAGCGCAGATCGCCGCGGTCGCGGAGGGCGCGGGTGAGGGCGAGAAGGGGGATTTCGCCGTCTCCGCGGATGATGAAGTCGATGAAGGGAAAACTCTGCAGAATGTCGTCGGCAAAAAGGGAGGCAGTGAAACCGCCGAGGCAGATGGGGAGGTTTGGGCGAGCCTCTTTGATCTTTCGCGCGGCCTCAATGGTGTCCCAGGACTGAAAGTGCCAATGCAGGTCGAGGCCGATAAGGGAAGCGGGATGCGATGCAAGGATGCGCTCGAAGGAAAGCGGGCCGCGAAGGTGCTTCTCAACGCCCAGGTGCAGGAGACGCGCCGAATGCTGATTCTGGACGAGGAAGTGAGCCAGTCCCAGCAGCCCGATGGGAGGGAAGTGGACGAAGGAGAATTCGCCCAGCGGTCTGGCGTAGTTCCTGAACTTGGGAACGTGGAGGAGGAGGACGTCTATCGGCTGCGGATCGGAGCGTTCGAGGTGCACAGGTGGAATTCCTCCGTTCTAAGGGAACGGAAATCGACCGTGGCCCGAGCGGCGGAAGGCAAGTTGCCGCACAACTGTGGGATAAGTTGGGGACAGTGTAGCACGAGGCTAAAGGATTGATTCGGGTGAATTTGTGGATGGCCGGCGGAGGATGTTTCCCCGGCCCCAGAATGCCTGGGACCGGGGGCACCCGATCATCAATGTATGTCGTGCTTCCTGAGCCCGGAGGGAATCTAGAGTGAGTTCATGTAGTTGACCAGGTCCTGAATATCCTGGCTGCTGAGGCCGATGTTGAAGCGGTCGTTGTAGAAGACGACGACATCGCGCATGGTGGCGGCCTGGCCATTGTGGAAGAACGGCGGGCGTGCGCCGATGCCGCGCAAGGAACTGACCTTGAACTTGCCCAGGTCCGCGCACTTTCCTGAAACCCATCCCACGCCGGGATCCGAGGTCAGGTACTGGTCGTAGGTCTGGCCCTGATAGGTGACGGGATTGCTGAAGTAGGGAATGGACCCGACCGGACACAGGAAGGAGAAGACGGGCTGGTCGGCAGTGAAGGGCAGGGACGTGACGCCGAGAGGGGATTGCACGGTGATGTTGGAGGTGTTGTCGGCGATGCCGAGATGCTTGGGGTCGTCGAAGGCGTCGTTGCCCACGTTGACGTTGTTGTGACAGCGGCCGCAGGTGCCCACGACCGCGCCTCCGTCCGGGGGACCGAAGCCGGGGACGTCATTGAGACCTGCGACGCCGGTGATGGTGAATGTGCGGGTATTGAAGATGGTTTCTCCGCGGGCAATGGATTTGCGTCTTGCCGCGGCGGCGGGGTTGGGTCCGGTGGCATTGGCGAAGGTGCCGTAAAGCTGAGAGCCGTCAAAGTCGCCGGGAACAAGCGGCTCGGGCAAAACGGAGCCGGGACACGGCAGCAGAGGTTGACCGCAAAGTCCTCCGCTCAGGTCGGCGAAGGGAATGGATGAGTAGGGAAGGGAGTTGGAGTAGTCATACAGATTGACTGGACCGCCGAGCGCGTCACTGGAGTCGGCGCCGGTAAGGTCGCCGGCGACGAGGTCGGCGGACTGGGCGGTGAAGCTTCCGCTCTGGAACGCTACGCCCTGATTGGCCTGCTCGTCAGTGGGCGCGACGGTTGCCTGCGCGTGAGTGAGAGTGGCGTCCTTGAACTGGCTGGCGAGGCTGGGTTCGCGGGTGTCCCACATGATGTTGGCCGGCTCTGGATTTGGGGTCGCCGGCAGTACGCCTGGGGTGGTGTAAATGACGTTTGTGGCAGGGAGCGGCCGGCGGTAGAAAGAGAGCATATTGGAGGGCAGGCCGTAGGTCGGGTCCTTCTCGCAGCCGGTGGGATCCTTGAGAACGGAGACGGAGACCCAGTCGTGAGTTGCGGGCTGGGGCAGGGAGATGCGGATGTTGCCATGGTTGAAGAGCTGGGAGCGGGCGGCGATGAACTTGGGGCCGGGCTTGGAATTGGCCGCGCCGGTGGTGGGGCAATCGGCGCCATCGACGGGGGCGAAGAGCGGATCCTGGCCGGCAGACGCAGCGTAAGTGGTGAGGATGGTAGCGGGACTGATGGACCAGTTGTTCTGGGGCTGATGACAGGTCAGGCAGGTTCGATTATTGGTTCCGAGAGACTGAAAGAACGAGTTGCCGGCGGTGGTGACGCTCCCGCCGGGGAAGTAGGTGGTGGTGACGCCATTGGCGTCGAGCATGCTGGTGGTTTGAGGAAGGACCGCGGGGGTCTTGCCGATGCGAATGCTGGGGAGCAGGGGAGAGGTGAGGGCCTGACGCCAGGCCAGCGCAAGCCAGGGCGGGACAGTTGCCTGGGTGGACGCGGATTGTGCGAAGAGCTGGGGCCCAGAGCAGAGAACCGCCCCGCAGATAAGTAATACGCCAATGAGCAAAGAGCGAGCAGGCGGAGTCCTTCCCATAGTTCGACCTCCGTTTTTATGACAAATTTTCCCTGGGGGATTTGTTCATGAAAGGTAGCAGAACGGATAGGGGTGAACTATATCACTTTCGGGGATTAGCAAACGCTCCGGTAACATTCGATCAATTACTTACGGAATGATGTTTCCCGAGATCGTGCGCCGATCGCGAATCCGATTGAACGGGGATGTGCGGATGAGGAAAGGCCGCGGGCAGGAACTTGGAGCCGAGCAAGAGAAATTCCCCCTTCGCGATTTCTCGCGAAAGGGGAATGCGCACTGAAGCAAGGTGAAGCCAAACCTGGCGAAGACGATCCGGCCGCTACAGCAACCCGTTGATTGAACCGTGGCAGCTGCCGAAGCCCTTGTCGCTGTAACCACCAGTCGCAGCCGGTGCAGGAAGTGTAGGACCATTGCTGAGAGCTGCGGGGCCCGCCAGTGCCGACTCGTAATCCCACGCGTAGCCGTCGGGCTTGAGCGTCAGGGCCATCACGCCCCAGTAGTCCCCGGAATACGCCTGGAGATTCAGGGCGTTGAAGTTCACGTTGCCGCTGGGATCCTCCTGGTTTGTTTCGGTATTCCCAGTGGACGTGGCCTGGGCGGACGTCACAGTGGTTACGACGATCGGATCGAGTGTCTCGCCGCCGGTGCCCACGGTGAATTCGCGTATGCCCCTCCCTGGATCGTAATTCCCGGAAGGGTCAAGCGGGCGGTAGCGGGCATAGAGGTGGTCGTGTCCGTTCAGAACCAGATCGGCGTGGTACCGATAGAGCAGTTGCCAAAAGGCCTGAGCGGTCATGCCCTCCTGGGTGATGCCGTTGGTAGCGCTGAAGGTGGGCTGATGCCAGTAGGCCAGTGTGCAGGCGGAATGATTCTCCTCGAGATCGTGTTTCAGCCATTCGAGTTCGGCGGCAAACCAGGTGCCCGTTTTGGAGCAGCCGCCCGGCTGCGTCGAGCACTCTATATTGAGCGAAATAAGGTGCCATCCGCCCAGATTGTAGGAGTACCAGCCATCTCCGACTCCGACTCCAACTCCGTCCGGCGGCTCCTCGAAGTGCCCTGCCTGTCCATCCGCCCGTGGAACGGGTTGGGGGTTGGAAGCAGTTTCGCCGGGATAGCCGCACGGGGTCGACGGCGCGGACGCCGGGTTCGGCGGATTCGGGTCGTTCCAGACCAAGCCTGATGGGCACGGGTCGGGTACCGTGGCCGTGACGGGAGCGCCTGTGGCATCGATCTGGAAACCGTTGAAGTAAGAAAAGTAGCCGTAGCCGGCAACGCCGGTCGCGGCATGCTCGTCATAAAACTCGTGGTTGCCCGGCGCGGGCCGCGTGATCATTTTGAAAGCGCCATAGGTCAAATCGTACGATCCCTCAAAGTCAGAATACTGGCCTACCTGGTATTGCAGATCTCCGAGGAGCGCGACGAGGTCAGGCTTCATGGCCTCAATCTCATTCGCGGTGGCCTCCTGGGATTGCCACAGAGAGGTGCTGGTGTAGGGGGACTTGGGGGCGTCGCAGTTTTCACCCGTCTTCTCACCACCGGGCTCGGTCTCGCCTGGCTGGCAGGAGATGTCGCCGACCACGGCGAGCACAGGCGCTGAGCGGCCCGTCTTTGCGTAAGGCCACGCATTGTCGTTGGATTTTGGATTCTGCGCCGGCACTCCAACTGCAAATGCCAGCACCGAGGCCGCGAGCGCAGCCGCCCGGACCCTTCCTTGGATCGTCGTCATGCAGAACCTCCGTGGGGTTTTGGGAACTCTTGGGGATTTTTGGGGGCTTTGGGGATCTTTAAAACGCTTGCCAACCGGGTTTTTATACCTTCAATGTTTCGCTTGTATTTCAAACGTGTAAAAAAAGCAGCCTGAAACGCAGGCGAGTCCGGGCACCGCGAGGAAACGCTCGCCTAGGACTGGATTTGGGCGGTGTGGCCTTGCCCTCAGAATGCGTATCCCTAAGCGGGCCGGTTTTGAGAGATTCATTCATCTCGTAGTCGTCGTGGCGGTGGGAATGTGGAAATCGGCTTTATCGATTTCCAAGGTGATTGGGAAGGGTGGAAAAACAGTTTCATCGTTTTTCGATGCTTTCCACTCACCGGCATTTCCACCGCCTGCTTGTTGCCGCTTTGCGGCGGCCAGCGCGTCTCCGTTCTCCCAGCGCCTTTCATACTCCATCGGGCTGAGATAGTTCAGGGTTGAGTGCATGCGCTGGCGGTTGTACCACAGCAGCCAGGCAAGCACTGCATCCTTGGCCTGACGAATGCTCTGGAAGCGTTCGCCATGCAGCCGTTCCACCTTCAGCGATCCGAACAGCGTTTCGCTTACCGCGTTGTCCCAGCAGTTGCCCTTGCGGCTCATCGAGGCCTGCATGCCGTGCTTACCGAGGACCGCGCGGAAATCCTCGCTGGCATACTGGCTGCCGCGATCGGAGTGGAAGATCAGCCTGCCTGGGCGCGGTCGGCGCTGATAGACGCCCATCTCCAGCGCGTCGATCACCAGGCTGCGGTGCATATCGGGCCGCATTGACCAGCCCACCACTTTGCGGCTGAACAGGTCGATCACCACCGCCAGAAAAAGCCAGCCTTCCTCGGTGGCGATGTAGGGGATGTCGCCGGACCAGGCCTGGTTGGGCGCCGCCGGATGGAAGTTGCGGTTCAACAGGTTCGGCGCAATCGGCAGATCGTGCCGGCTGTCGGTGGTGACCACCCGAAAGCGCCGCTTACCCCGGGCGCGAATGCCATGCTGCTGCATCAGCCGCTGCACTCCGTTGCTTGCCTGCGCGGATGCCGCGCCTGACCAACTCCCGCCAGATCCGCGGCCAACCGTAGGCTCCCCGATGTTCCGCGTACACCGCGCTGATATGCGTCAGCAGGGCTTCCTCGCTCAAATGCCGGCGATGAGCCAGCTGACGCCGCCGCGCCCGGTGTTGATGAAAGCCGGACACGCTCACTCGCAGCACCCGGCATTGCACACAGATCGGCCAGAGGTGCCGATGGCGTTCAATGAAGGCATACTTCACTTCTGGCCCTTTGCAAAGTATGCCGTCGCTTTTCCCAGGATGTCGCGCTCCATCGTCACCCGCGCCAACTCCGCGCGCAAGCGGCTGATCTCCATCTGCTCCGCCTTGACTCCGGCCTTGCCGCTGACCTCCTTGAGCTTGCCTTCCCGCTTCGCCTTCACCCAGTTGGAAAGCGTCTGCTCCACGACTCCCAGACTGCGCGCTGCCGACGCGATGCCCTGGCCCGACTCAACCAGCCGAACCGCCTCCTGCTTGAACTCCAGCGTGTACCTGCCTCGTTTTCCGTTCCGCATCCTCGTATCCCTTTCGACATTACAGCAGCTCGCAATGGGATACGTTTTGCGGGGGCAAGGTCAGTGCTACTGGGTTGAATTCTCGCCCGTTCGGCTGGGCCCGATCATCGGGCCCGCCAGAAACTTCCGGGTCGCCCACGATACGCCAATCACCGTCGCGTGAGGTGTGAAATATGAGAGGATTCCCGTAAGAAATCTAGGACGAGCCTTTGATTGAAATACCTTCAAAGCCGGTTGATCCATGCCTTATTCGGCCCTCGTTTTCGGGCGAGCGATTCATGCTTTTCCTACCGGTATTCCTAATGATGACCTGCGGCAGTGCGATCATCTTTTTCCTCTTCGCCGATGCTATGTGGGGAATTCTAACGGCAGCGCTGGTGCTTTACTCCTCCGCAATTATTCTCTATACCTTCAGCGCAAACCGGGGTATGCCGCGCTATCTCTTTCGGTGTCCCATTGTCCGAGCGGAATTGCCCCGATTGGCTAAGCGCCACGTCGCGTTCTCTATTGTTTTGGTGGTTCTCCTGACAGCGGCGCTGCACTTACGCCAGTATTTATCGCCATGGTGGCTTACCGCGAGCGGAGCACCCAAGAGCATGCCGCCTTTTACCTATGTATTGTTCATCCTGTCAGCGTGTTTGGCGTTGACGCAAGTCCTCACGAACCGGTCCGCCCTCCGACGTGCCCACGAGGGCGCTGGTGCACATCGCCTTTAGCCAGTGGCCCACCATTTCCGGTGTTCGAGCGTCTAGGGGTTCCGGGCGAATGACCGCGCATTCGTCAATGACCCAACTTTAGTGCAGAACGGGTCGGGGAAGGATCGGCCAGGATTCACCCGCGACCTCCTCGCGGGCACTGGCCGTCTGCCGTTACTAGTGCTCAGGCATGGCTTCCTAAGGCGCCGGACGAGCACTGCCCTACGTCTGCTAACCAGACCTCTGATTCCCGATTGAAATCGAGCGGATTCCGATCCTATATCACGCTTTGTTCGCATTCGAAGACAGCCAGTTCGCGAGCGCTGGAGCGTAGGTGCGGCTTGAGCGGTGCTCCGATCCGTCACGCAGCTTGATCCGGAACTCGCCATTCTCAAGGGGGATCAGTTCGACAATCTGATCGACCCGGACGATCCGCGAACGATGGATACGGAGGAATCGCTCTGGATCCAGCTTTGATTCCAGTGATCGCAGCGTTTCGCGTAAGAGATAGATAGAGGTCCCGGTGTGGAATTCCGCATAATCGCGCGCGGCCGCAACCCAAAGGACCTCGTCCGGAGTGACAATCTGAATGCGCGAACCGACGCGTGTAGCAAATCGCGCCGGATATGTGGGCCGCTGTGATGCAAACTCTTCTGAACGAAGCGGAACCGGCGGCGTCGAATCGTCGGTAACCGGTTGGTGCGCACGCCGCCAGTGTTTGATGCTCAGGTACAGTGTTGCCCAAAGGAACAGCCCCATGGCGCATTGCACCCCGCTGAGTGTCCAATAGCTCCAGCGGAAACTTCGCACGCCGTAGGCGAACAAAGCGGTTAGAAGCGACACTGCCGCTCCGATCAAGAAGCACAATCCGAACGCAAACCCCTCAAGCCGAAGCCACGAAGAACCCCAACGGGCGCTCGCATAACGCAGGAACGGCCGCAATGCCACGCTAGCCGCAAATAGAAAAATGACCGCCCAAGTGTTGTAGGCAAGAATTCCAGGCTCGCGCAGATGCGGAAAAGCGGGTATCAGGATCAGGGCATACATCATTGCCCAGCCGGCCACTTGGACGAGCCAGAACCCCGGTAACCGAATCGCCGCAACGTCGGACATGCGCCTATTTTACGTCCGCACATCCCGAAGAGATTCACGTCTCGTCGCAGAGATGGCTCATTTCATCGTGGCCCGGCTGAGTTCCGCAGCATTGACCAGCTCTGGTGACGGAAAGAACTGTATGGTGCGACCAGAGTCAGAATCGTGAGGCCACAGGGGGAGCGTGAACATGCAAGCAGGTAACCAGGTCTTCGGGAAAACGGGGTGGGTGACGAAATTCTTTGTCCGTGAGGATCAAGCCTACGATTCCTGGGAGCGCGCCTATCGCCCCAAATCCGCTCCTGCAAAGAGCCTATATCTTTTTCTGTATCTATTGCCCGGGCTGATCGGCGCATTGGTCATCAATGTCCAACCAATCTTCGAGGCCCAGCTCCGCGTCACCCATCTCTCCCCGCGTTATCTGCAACTCGGATGGCTACTTGTTGTTACCTTCGGCTGGCACATACTCACGCCGTTCCTGCTGTTGCGCAGTTCAGACCGCCTAAGCCTCCGCGATTCCCTCGCGTTCCTCGGTCTCAATCGCATCGACCTTCGCGGCCTTCTGCTGGTGCTGCCGGTCTTCTGCGTTGGCTTCGCGATTATCTCGGTTCCCTATATGCAGTTCGTCTGGTCGCCGCTGTATAGGGTGTGCCAAGCCGTCCCCCTCTTTCACATCCCGGCCTGGAGCATATTCGGTGGCGATCCACGCGGCTTGTACGCGTTTCCGCCGTTCGCGCTGCTGCTCTTGTTCGTCGGAAACTTTCTGGGCGAGGAGCTCTACTTTCGCGGCTACCTGATGAAGAAGAGCAGTTTTCTGGGCCGAGCGAATTGGTTCGTTAATCCTTTCCTATTCTCGCTATATCACCTTTGGCAGATCCCGCAGACCTGGCCACTGGTCGGCCTCGTCTTTGCGTTTGGTCTGCTGATGTGGATGCGCAAAGACCTATACGTTGTGATCGCATTTCACCTATTTGTAAACATGTGGCTCAATTACGGCGAATACCCTCTGGCGAGGCTGATGCACCTGGCCCGCTGACCCCGCTTGGCAACCTGGCTCGTCTTCATGATCCGGGGCCGACCGGCCCTCCGCGGCTTTGATGAGGATATTTCGATCGAGCAACGACGAGTGGATATTGATCGTTAACACAAGTTGGCTTCTCGAACGTTTTTTCCGGTCCTCCGGGGAGTTCCGAGCAGGTCACCGCGCATTCGTCAATGACCCAACTTCGGTGCAAATCGGGATAGGGGAAGAGTTGCCCACAATAGGAAAGCAACGCCGAAAAGCACTGAATTCCGGTAGTCTGCAGGCGGGCATTACACTCGGTGGCATGAGCTTGAAATCAGGATCGGTTTTAGCGCTTGCCCTAGCGAGCGCCATCACGTCAGGCATGAGCGTGCCCCTCACCCACCTACATTCGGGCCGAGGCACCGTCCACTATTTCCGTCCACCAAACGTGGTATTGGACCTTCGGCTCGACTCCGGCAAGATGAACCGAATTCCGCTAACTCATGAAGAGATCGGGCAACAGCGGAGGGGTGAAATCTGGGACGGAACAGTAATCGCCGAAGACCCCGGGCGCCTTCTGATCTTCACGGACCGATTCTCTTCCAATGCCAACATCCAGGGCGAATGCGGCGCAAATCCCGATGGCGAGCGGTACCTTCACGTCGTTACACTGACCGTCCCGATGCGGGAGACATTTTCGTTGAAAATCGACAGCTGTTACCGAGGGCTTAGCACGCTACGCGGCTACCCGAAGTACGATCCTGTGCCCCGGATTCTCGTAATCAAGACCTTCACCAGCGTCATGCGCTATCACATAGCCACGGACGGCAAAGTGGAAATTATCCGCTAGTTGGCTCCCCAGAACCAGGACGCCGCTCGCGGGACTATCACCGCGGAATGGGAAGTAGCTTGAGCCACCTCACGTCTACTTCCGGGTCGCCCACACTCGAGATAGCGAAATCTGGCTATCCCACTATGTCATGTACTTTGTTTCAATCCAGTTGCTAGCCGCGCTTTCACCGGTCTACCGCGGCTGATTGCGCGTGAAGAGCAGTGGGGCGTAGACATGCAAGTAGTTTCTCCAGTTGTTCCAGGCGTGAAAGCCGTCGCTATGATTTTCCTCTATGTTGATCCCGGCTTTTTTGAGCACAGCCACTGTGGCACGGCTATTCTGAAGCGCGATGTCGTATTTTCCGGCATCAACCCAAAAGAGACGGAAAGGTTTCCCTGAAGCGCGGTACTGCTCGACATCGGTGTCTTCCTCTTCCTTGATTGTGTTGGGAAACCATCCTGAGCTGAAGACACCCACATATGCGAACTCCGCTGAATCCGTCAATGCAATCGTCAACGTCTGCAAGCCGCCCATCGAGAGGCCGGCAATCGCACGATGGTCGCGATCCGCGATGGTTAGATAGTGAGTATCTACATACGGCAGGACCACCTTGACCAGATCGTCATTGAATGCGTCATGCCCCATGCTGACGCCTGGCGTCAGCCGGAAGCCGGTGGACGTATGACCTGCGGGCATGACGATGATCATGGGAACGGCTTCGCGATCGGCGATGAGATTATCGAGAATGGCGCCGGCTCGACCTACTGTGCCCCATGAATCATCAGAGTCGCCACCGCCGTGGAGGAGGTAAAGCACGGGGAGGCGCGTCGTGCCGATCTCGTAGCCGGGCGGCGTATAGATATGCATGCGGCGCTCGCCTCCGGTGACCGGCGAGTCGTAGTACACGGTCGAAATTGCGCCGTGTGACACGCCGGGCTTGTATTCCATGAAATCTGCGCCGGGAACCTCGTACATGTTGCGTGAGGAAGTGAGCGACTGCGAGGTGAGGGGATTGCGGGGATCGGTGGTGGCGACACCGTCGACGACCAAGTTGTAGCGATAGATGCCGGGCTCGATGGGACCGATAATGACTTCCCAGATTCCCTGATCGCCTTTGGTCATGGGCATTCCGCCCATGTTCTTGTAAGCCTCGGCAGGCGAGATGCCCGGTGTGGCTTCGGGCCCTTCGGCCTGTAGTTTAACTTCGGTAGCGTTTGGGGCCCAGATGCGGAATCGAACATGCCTGTCCGGCTGAACTTCGACAGACTGGAGCGTGTCATTCGGAGTTGGTGCGGGCATCTGCATGACTGGGCGCTGGGACTGCGCGGCGGGCGGCTGAGGCGCCTGCTGCGCGAGCACCGGAACCGATATGCACACCGCACTAAACGCCGCGCATCGAGTAACGAAACCAGCCTTGAACCGCATGATCAATCTCCTTACCGGGACCTGGGACCAACTAGTAGTTTCACGGTTTGCGAAAGTTCCACTTTCCCTTGTCGCTCTCGGGGTCGAACCTGACTAGCGTCGGCGTGCTCGCGCCAATCGCAGTCAGCGCCACCGGCGCCAGCGAGTTTGGTGTCGCCTTGGGCATAATCCGGTAGGTCCCGTCGATCAGCTCGTCGATGCGCCACAATTGCTCCGGCGCGCCGGTGAATGTGGGAACGGCTTCCAGTGCGCCGTCTGCCGAGGCTGCCAGCGCACGCTCCGTGCCCGCAATCGTGATCTTGAAATATGGCGCGCCCGGATATCCGCCCGCATTCAGGACGGGCGTGATGGTCCACATCTGGTGCGGCCGCACCATGTAGTCGTTGAGGTCCACCGCGATGTTGCCCTCGGGCCACTTGGCGGAATCCTGCGCCAGGGTCTGGTTTTCAATCGGCGTAACCGGCCCCGTGGGCGGCCCCCAGCCGCGCCTGCCGTTATCCATCCGCACAAAATCTACGGCCAGCTCCAAGGCTCCGCCGCTCCGTTCGGATTGGATCTCGTAAGTGCCTGGCTCGAAGTGATCGCCGCCCACCGGCCATCCGTCCTTCCAGAGCAGCGGCCGTATGTCGAGCACGCTCCGCCCTCCCCGGTCCAAATCCGCCTCGTAGTGCATCGAGAACATTTCGACGCCATCGCCCAGGTCCATCAGGCCAAAGTGGCCAAGGCCGATATGCCGCCCGCTCGCGGCCGCCACCAGCTTGCCTCCGCCCTTCAACAGCGGGATGCCCATGTTGTCCAGGTACGGCCCCAGCGGGTTCCGGGAGCGGCCCACGCGGATGTTGTAGGTGGAGTTGGCGCCATCGCAGCAGGTGCCGTGCGTGCCCAGCAGGTAATACCAGCCATCACGATACAGCAGGTCCGTGGCTTCCATGTCGATAGCCACGTTGACCGCCTTGTTCCCCGCCAGCCGCTTGCCGGTTTTGGGATCGAGCTCGACCATCCGGATATAGCCGAAGTAGGTGCCGTAGCTGAGCCAGAGATGCCCCTTGGCGTACAAGAATGCGGGATCGATGGCGTCGCAGTCTTCCACACCGTTGCTCGATGCCACCACGCCCACATCATGAAACTCGAAGTTGGGCGATTTGGGATCGAGCGTCTTGTTCCACATCACCTTCACGTTGCTCGCGTGCCCTCCGGACATTCCGCCGCCGCCAACCGCGTAGGCAACGTAATAGCGGTCCCCGATCTTGATGATGTCCGGTGCCACGCCGCCCCCGGGGCGCACCGCTCCGCTGTGCCAGGTGTAGCCATCTTCGGAGATGAGGCCGCCGCCGCCGGTGCCGAACGTGAAGTACTTGCCGTCGGACTGAGTGACGGTGGAGGGATCGTGGATGTACGGTTCGCCGGCCAGTTGGGCCGACATCCGGCCGCACGCCAAGGCAGGCAGAAGGGCCAGAATCGCTACGGCCAGGGGATCGGGTTTCATGATGGCTCCAAAAGCAAAGCGGTAAGTGGTCCCGGACCGGGCAATTACGGAAGGCTCAGGGTCAGGTCCTTGATTGGATTCTCGTTCTCATCCACAAAGCGCACGCAGAAATCGCTCAGCCCCGGGCCGTTAATCACTGCGCCACGCAGGACATTTCGTCCTTTTTTGAGCGTGAGAGGTTTTGAAACCACGTCGTCCATCACCATGCGGCGGTCGTCGAATAGATCCGCAACATCCTCGCCGTTGAGCCACCAAATGGATGCGGAATTCGAGCCCGCCGCCAGGCGGACGTCCATCCTCTCCCGCGGACTATTCACAATCGTCACCGCCCAGAACAGCACGCCGTAGGTGGGCTTGTTCAGTCCATAGGCAAGCCGGAACAGCTTCACGTTGAATCCGGTCGAATCGAGCGCGTGCCAGCCAAGCTCATGGCCGTCCACCGTCACCTTGTCGCCGTCGTGCGGAAGCACCGTGAATTGGCCCGGAAAGTATTCCGTGTTGAGCGCGTTGTGCACGTAGGCGCCGGTAAAGACAGAATTGGTGCGGTTCGGCTTTACGATGGGCTCGAGAAGCATCCAGCGCTGCAGGAAGCCGTCCGCGTCAGGCGCCTTCGGCTGCGAGGTGGCCGGCGTGAAGTACGGCGCGAGGGTGCGCGGAGCCGCAGCCGCGTCTGCGTCCGGCTGTGCATGGCGGAATTCCGGCGGCGCCTGAGCCAACAGGAACAGTGGCGCCAGGGCACCCATCCCCAACGTTGCCAGTCTGCGAAATGTTTTCATTTTGGAACCTTTGCACAACAGGGTAGTTGCAAAAAACAACTTGAAAACACCCTATCCTCCACACCCTCGGAGAACAGATTTCCGGCCAGTGTTGCTAGTATTCAAGGAGACGTTGCCGCTTGCGCGCAGGACGCGGTCGGGACGCGTGAATGGTTGTAAATGGGCGCTTTGGTCATTGCGAAGGATTGGCCAAAGAGACGCTCGGATCCTACGCCCATCCGGGGATTATGGTGCTGCCCGGAAACGTTTTCGAATCCAAGATGGGTTCTGAGATCCGCCCAGGTGCTTGGCGGGCAAAGCTGGACTGTCGCCTGTGACCGCTATCACGAGTGACGGGATTGCATGTTGACATTCACCATCCATCAGCGCAGACTCTTCCCATAGTCTAGCTATGGGAAAGACCGAAATCCCGCCGGGGACGCTCTACATGCTGATTCTGCGCACGCTCGACCAGCTCGGCCCCACGCACGGCTACGGCATCGCCGAGCACATTGAACGAATGTCCGCGTCGGTGCTGGCAGTCGAAGAAGGTTCACTCTACCCGGCGCTGCAGCGGATGCTTATCAGGGGCTGGGTGAAGGCTGAGTGGGGGCTCTCCGAGAACAACCGCCGGGCGCGTTATTACCGGCTTACGCAGGCCGGCCGCGGCCAGCTCGCCGAGGAGATTTCGGACTTTCAGCGGGTGATGGAGGCAATCACGCGCGTGATTCAGCCGGCCACTCTCCAGCAAACGTGAGGCACATATGGAAACTCCCGGGGCACTTTTTCGCCGGCTCATTTTTCTTATTCGCGGCAGTCGCTTCGACCGCGAGATGGAAGAGGAGATGCGTTTTCACCTGGAGAAGCGCGCTGCGAGCAGCCGCAAGCAGGGCGCGAGCGGCGAAGAGGCGCGACTGGCCGCGCGGCGCCGCTTTGGCAATGCGGCATTATTGAGGGAGCGAAGCCGCGACGCATGGGGATGGGGCTGGCTGGATCACCTGCGGCAGGACGCCAGGTTCGCCCTGCGCTCGCTGGCGCGCACTCCCAGTTTCTCGATCGTGGTTGTGCTTACGCTGGCGTTCGGTATTGGCGTCAATGCGGCCATCTTCAGCGCTGTTTATGCGCTGATCCTGAATCCTTATCCGTTTCCCGAGCCCAGCCGGCTGGTCTCCGTGGAAGCGGTCGAGATGACAGGCGGCGGGGCCGGATACCTTGACTTTCTCGACTGGCAAAACCAGAACTCGGTGTTTGATGCCATGGCGATCGAGCCCTGGACAGGAAGCTATACGCTGACCGGGCAAGGCGAGCCGCGCAGGATCGAAGGCGGCACGACGACCGCGGGATTCCTGAAGGTGCTGGGTATTCAACCCGCCATGGGACGCTTCTTCACGGAGGTGGATAACCGGCCGGGGGCTGCTCCGGTTGCGGTCCTCACCTGGGAGACGTGGAAACAGCGTTTTGACGGCGATCCCGGCATTCTGGACCGCTCGATGACGCTGGAGGGGCGCTCGGTTCCGATCATCGGCGTGCTGCCCCGGGGCTTTGTGTATCCAGGAATCGCAACGTGTGAATTCTTTGCGCCCTTGCAAGAGAGCGGTTCGCTGGGCCGCAAGCAGCATCAGTACAGCGTCCTGGCGCGGCTAAAGCCGGGAGTCACGATGGCGCAGGCGCAGAGCAATATGAGTACAATCGCCGCGCGCCTGGAGAAGCTCTATCCGGAAACCAACAAGGGCTGGGGCGTTCGGGTGCGGCCGCTACGCGATGCGCTGGTGGAAGAGGTTCGCACACCGGTGCTAGTGATGTCCGCGTCAGTGGGGTTTGTGCTGCTGCTGGCGTGCGTGAATGTGGCGGGGTTGCTGCTGGCGCGAGCCTCGGGAAAGACGCGCGAGGTGGGCATCCGGTCGGCGTTGGGCGCGGGGCGAGGGCGAATTATTCGCGAGATGTTGACCGAGACCGTGTTGCTGAGCCTGGCCGGCGGCGCGGCGGGCATAGTGCTGGCCTTCTGGATGATGCGCGGGCTTCGCGCAGTGGCTCCCAGCTATCTCGCGCTCGATTCCGCTCTGCGCCTGGATCCCGCGGTGCTGGCTTTCACGCTTGCGGTTTCGCTGGCCGCCGGCACTGTCTCCGGGGTGATTCCGGCATGGCTGGCCTCGAGCGCCGACCCCAACTGCGCGCTCAAGGAAGAAGGAAGCGCGTGGCGGCGGGCTCGCTCGCGCAACCGCGCGCTCTCGGTTCTGGTTGCAGGCGAAGTGGCGCTCTCCGTGGTGCTGATGGCGGGAGCGGGACTGATGGGGCGCAGCTTTCTGAACGGTATGAACGTGGAGACCGGGCTGCGGGTTGAGAACGTGGTGAGCATCGCGCTCGACCTGCCTTATGGAAAGTATTCGCCGGCGCAGTCCGACATGTTCTATCGCGAGCTACTGGAAAGGCTGAATCACGCGCCCGGCATCGCGTCCGCGGCGGGAATCACGACCCTGCCCATGACCGGCGGCATGCAGGGAGGCGCGTTCCTGCTGGACGACCGGCCGAAGCCGCCCAACTGGCGCGACGAGATGGTGGTCTACAACGGTTCGACCCCGGGATACTTTGCCGCCATGGGCATCCCGGTGTTGCGCGGGCGCGATTTCAACGCGCAGGACACTGCGACCTCCATGCCGGTTGGAGTTGTGAATGAGACGCTGGTCCGCCAGTACTTTCCCGACAAGGACCCGATCGGGCGCCGCTACCTGGACGACTACGACGGCAAGTGGCGCACCATTGTCGGCGTGGTTGGGGACGTGGCGCATCAGCAACCGACCCATCCGCCCCAACCGGGCGTTTATGCTCCGTTTTCGCAGTGGGGCTCCGGCTGGATGTGGATCGTGATTCGTGGCCGAAGCGACACGGCGTCGGTCATCGCAACCGCGCGCCAGGTTGTGCACCATCTCGATCCCGGTGTCCCGATCGACAAGGTGCGGACGATGCGCCAGGTAGTTTCCGACTCGCTGCTGGTGCCGCGGCTGCTGATGCAATTCTTCAGCATCTTCGCGGCCTTCGCGCTGCTGCTGGATGCAATCGGGATCTACGGGATGGTGGAGTATTCTGTGCGCCAGAGGACCCATGAGATGGGAATTCGCGTTGCCCTGGGCGCTTCCCGCGGCATGATCGCGCGGTTGATGATGCGCAAGGGAATCGTTCCCGCCGCTGTTGGCTGCGTGATTGGACTACCGGCGGCGTTTGCCTTGCTGGGGATTCTGCGCGCGGTTCTCTATGGTGTGAGCCCTCGCGACGCCGTGGTTGCGGCCGGGGTTTCCGGGCTGCTGTTCCTGGTTGCCGCGGCGGCAAGTTTTCTACCAGCACGAAGGGCGGCCCGGGTAGATGCAGCGGTAGCTCTCCGATACGAGTAGAGAACATGTGTCAGATCCATGCGAGGAGGGAGCTAACCCGGTCGGCTAATGGGACGATTGGTCCTCAATGTCACAATTGCGACCCCTTTGAGGGCTACCAGCGCAGTTCCGGTTGGATGACCGCGTATTCGTCAATGACCCAACTTCAGTGCGGAACTGGTCGGGAAGTAGTCATTCGACTATCAGTTCGTCAAGAGATGTGTTGTGCAGTGACATGCGCTTTCGTTTAGGGTAGAGTGTCTTCCATTGCGAAAGAATCGAAGCAACGCAGGGCGGTGCTGCAGGGAACGCTGGACAAGATGATTCTCAAAACCCTCCGGTACGGACCGGCGCACGGGCATCAGATCGGCAAGCATATTTAGAGAGCCACGAATGAGTTGCTGTAGATGCAGCACGGCTCTCTTTATCCCGCGCTCCATCGCCTGGAGAAAAAGGGGTGGGTGGTCTCCAAATGGACCAGGGCACCGGACCGCAACAGGGAGTTCAAGTACTACCGGTTGATGGATAAAGGTAAGAAGCAGCTTGTAGTCGAAGAATCGGAGTAGAACCAGATGACGGAGGCCGTGGGTCGCGTGCTGTGGCCTGCGGCCGGGGAGAGCGGATATGCGATGGTGGCGGCGGAAGCAGCGGGACGAGGAGCTGGCGAGGGAACTCCGGTGCTGACCTTGAACTGGAAGAAGAAGAGCAACGGGAACGCGGCTTGCCGCCGGAAGAGGCAGGTTTCGCCGCCGTGCGCGCTTTCGGAAATCCCTACTGTGATACGTGAGCAGACGCGGGCCGTGTGGACCTGGAACTGGCTCGAGCGATTGCTGCGCGACCTTAAATATGGCGTGCGCACGTTGTGGCGCTCGCCGAGTTTCTCGATCGTATCGGTGCTCGTGATGGCGCTCGGTATCGGCGCAACCACATCGCTGTTCACCATTGTGCGTGCTGTGCTTCTGCGGCCCCTGCCGTTTCGCGATCCCGGCAGGCTGGTGATGCTCTACGATCATTTTCGCCACGACGAACGCGGGGATGGGTTTAGTACCGTCGCCGCCGGCGACTACCGCGACTGGCGCGCGCAGAGCCACGGCTTTGAAGACATGGCCGCCATGCGCGCATACGGAGGCATCATCTCCGGCGTGCAGAGTGAGCTACCTGAAGTTGTGCAGAGCGCCGCAGGTTCGGCCAATCTCTTTCCCCTGCTCGGCGTGTCGCCGGTTTTGGGGCGGACCTTTACTGACGCTGAAGACCAGCCGGAAGGGCAGCCCGTTGTGCTGCTGACCTGGAGCATCTTTCAGCGCCGCTTTGCCGGCGATCCGTCGATCATCGGCAAGCAGGTTCATCTGGACACGAAACCAACTACAGTCATTGGCGTGCTGCCGAGCTGGTTTACGTATCCCGATGCCAAGATTCAATTCTGGCTGCCGTATGCGCAGACCTTCTCGTACTCGCCGGGCGACTACGGGCACGCCGACCACCAGAGCATGGTGGTGGCACGACTCAAGCCGGGTGTGAGCGCAGCGGCGGCGACGCGCGAGGTGAGTGCGCTGCAGTATCAGATCCACCTCGCCAATGCGTCGAAGCCTGTAGCGGAAGACGTGTGGTCCCGGCCAATGATCGACGACCTCGCGAAGAATGTGCGCACGCCTCTGCTGGTGCTGCTGGGCGCGGTGGGCTGCATGCTCCTGATTGCCTGCCTGAACCTCACCAATCTGCTGGTGGCGAGGTCGGCTACCCGGCGCAGGGAGGTTGCGGTGCGCGGTGCGCTGGGCGGCAGCCGTGTTGTTCTCATCTGCGAGCAGATGACAGAGAGTTTGCTCATCTGTCTGGCCGGCGGAGCACTAGGCCTGCTGCTGTCGCTGGCTTCCACTTACTGGCTCGCGGCGCACTGGCGCAATCTACCCCGCGCCGAGTCCGTGCATGTCGATGGATGGGTCCTCACGTTTACGCTTGGCGCTCGTAGCAGCCGCGGCACTCCTGGCCGGCCTTGTGCCCGCAATTTCGTCCACCGGAAAAGGGCTGCTTTCCGGGCTGCGAGATTCCTCGCGAACGATGGGCGGCAGCGCCTCCCGGGCGCGGCTGCGCAAGACGATGCTGACAGTGGAAATCGCCCTTACGGTTGCCCTGTTGATCTCGGCCGGCCTGCTCTTCAAGAGCTTCCTGCATCTTCGCACAACCGATCTCGGGTGCCGCATCGACCACGTGATCACTATGAAATTCGGCCTGCCCGAAATCCAGTACGATACGCGCGAAAAGGTCGTGCGCTTCCACGAGGCGTTGCTCGAGCGACTGCGACGCCTGCCTGGCGTGCGCGGCGCGGGATTGGTTTCCGTTCCACCGGGGGCGGGCTTCTCATTTGGCCGGGTATTCAGCATCCTGGAGCGGCCCGCACCCAGCTACAGCCTTCAGTACGAAGCCGTCATTTTCACTGCCGATCCGCAGTACTTCAGCGTGATGCAGATTCCACTGCTGCGCGGCCGCGTCTTCACGGAACACGAGCGGCTCAGCAACGATCACTACATTGTTGTGAGCAAGACGTTCGTCGATCAGTACCTCCCGGGCGACGACCCGGTCGGCAAGCATGTCCGCGTGGACTGGGATACCAAGCCGGAAGTCTACGAGATCCTTGGCGAAGTCGGCGACACGGTCAGTGACACTACCAAGCCGATTCAGCCGACGATGTACTTCCCTATCCTGTCGGGCATTCCCGATCGGACTTCGGAGGCGACGATCGTGGCCTACACTTCCGCCGATCCGCTGACGATGTCCATGCCCATCCAGCGACAGATCTCGGCGCTCGAGCCGGAGTTGCCCGTCTATAACGCATTGACAATGGACCAGATTCTTGGCAAGACCTCAGCCAGCCAGGGTTTCGCGGCCAATCTGGTGTTGGCCTTTGCCGCCCTGTCGCTTCTTTTGGCGGCGGTCGGCCTCTATGGAGTGCTCTCCTATCTGACCACGCAGCGGACGGCGGATATCGGTCTTCGCATTGCGGTTGGCGCGCAGCGATCACAGATCCTGCGGCTTGTTCTTTTCGAAGGGCTGCGCCCTGCGCTTATCGGACTGATTTTTGGCGTCGCTGCCAGCGCTCTGGCCACGCAACTGCTGCGATCAATGCTCTATGGAACCCAGCCGCTCGATCCGGCGGCGTTTGCGGGCGCAGCGGCGATGCTGATGGCTGTCGCAGTGCTGGCCTGCCTGATTCCGGCGTGGAGAGCTTCGCGCATCGATCCAATTCAGGCATTACGAACTGAATAGGCCGGCGGATATCCCCGGAATCTGGAAAAACGTCGATGAGCGCACAATCGTCAATGCACTCACTGAGCGCGTTGCAGCCGCAGTTGATTGTTTCGGGCTTATCACCGCGCATTCGTCAATGACCCAACTTCAGTGCAAAACGGGTCGGGTAAGGATCGCCCACAACCTGACCGGAATCCGCCCAAGCCATTGGCAATCGCTGTCGCCTAAGCCTTGGCTCTTCCGAACCAACGTGGGACCCGGTTCTTGTACTGAAGATAGAAATCACCGAATTCCGCTTCCAAATCGCGTTCCTCCCGTGGCACAAGGGTCAAGATCGCGACCAGACACCAGAGCAGCCATACGAGGAGAACACTGATACTGCCAAAAAAGATGGCCCAGCCGAGCCAAATTCCCAGGTAAGCGATATATATGGGATTACGGGTGAATCTGTAGGGGCCCCGCACCATAAGAAATGAGGGTGTCTGTAGGACTCGTTCGGCGGGCCACCATTTCCCGGCGTAGATCCAAATCAAGAGTGCGGTTGCGACTGTAATTGGGATCAGACCGATGCAATTCCATATACCCGGTGATAATCCAGCTGCCCATCCATGACGGGACGTCAGGGTGGAGATCGCCCACGGAAGCACTCCGTGCATCAGGGGAATCACGATGAGCCAAAAGGCTAAAGGAAGCCACCATCGTAAAAGCCGCATCCTCCACCTCAACCCAGGGGATTGATCTTCCCAACACGATACGCCAAGGATGCTTCCTCGGGTGCCACGCCTACCTAGGGAAAAGGTATTCTTTGCAACTTTGGGGAGTATCACCGCGCATTCGTCAATGACCCAATATCGGTGCAAGTTGGATAGGGGAGGAGTTGCCCACCACACGCCCGCCACAGCAATGATGGGTGCTTCTTTTCGAGGAAATACGCAGACTTCCTGAGAGGCCGAGAGACATGAGCACTATTCTGATTTCGACCCTGGGGCGATAACAGCAGGTCGCGCTGAGCGAAGTGGCTGTGTGGCGGACCTTCTCAGCGCGCGTCTATCATCTCAGCACCGCCTGAGGAGGTCCCATGCGCCTTCCCTGCTGTCTGCTCCTCGCGCCAATTGGGCTTTTAATCGCTATATCTACGCAGGCACAGAAACGTGAACCGGGCCTGAAGACCGGGACGCCGGTCTTTACCACCCAAGCCCGCGACGTGATCGTCGACGTGGTGGTCACTGGCAGCAATGGCCAGCCGGTGACCGGCCTACGCAAGCAGAGCTTCCAAGTATTCGAGGACAGCAAGCCGCAAGCCATCGACTTTTTTGAGGAGCACTCGGCCAACACGTTGCCCTCAGGCTCGTCCGCGCCGCTGCCTCAAATGCCGCCCGGCGTATTTACTAACGTCCCTCCGGCGCCGCCCAGCGATTCGGTCAACGTGCTTCTGCTCGACGCGCTCAACACCGACAGGCAGGACCAAACTTACGTCCACAACCAGATCATCGCCTTCCTGAAGCGCATGGATCCGGCCACCCGCACCGCCGTCTTTACCCTAGGGTCGCGCCTGCGCATGATCCAGGGATTCACATCGGACTCGATAGCCTTGGTCGCCGCCGTCAACGATCCCAGATTCGGAGACATGGTCACCAAGCCGGTGGAATCGCGCTCCGTCGACGATAAGAAAGACGATGTAGAGCACATCGCGAAGATGATCATGATGACGGGAGGCATGACGGAAGGAATCGCGGCCGTAGATGCGAACCAGCAAGCGTATGCCGACACGCAGGGTAACCAGCGCGTGGGCATGACCCTCCAGGCGCTCCAAATCCTCGCCCGCTATCTTGCCGCTGTCCCCGGCCGCAAGAACCTCATATGGTTTTCATCGAGCTTTCCCGTGACTGTGTTTCCGCGCCAGAGCGAGCGACCCAA
>CAWBIG010000126.1:0-10868 GCA_963788435.1 uncultured Acidobacteriota bacterium | reverse complement strand
CTTGATGCTGTTGGCCGCCCGGCGGCTCATGCGTCGTAACGGGCGGATGCCTGTCAACGGCCACCGCGTTTGGCGGCTTGCGCGGCGGTAGTGCGGCAGGCGAGGCGCCGGCAACCGGCAGTTGTGAGCGCGGCGCGGCGGCTGGCGCGGTAACCCTGACTTCAAGCTCGATGCGGCGCGTCGCCGGCGGCTTCGATGGTGTGTCGATCCGCAGGCCGATGATCGAGCGTACTGTCTCGCCGGGCACCAGATGGCCCAGATTCCTGGCCGTATAGATCAGCCGGCCGCTTGCACCATCCGGGCGGATTTCGCCACGCATGTCGGCGTCCTCGAGACGCACGACGGCCCCGGGCAGCAGGACCCGCTGAGCCATCAGCAAATCGGCGATATCGAGTGCGTCACCTTCCTTCAGCAGCACCGGCGCCAACTGAATGGTTGGTTCCTCGCGCGGCACTTCGACCGCATCGGTTGCCGCGAGGCGTTGCCGCAGCACTGCGCGGATGTCCGGCGACACGGCCGTCGCGCCACCCACCAATAGCAGCGCAACGATCGCGCCGGCAGCGGCCGCCAACAGGTAGGATCCCCACGCCCGCCGGGCTTCGAGGCACGGGCGGATCGGTTGGTGCGATCGCGCCGCCGTCTGCCGCGGCCGGCGGCACCACGCCGGCTTGCGCCACCGGCACGTCGGACGCGGCGGTCAACGCGGCGGATCGCTTGCCCGGCGCGGCGGCGGGATGGCAACCGGCGCGGGATGCGCTGGCCGCCACTTCGCATCGATCGGCCACGAAATGCGTGCGACGCTGAGGTTATCCTGCTCCACCACATCCCAACCGCAGAGCCGGTCGAGATGAGACGACGCACTCCTGGCATTGGCCAGGTCGAGGCTGAGATAGGCCTGCGCCGTCGCTTCGACACCAAAGCGCCGCTGCAAGGTGCGGTCCACCCCGTCGGACGCCAGGATAAGGTCGGCGCGTCTGGTGCCGGCCGGCAAAGCGATGTGGGCGGCCGTGAAGTCCTGCTCCGTCACGCCCAGCGAGACATAGGTTGCGATCGCCAGATCGTCGGACGATTGCAACGCCACTTTGACCTCGTGAGAGCCACCTGCCCCGTCGCGCCGGAGCACGACGCCACCGTCTCCGGCGAACATCACGATACCGCCGGCGCGAGCGAACACGCCGGCCAGCAGGGTCGTGTTGTACCAAAGGTCTGCCTGGCCGACGCGGGCCTGGAAGACCGCTGGTCCCAACCCGCCGGCGTGGTGCCCGCCGCCTGAAGCAATGCGCGGTCGTTTTCCAGGGCGTCCCGCAACGCCGCCACGAGGCGGCCGCGCAAGGCCCGGACCTGCTGTTCCAATTCTATCGGCCCTTCGCGAAAAGCCGAACGTATCGTCCGGAAGGCGGCAAGGGCGGCAAGCCGTGCCGATCGCGCCGGCCAGAACGTCCGGTACGACGCCATCCGCCACCACGGCGATGACGACCGGGCCGCCAGCGTGATCGCGTCCGCGACCGGCCAAGGCGAAGTCCTGGTTGCTGAGCTTGTCCTGCCCTGCCGGACCGATCGACGTGGCAGCGGCGGCGACGCTCAGACCGCCGCGAAGGTCGTCCACCTCCGCGTCGTCCAATTGCAAGGCGAGCGCGGGTTCATCCAGCAACCGGTCCTCGGCGCGGCCCCCGAGCAATAGGCTGGTCTTCGGCAGGCCGGCCAGCCGCAGCGGGCCGAGTCGGGCGCGTGCTGGCGGGGGCGGCGGCACCTCGTTGCAACAACAATCCGGAACGGCAGACATGGCAGCCAACTTGCATCGGATGTTTTTGCCGCCGCGTCCCCGCCGGCCGGCGTCACCCCACCTGCAAAAGCGGCATGTTGCACCGACCAGGCCGGTCTTCACATTTGCGGTATCGCCATCGGCCATTGGCGACGCTACATTTGCATGATCGCCTTTTCGGCGCCGGCCGCTCCGGTACCGGTGCCGGCGATGGTGCCGATCGCCGGCAGGATCTTGGTGATCGCCGCCGGGCTGTCGTAGTGCTTGTAAAGTTCCGGATTGGTGGCGACCGCGCGCATGAACGCGTCCTCGACGTTGCCCATGCCGATGGTCACAATTCTCGGGCGGCCAGCGGGAATGCTCATGACCACAACGCCCTGCACCGCGGCATTGTCCTGCCGGGTCAGGAGCCGGCCGCGCAAAAGGGGAATTCTAAGGGTGTTGAAGTAGCCATAGGAGACGGAACAGAAGCCGGCTCCGCCGGAAGACGTGCTGCCCCCTTTGGGCCGGCCAACCACATCGAAGCTCATCCCGAAGCCGCCCGCCATGGGCAGGCAATTGCTCACGCCCGCGTCAATGACCCCGGGAACCGCGTGCAGGCGATCGGTACCCTCCAGGATGACCTGGGCCACAGGCGCCGTCTTCTGAAAACGGTCGCCGCTCACCGCCATCGACATGCTGATCACGTTATGCATGGTAAATCCGGGATCGACAGCCTCAAGGTTCCTGAAAGTCCTGATCAGCAATGTCGCGCCCACCACCAGCACCACGGTCAGCGCCATCTCCGCGATCACCAGAATGGAACGAAGCTTGCCGCTGCGATTGCCGATGCTGGCGTGGCCGCCGTTCTCATTCAAAGCGGCGGCAAGGTTCGCCCGCGATGCAGTGATGGCGGGCGCCAGACCGAAGAAGAGCCCGGTGAGAATCGAGATTCCCAGGGTAAAAAGCACGATGCGGAAATCAAGCGTGATGCGTGCGCCATGTTCGCCGATGCGGGGAATGTCGCCGGGATTCATCCGCAGCACCAGACGGGCTCCCGCGAATCCCAGTCCCAGTCCGATCAGGCCGCCCGCAAGCGACAACGTAAGGCTCTCCACAAGAAGTTGGCGGACGATCTGGCCGCGCCCGGCCCCGAGTGCGGCTCGCGTTGCAAACTCGCGCTTCCGCGCGGCGGCCCTGGCCAGCAGCAGGTTTGCTACATTCGCGCAAGCGATCAAGAGCACAAACGCCACCGCTCCCCATAAAACCAGGAGCCGGGAGCCGGTATCGCCGATCATGTTCTGTTCGAGTGACACCACTCCGAATCCGCCTCTGGGCGGGAGCGAGTCGTCGCCATACATCCTCCGGAACTGTCCGGCAGCCAGCCGCAATTGCGCATCGGCCTGGGAAATGTTCACGCCCTCCTTCAGCCGCGCTCCGACGGTGAAAAACACCACCATGTCTTTGGCGTTCAGATCGAACTGAAAAGGCACCCAAAGATCGGCCGGCGCCTCCGTCACAAATCCAGGTCCAACGATTCCTACCACCAGGTATGGCTGGCCATCGAGTTGAATGGTCCTTCCCACAATCGTCTTGTCCGCCCCGTACCGGCTCTTCCATAGCCCATAACTCAACACCGTAACGTGACCACCATTGGGGCTGTCTTCCGCGGCGGTAAATGTACGTCCGGCAATCACCGGCGCGCCCAGCATGGCAAAGTAGTCTGCCGAGACGTGAATACCCTGCACCTGCTGGGGATGGTCGCCGCCGGTAATGTTCAGTCCGGCTCCGCCGAAGTCATAGGCCGCCACCTGCTCAAAAATGCTCGTCTGCTGACGCCACAGGTTGAAAAAGGGAACGCTGGCCACCGGGAATGATCCCTCCGGTGTCGTCAATGTGAGCGCGACAAGTTTCTGCGGGTTGGGATACGTCAGCGGCTTCAGAAGGACCGCATCGATGACGGAAAACACCGCGGTGTTGACGCCGATTCCCACCGCGATCACCACCACCGCAATGATGGCGAATGCCGGCGCTTTCCCCAACGAGCGCATGGCGAAGCGAAGATCGCGCCACAATTCTTCAATCCAGGGAAACGAGCGATAGCGCCACTCTCGCTCGCGGACAGTGCGCGGGTTGCCCAGGCGCAAATGTGCCTGGCGGCGTGCCTCTTCTGCGGGCAGCCCGCGCGCCCGGTTTGCATCCTCTTCATGCGCGAGATGGGAATCAATCTCCTCGGCGAAGTCTTCATCCTTTTTCGTTCGATTGGAAAACCGCCGCAGGTTCATCTCCGTTTCCCTCCCACTTATTCGTACGATTCCCCAAGAATGAGGCCGATGGCGCGTGTCATCTTGAGCCAACGCCCGGCCGCGGCGTTCAGTTCCTTCCGCCCTTTGCTGGTCAGCCGATAAAACTTTGCTTTGCGGTTGTTCTCGCTGACCCCCCACTCCGAGGAAAGCCATCCCCGATCTTCGAGCCGATGCAGCGCGGGATAGAGCGAACCTTGCTCAACCTCCAACGCGTTTTCCGAAGTGCGTTCGATCGATTGCGCGATCGTATGCCCGTGAGCCGGCCCCGTCACCAGCGTGCGCAGGATCAACAAATCAAGCGTGCCCTGGAGAATCTCTCCAGCCTCCGGCAGCCTTTTCATTCCCATCAAGTCTCCTCCACTAGAATGCCTATGCAAGAGCATCCTACTCCACTCGAATGGCTATGGGAAGAGGGAATTTCATGGCCGTCAAAGTCAGCGGATCGATTGACGGAACTTGCGGGGGCCGGCGCGCGTACTCTCGAGACGGGCCCTCATCCAGCAACTCGAGGTGAACCGAACTGTGAACAGTCTCAGGCAGGATCTTCGCTATGCAGTTCGCGCCCTGGCGCAGTTGCCCGGGCTGAGTGCAGTCATCATTCTCTCCATCGCGCTGGGAATTGCCGCGGTGACAACCGTCTTCAGCGTGGCTAATGGGTTGTTGTGGGCGGTGCTCCCTGCCAAAGATCCCGGGCGGCTGGTGATGTTCTCCGAAGGCAACTCCTTCTCCTGGCCCGACTATCTCGATCTTCGCGACCAGACCGAGAACATCTTTGAAGATGGGATTGCCGCACACTTTCCCCTGATTCCCGCGAGCGTCGGCGGCTCCGGGTCTCCCGAGCGCGTGTGGGGCCAGGCGGTGAGCGGGAACTACTTCGCGATGCTTGGACTGAGGATGGCTGCAGGGCGGCCCATCGTGGCCGAGGAGGACGCGGCACGGGGCGGCTCCCCGGTGGTGGTACTGGGGCACAGCATTTGGCAGCGCCGGTTCGGCAGCAATGCGGCAATCGTGAACCATGACGTGACACTCAACGGGAAGCCCTACACGGTGGTGGGAGTGGCGCCGCCCGGGTTTGAAGGCACGGAGCGCGGCATCGTAGCCGAGTTCTGGGTTCCCCTGGCGATGGCGGAGACCATCCAGCCCGACGTTTTCGCAACCGGAATGCACAGAAAAAACCGCGAGGACAATTGGCTGATGCTCAATGCGCGGCTGAAACCCGGGGTTAGCCGACCCACCGCCGAGAGCGCGGTACGCCTTGCCATGAGGCGGCTTGACCAGAAGTACCGGCCAAGCGAGGAGCACCCCAAGCCGATAACGCTCCAAACCGCCGGCAATCTGATTGCGGGATCGGAGAATCCTGCAACGATGCTGATCGTGGTGCTCATGGTGATTGTGGGCGCGCTGCTGGTGGTGGTGTGCGCCAACGTGGGTAACCTGCTGCTGGCGCGGGCGGCCGGCCGGCAAAGGGATGTTGCCATTCGCATGGCCCTGGGCGCGAGCCGGCGCAGGCTGGTGGCACAACTGCTCACCGAGAGCGCTTTGCTTGCCGTCCTGGGCGGGGCACTCGGGGTTTTGCTGGCGGGCGGCGCCGCGCGCGCACTGTCCAGTGTCAAGCTTCCCATTCCCCTGCCCATCCAATTCGATTTCAATGTCGATCTGCGCGTGCTGGCGTTCGCTGCCCTGCTGATTCCCGTAACCGCTTTGCTGTTCGGACTGGCCCCGGCGCTGCGCGCAACGCGCCCCGACATCGCCATAGCGATTAAAACCGGGCCGGCAGATGTCGCACGCGGGCGCCGGTTTGGAATGCGCAACACCCTCGTAGTGGTGCAACTGGCAGTATCGGTCGTGCTGCTGGTTACAGCGGGTCTGTTCCTGCGCAGCCTGCAAAATGCTGCTTCTACCGATATCGGATTCGAGCCGGATCACATGCTGATTGCAGCCGTCGATCCCAGAATTCATGGCTACTCCGACGCCGCGACCGCGCTGTTCCTCTCCCAGCTTCGCCAGCGCGTATCGGCTCTACCCGGCGTGAGGTCGGTGGCCTTCACGGACCTGGTGCCGCTCAGCATCGCGGAAACCAACTACGACTTCACTGCAGAGGGCTCCGGCGGCGGTTCGGGGCAAAACACCAACGCGGATGTCTTTACGGTGAGCGATGGCTTCTTTTCCACCATGGGTATCCGGTTGCGGCGGGGCAGGGATTTTCACGCGCAACCCGAATTGACCAGCGTGATCCTGAACGAGCATCTGGCGGCCCGGCTGTTTCCCCGGCAGGATCCCGTGGGCAGGACGATTCGGCAAGGGAGCACGAAATACACCGTAATCGGCGTGGCGCAGGACTCCAAAGCTCGCTCCATCGGCGAAGATCCCGTCAACTGCGTTTACATGCAGTTGGGAGGGCCGGCGACGGGATCGTCCAGCTTTTTCGGTACATCTCTACTGGTGAAGACGGCGGGCGATCCGATTCGCCTGGAGCAGCCCGTGCGAGCGGCGATTGCGGTGCTCGACCCGAAGATGGCTGTGTTCAATGTGGAAACGATGGGAGAGCACGTATCGAAGTCGCTGATGCTTCCGCGAGTCTCGAGCCTTCTTTTCGGGCTGTTCAGCGCCATTGGGTTGGGTCTGGCGGCCATCGGCCTTTACGCGGTGATGAGCTATTGGGTGCGCGGGCGCGTGCGCGAGATCGGAATCCGGATGGCGTTAGGAGCGAGCGCCACGTCCGTGCTGCGAATGGTCTTCCGCCAAGGACTGTCGATGGCCGCCATCGGGCTCGCGATCGGAAGCGGTCTGGCCCTGCTGCTGGGACGTTTCACCGCGAACCTCTTATACGGTGTCAGCGGCACGGATCTTGCCACATTCTCATCCGTCTGCGCCACGTTGGTGCTGACAGCAATCGTTGCCGTCGGCGTACCCGCACTGCGGGCGGCGCGCGTGGAACCGAGCACGGCCTTGCGCTGCGAATAATCGGCTGCCGCCACCCGTCCCTCTAAAGCTCATTCCGTGCGCAGGGCGCGGGCGGGGTCGATGGAAGCGGCGCGGCGGGCGGGGATGAGTCCCGCGAGGGCGGCAGCGGCGAGCAGGACGAGCGCGGCGGCGGCGAGGACTTCGCCATCGATTCCCTTGATCCCGTAGAGCTGCGAGGCGATGGCATGCGCGCCGAGGATGGCAGCGGGGATGCCGAAGGCGAGGCCGGCGAGCGTCTGCACGAGGGCCCCACGCATCACCAGGGCGGTCACGCCGGAGCGTTCGGCGCCGAGAGCCATGCGGATGCCGATCTCCTGAGTGCGCCGCGCAACTCCATAAGCGGTGACGCCGTAGAGACCAAGCGCGGCCAGCAGCAATGCGAGCACGCCAAAGAGCATGGTGAGCCGCGAGAGCATTCGTGGCTCGTTGAACTGGTCGGCGATCTGGGCTGAAAACGTTTGGAACCTGACCACGCTGAGGTTGGGGTTGATGGAGGCAAGCGTCTTGCGCGCCAACTCCTCCATGTCGGGAACCGGCCGGCTCGTCTCAAGCACGATTGCGCCGGCGTAAAGGGATTCGTCTTTGTCGATCGGCTCGGTGTCGCTGGGAACACGCTGCATCAGGGGCGTGAAGTACATGCGGTGATCGGCCCAGGTTGCGTCCTGATAGGCGGTGTCCTGGACCACGCCGACGATCTCCCAGTCGCCGGCCGTTCTGGGGCCTCCACCGAAGTGCTGGCCGATGGGATTTTCGCCGGGCTGGAAGAACTTTTTGACGAACGCATGGTTGACGACGGCGACAGGTGTTGAGCCGGGTGTGTCCGTGACGCGGATGCCGCGGCCCATGACCAGCCTGGTGCCCACTGAATCGAAGTAGTCCGCATTGACCCTGAGGTACGACGCGTTGAGATGCGGATCGGGCTTGCCCTGCACCTGGACGCTCCAGCCGTTGTTGTCGTCTTCCATGGGAGTGTACGAGCTGATGCCCACTTTCTCGACGCCGGGAAGGGCTTGAAATCGCTGTTCGATGGTGCGATAGAGATCGGCCAACTGGTGCTGGGGGTATCCGGCAGTCTGCGGGTTGATGTGGACGATATAGCGATTGACGGGATCGAGATGGAGATTGATGTGCTGGAGGTTGCCGAGGCTTTTTGCAAACAGGCCCGCTCCGACGATGAGCACCAGCGATACTGCGGCCTGGCCGACCACGAGCACACGCTGGAGCGAGGTGGGCCGTCCTCCGGCGGAGCGCATACCGCTGCGCAGCGCCTCCACAGGCTCTGCGCGGGAGGTAAGCCACGCCGGGGCAACGCCGAAGACAATGCCGGTGAGCAAAGACAATCCCACCGCGAAGGCCAGCACCGCAGGCGATGGAGAGGCGTGAATGGGGGTGTTGTGCGCGTCGGGAAATGCCATGGCCAGGAGCATGCGGGTTCCGCCGTAGGCGAAGGCAAGGCCGGCGAGACCGCCGAGAAGAGAGAGGAGAACGCTCTCAGTGAGCAACTGGCGCACAATGCGGCCGCGCAAGGCGCCGAGCGCGGTGCGCATGTTGATCTCAGACTTGCGGGCCATGCCGCGGACCAGCACGAGATTGGCGATGTTGGCGCAGGCGATAAGCAGGACCAGGCCCGAGGCCCACATCAACACGTAGAGGCTGGTCTTGTAGCCGTCCTGCATGGTCTGGATGCCGCCGCCGCCGGGCGTGAGCACACTGTGAATCCGGGCGAGTCGCGCCTGTTGTTCCGTGGAGGAGTAATGCGGTGTGGCGGCGAGTTGTTGCCGGAGCAGGGCGCTCACCTTCTGCTGCAACTGCGGGATGGAAACCCCGGGCCGCAGGCGTCCGATGAGGTAAAGCCATTGCATGTCGGAGTTGTGCACGTAGGTGACGTTGGCAATGGGCGGCATGGCCTCAATGGGCAAATAGAAGGCGGGCGGATTGCTGGTGAGCCGATCGCCGTAGAAGCCTTTGGGAGCGATCCCGACGACGGTGACGGGCAGAGTGTTTACGCGGAACGTAGAGCCTACGATGGATGGGTCGCCGTTAAATTCCGCCTGCCACTCTTCGTAACCGATCACCATGGTCATGGGTGCGCCGGAGACATTGTCCCGATCGGTGAGGAGCCTGCCCGCGCTTGCCGTGAGGCCGAAGGTGCGGAAATAGTTGCCGGAGACGAACTCGCCCATGACGGAGCGCGGCGTGTCATTGGAGCCATCGCGACGCACCACGACGGGCCGATACGGAAAGCCCGCCTGCATGGCGGCCAGACTCTCGAACTCCGGCACGTTCTTGCGCAGGAAGTCGTAGCTGGCGGTGGTGAAGAGAGAGTATTCGCCGTCCTCGGCGATGCCCATGCCGACGCAGCAATTATTGGATTTGCCCAGGCGCAACAACGCTGCCGGATCGGTTACGGGAAGGGTTTTGAGCAGGAAGGCATTGACCAGGGAGAAGATGGCTGCATTGGCGCCGATGCCGAGGGCGAGCGTGAGCATGGCAACCAGCGTAAAGCCAGGAGATTTGCGCAACTGGCGAAAGGCGAAGCGCGTGTCGGCGAACAGGTTTTCGGCGAGCGGCAGGCCGCCCTCGGAGTGGTACTGCTCGCGGACGGCCTGGGCAGCGCCGAGCTTGATGAAGGCGCGGCGGCGGGCTTCCGCTGGGGGCATGCCGGCGCGGAGATGCTCTTCGATCTGGAAGGCGATGTGAGACTCGAGTTCTTCACGCAGTCGTGCGCCGGTTTGGCGGCCGGTGACGAAGTTGACCATGCGCGCGAAGAGGCGATGGAGGGCTCTCATGCCAGGTCCTCCGCCTTCACCTCAAAGAAGCGTGCGATGATTGCGGCGGTCTGGTCCCATTCGCGCTTTTCGATTTCGAGAAGCTTCTGGCCGGCGCGAGTAAGGCGATAAAAGCGCGCGCGGCGATTGTTTTCCGAAGCCCCCCAGTCGGAGGCAATCGCTCCCTCCTGCTCCAGTCGGAGCAGAACGGGATACAGCGTGCCCTGGTTGACGGCGAGCAGGTCGCCGCTGATCTGTTCAATGCGGCGGGCAATGCCGTAACCGTGTTGGGACCCGAGCACCTGAAGGGTTTTCAACACCATCAGGGCCAGCGTTCCCTGCTGCACATCGTTTTTTTGCTTCATCGCAGCCTATTCCTTTTGGTTACCCATAGAAGTATGGCAAATCTCATCTGGGAAAGCAACAGGGGAGTGGGAGGAGTTTTCAGTCGTCAGATTTCAGTTTTCTGTTGGTGGATGCAATTCTCGAGGCGACGGGATTGTAGTGGCGCGGACGAAGCCGCATCCCACCCTAACCGCAAAGAGCGCGGTTAGGATGGGGCACCCCGGCGACTGCCAGCGCGCTAATTGCGGTTGAGGCCGCGGCCAGGACACTGCGCCAGTCGCCCCGCGCGGGCTGGCGGAACAGGCGGGCGGTGGGGTACCAGGGGGTGGTTGAGATGTTCTGCATCCAGCGCCAGTCGGCCAGCCAGGGCAGGAGGATGAAGACGGGCTTGCCCATCGCTCCGGCAAGATGGGCAATCGACGTGTCCGTGGTGACGACGGCATCGAGGCGGGCAATGGTGGAGGCGGTATCTGCCAGGTCGCGGTCACGGCTGGATCCATCGACGACGGCAATACCGCACGGCAACCCGGCGATCTGGTCCGCGGGTCGCCCTTTTTGCAGAGAGACCCAGATGATGCCGGGAGTTTCGAGCAGCGGCAGCAGGTCCTTGAGGCGCATCGACCGCTGGTCGTCGGCTTTGTAGCGCGGGTTGCCGGCCCAGGCGATGCCGACAAGCAGGGATCGAGAGGACAGGGACCGAGGGAACAAGGGACCAAGGGACCCAGAAGGCAGGGAAAAAAAAGA
>CAWBIG010000125.1:0-12671 GCA_963788435.1 uncultured Acidobacteriota bacterium | reverse complement strand
AAAACGAATTTGGCGGCCCTGGGGAATGAGTTAGAGCCATTTCCCTACCGCCGCATCCTAATTATAGACTCGGGCAGGGGACGGAGCCGGCTGGCGCCGTGAATGCACCCAGGCAGAGAGCGAAGATGATAAAGGTTCGAAGTAGGGCGGGAATGCCGGGCCGTAAATGGTTGATAAGCTTGAGTGTTACGGCGCTGCTCGTTGCCGGCCCGGTGCTGTCGCAAACGCCGCCGCCGATCCCTGGCGCCGGGCAAACTCCTGCGCCACCCGCAAAGCCGGGAGCGCCGGCGGGCGGAACAAGCAAAGGCGAGACCCACATCACGCCCGATCAGGCCAGGCAACTGTTTGCGCTGGTGGACCAGCTCATGCAGTTCTCCAGCCAGGAGACAGGGCTGCCCATCAAGAGCACGGTGAAGCGGCAGATCAGGACCCACGCCGAGGTGGAAGCCTATCTCCGTGAGAAGTTCAACGACGACCAGGACGCCAAGCGGCTGCAGAAGGGCGAAATCGTACTGAAGAAATTCGGCCTGTTGGATAAGGACTTCGACCTCAAGCCGTTCCTGCTGGAGCTTTTGAATGAGCAGATCGAAGCCTATTACGACACCAAAACCAAGACAGTGAACATGCTGGACTGGGTGAGCGTGGATGAGCAGAAGCCGGTGCTGGCGCACGAGTTGACCCACGCGCTGCAGGACCAGCACGTGGACCTGGAGAAGTGGAGCGATCAGACACCGGACGATGTTTCCACCAATTACCGGGACGACCAGGACCACCTGGCCAGGGACGAGATGGATGACGCCCGCGAGGCGGTGACCGAGGGACAGGCCACGGCGGTGATGATGGACAACATCCTGAAGCCCATGGGCAAGAGCCTGGTCAAGGATCCGGAGGTGGTGGATTTCATCAAGCAGAATATGTCGGGATCGGACTCCTCGCCGGTGATGGCGCGGGCGCCGCTGCTCCTTTCGGAGTCGCTCTTGTTCCCTTATCGCGAAGGACTGAGCTTTGAGCAGGACATCTGGATGGACAAGGGACAGACGGCGGCCTTTGCCGGCATGCTGGACCATCCGCCTACCTCGACCTGGGAGATCATCAACCCGAGAGTATTCGAGGAGCGCAAAGTGCCCGCCATTCCGCTTCTGCCGGACATTCACCCGCTGGTGGACAAGACCTACCGGCCTTACGACATCGGGCAGGTGGGTCAGCTGGACCTGCATATTCTGACCAGGCTTTTCGGCGGAGACGAGGCGTCGCGCGACCTGACTCCGGCGTGGGATGGAGGCATCTACTGGGCGGGCCAGCGGCTGGACGCGACGCCTGCGGAGCAGAAGACGACCAGGTCGATTTCGCTCTTCTATCTTTCCGCATGGAAGAGCGAAGCATCGGCGCAGGCGTTCGCGCAGTTGTACGCGGATTCGCTGGGGCGCAAGTATTCCGGACTGCACAAGGAGGAGGCGGCGCAGACCCCCGCCGGCGCTCCCGCAGGAACTGTGGAGCAGGTGTATACGACCGACGAAGGTCCGGTGGCGATCACGACGCGGGGCAAGCTGGTGTTTGTGTCAGAGAGCTTTGACCTGCCGCTGGCGCGCAAGCTGGCCACGCTGATCATGGATGCGCAGGGGACGGGCGAGATGAAGATGGCGCGCGTGGCACCCGCGGATGGACCGGCGCAGGCTGATCTGCCAACTTTGAGCGGCGGTCTGGTGCGGCTGTTTGCGGATTGCGGCGTGATGAAGTCGGCAGTGGACGCGGAGATGCAGGGGGCTGGCCGCTGAAGTTTTCACGGGATCGGCAGAGCGGTGCAATGCCGGTCATCAATAACCACCACCGCTCGCCTTACCACATCGTCAGAGTCACCTTGTCGACCCATTCGTGAAGTGGAGTACCGGTAGGATCCTGGTCCAGTTGGTACTGGATGCCGATCATATCGTGCCAAGTGGTGGTGTTGACGTTCCAGGTCTGATTGAATCCGTATGCATGACCGTCGAACACGAGGGTGTCGTAGCGATACTGGGTCGAACTGAGGCGCTCATAGTACCACTGAACGTGGTGCCAGCCCGGCGACCAGTGCGGACAAGGAATTCCATTGAGAACCCAAGCGCCTCCCTGGCTATCCCAGGTGGCCCAGTAGCCGTCTCCAAAGTCGCACTGGCTGCCGACCATGAACTCGTTGCCGCCGAGAACCTGCCAGAGATCGAATTCCGAGGACCAGAAGTGGGCTTCGGCAGCGGGATCATGGTAGACCCAGAAGTCCCATAAAAAATGAGAATGGGAACTGGTGCCCAACATCACATCCATAAACAGCACGTTGGTCCAGGACGGCCCGTCGGCGTACATCTCCATACTGCTGCCGCTCAGCGAGGGCTGGCTCTGGAACGGCGTCATCGAGTAGTTGCCGGTGGTATTGGTGCCCGCCGCACACAGGCTGCAGATACTCCAGTTGGCGGCGTCGTTCTGCATCTCCGACAGCACCTGTGCGTTTGCAGGCGGAGTCGGCAGCACAGTACTGCTCGGCGCTGGCGGTCCCACCTGAATCAAATGAATTTCCGATCGGTTGAGTTTGCCCGCGGCGTCCGACGCGCTGGCCCAGAGTAGATGCTGGCCGTTGGGAATATCAATCTCCTGGGAGATGGAACTCCCCGCTTTATTTGTCTGATACGCGGCTTGCCCGTCGAGGCAAACCGTCCACTGGGCGACGGCAGGGCCGGTTTCGGTTGCATTCACCTGGACCTGGCTTGGATTCTGACCGGGTGACGGGCTTTGCATCCATACGCCGATTCCATTGCCGTTGTTATATCCGTATCCCTGGCCGCCGCATGCCGAACTGCTGCTGGGGCTGGGGTCGGGGGGGTTGCCGCCTCCGCTTCCCGTGTTGGTCATTGAAGCTGAACCGCCGCACCCGACTATGACCGGGACCTGGGCAATTGTGAACAAGCAAAGACAGGAAAGAAAACGCCGGAACATGCGGTACTCCTCACACGCACATGTGAGATGCGGCCTGCGTAGCTTGTTTTGTCCCAGATGGAGGTTTCGCGTTCCGATCAGTTGACCGGCATCGCGGAGATTGCCCCGAGAACCCCTCAGAGGCTAAAGGTCAGTCATTTTGTACGGCTTTTAGCACGACCAAAGTCATGCCCTGACACGAATCACCTTATGAATATCCACTGTTCACTGCTCGGCATCCTTCACCACCAGGTATTCATCCACAAGCACTGCGACCAATGCGGCGGTGGGCACGGAGACCAGCGCGCCGGCGACGCCGGCGAGAGCGCCGCCGATGAGAATCGCGACCAGGATGGCAAGTCCCGGGAGGTTCACTCTCGACTGCATGATGCGCGGGGTCAGGTACGAATTCTCAACGTTCAGGTAGATAAGGTAGAAGATGGCGATGCCGAGGACGCGGCCCCAGGAATCGATGGCGGCCACCAGCAGCGCCAGCGCAATGCTGACCGCGGCCCCGACCACGGGAATGATGTTGAGCAGGCCGGTGAGGAAGCCGAGCGCGTATGCATAGCGGACGTGAAGCAAGGAGAAAGTAATGGTGCTGGCGACGCCGAGGATGAGCATCAGGCTTCCCTGCCCCAGCAGCCACCTTTCCATGCGGAGTTCGGCGCGGCGCAGGGCGGTATCGAGGCGCTGACGATGGCGAACGGGAAAGAGCGACAAAACCCAGCGGTAAGCCACGTCGCCTTCCAGGCTGAAATAAATGGTGAGAATCAACGCCATGGCCACATCGGCCAACGTGCCTGCCCAGTCCTTGATGGAGAAGAAGACAAACGTGGCCGCCTGTGTGGCCGCGCCCTCAATGCGCGAGGCGACATCGTCCCAATCGATGCTGTTGGCGAAGGGAAGGCGGTTAAACTTGTCGATAATTCGCGGCAGGCGGTCGGGCAAATCGTGGGCAAAGCTCTGCAGATCGCGGGCGACCGGCGGGACGGCGAGAAACCCGAATGCGGCAAGGCTTCCCCCGACCAGTAGAAGCAGGACGAAGATGCCGGCTTTGCGGAAGGGACGGAAGCGGCCGATACGTATATTGGCGATAAACAAGGTGAGCGGCTTGAGCACCACCGCGAACAGCGCGCTGACATAGAGCAGGAGAAGGACGTGCCGCAGCACCCAGGCCAGGTAAAGAGCCAGGGCTACAGCAAACCCGAACAGAATGTCGCCGCGAAGACTTCGCGAGCCGGTGTCCGATCTTGTCATTCCGAGCTTTCGTCCGCTGCTACTGGCCTCCGCCGAGGATGGAACCCACAATGCCGCCGATGACGCCGGCGCCGGCCGATTGCGGCGTCACCGCGCCCCGGCGATCGGGCAGGTACTCGCTGATTTGATGCGCCAGGCGGGAGATGGGCAGAGTCTGCAGCCACACCTTGCCCGGTCCCATGAGCTGCGCCAGGAACAGCCCGTCGCCGCCGAAGATCATGTTCTTGATGCCCGGGACCATGGTGATCTGGAACGAAACCGAGGCATGAAACGCGCCCACGTGACCGGGATGCACGCGCAGGACTTCGCCGGGCGCAAGCTCCTTCTGGATCAACTCGCCGGAAAGCTCAAGCCACGCCGTGCCGGCGCCGCCCACCCGCTGCAGGATGAAGCCGTCGCCGCCGAAAATCCCCGCGCCCAGCGATTGCTGGAAGCCGATGCTGAGCGTTACCTGGTCCGTGGCGCACAGGAAACCGTGGCGATGGACCATGTAATCCATGCCCGGCGTCACCTGCACCGGCACAATGTGGCCAGGAACCTTGGTGGCGAATGCGACCTGACCGGGATACTGCAAGGCGCGGTACTCGGTCATGAAGATGCTGCCGCCGGCCACGGCGCGCTTGAACACGCCCAACAGGCCGCCGCCGCCGCCCATTTGCGTGTGGGTGGTCATCTGGATCGATTGCGTCATCCAGGACAACTCGCCGCTTTCAGAAAAGACGCTCTCATTGGGATCGAGCTGCACTTCGAGCACCGGCATGGTGGTGCCTTGAATTTTTGCCTGCATGGGTGGCCTCCTTGCTTCTGGAACAGTGTACTCGGGTCCGGCGGTATAACGGCTGTGGATAGCGATCAGGGATCGGGGAAGATCAGCAGCGTGGTGGGTGCTGCAGCAGCGCGGCCCAGCGTTCGGGCGAGAAGGCGGCGCGGGGAACGCGCGCGCGGACGAGTTTGTAGCGCAGCTTTTCAAGGGAGCCGAGCACCCGGTCGCCTTCGACGAAGGGAAGCAGCGGCCGGACGCGGCGTTCGAGGGTCTGGCGCTGCGAGCGGAAAAGTGCGCCGTCACCGGGACGGAACTGCGCCCAGGCGATGGAGCCTACGAATCCTGCTGCGCCGAAGCGGTCCGAGCGCAGCACGTCCTCGGCGAACACGCGAATGGGACCGGAGAACAGATGTAGCGCGTCGTGAAATGCCACCACGCCGCCGGGGACGAGATGGGGCATGAAGCCGTCAAAGTCGGACCTTGCGCCGGCACAGGTGTGGTTGCCGTCGATCCAGAGAAAGCGGATGGGGCGTATCCAGTCCGGGGCTACATCGGCGGAATGCGCGCGACGAGTTTCAACCGTGTCGGCAACTCCGGCGGATTTGAGGTTGCTGAGAAAAGCTTCAAACGACGATGCGCCGGGCGCGGCGCGGTGCGCGGCAAGCTCGGGATTGTCGAAGGTGTGCGGGTCGATGGCCACCACGGGGCCGAGGCCATAGTGCCTCGCGATGGTGGCCAGCACCACCGTGGATTTGCCTTTGAAGCTGCCAATTTCAACGATCTCGCCCGCACCAGGCGTGCAAGCCGCGGCCATGCCAAGGAAATGGGCTTCAGCCTCGGTGAGGAAGCCGGGAAGTGCAGCAGCGGCGCTCCATGCGCGGCGCAGCATCGCGGGTAAGTCCGGCGGGATGTGGATGTTGCACTGCAGATGCTGTCTCCGCCGGGCGCCTGAGCCCAGGCCCGGAAAAGGTGCGGAATTGGCCTCCAGTATAGCCGGGCAAGCGAGCGCCCGCCCTGCCCCGGCACTGCGGTGCGCGATGCTGAAGATCTAATAACCGTCGCCGCGGTTTGCGGTTCCAACTGGTGGGCTGGGCCGGTAAAATGGCGAGGCCAGAAAACTCCGGAGGTCGAGAGAGAATGAAGCGATTGGGCTGGTTTCTCGTCGTGCTGATGGCTGCGGCGCCCGCGTGGGCAGCCAAAACCCAAAAGATGACCGTGGACCAATTGAAGCAGATGCTGGTTTCCGCGCACCAGGCGAACACCCGGGACCCGGACGTGGCCAGGGACCTGGAGGATGTGGAGTTGACGGAAGAGTTGACCCATAGTGCGCTCGAAAGCCTGGGCCCGTACGTGCCCGGACAAATGACCACTGAACAGCTCTTCATTCTGGAAGCAAAGAGCGCCACATTGCCGCCGCCGGCGAGCGACATCCCCACGGCCCCGGCGCCGGACGCGGCAGCGCAGAAGGCGATCCTGGACAAGGCGATGGATTACGCCACCAAGACCTACGCGCAGATGCCGGCGGTGACCGCGACCAAGGATACGCGGCGCTTCCAGGACGGCGCTGATATGCCGAAGGAATCCTTCGGCTCGCACAGCACCGCGACCCTCGCCCCGGTTATCACGCCGATTCGCTACACCACCGCCGACGAGGTGCAGGTGACGTTCCACAATGGAGCGGAGCAGGCGCCGCCCCAGGACAAGGGGCAGTGGGGCGCCAACGGAATGATCGCCATGCTGGGCCAGCCGCCGAATCTGGCCACAGTGTTGGATGAGGCGCACCAGACGGGCAAGATCGGCTGGCTGCGCTGGGAGATGGTAAACGGCAAGCAGGCGGCCGTGTTCTCCTACGACGTGGACAAAAAGAAAAGCAACGATGAAGTGGTGTATTGCTGCTTCCCGCAGTCGAGTCAGGCAGGCGATATGGTCCTGCGCGGCCAGGAGACTGCGGGCGGCCGGGGAAATTACCAGACCGCTACGTCCTGGACGATCTGGAAGGCGAAGGTTCCCTATCGCGGCGAGATTTATGTCGACCCGAATACGGGCGAGGTGGTGCGGCTGATTACCGAGGCGGAGCTGAAGGGTTCAGACCCGGTGCGGGTGGAGACGCAGCGCATCGACTACGGCCCCGAGACCGTGGGCGGCAAGACGATTGTGGCGCCGGTGCGGACCATCATCGACACCATGGAGCAGCCGTACCCAAGCGAACCGCAAGGCAGGTTCATCTTCCGGCACACACTGCTCACGGAAGACTACAAGGATTACAAGGCAGCGAGCTGAACGAACCGACAGAAGCCGGAGCCCAATTGGATCTGGCCTCTGTCTAATCGTTCGAATTGAAAGTGCCCGAAGCCTGACCTCAATCGATCAGTAAACCGGCCCACGCTCGACATAAGATTCGCAACCGAATTGGCTATCGCCAACCAGCAGCTGCCTCGCTGAAACTGTGTACCTGGGCGCAAGCTCAATTCGCTTTATAGCGGCTGTAAGATGCTCGTGTGTCCAGACTCCTCCAAGAGCCTCTTCAGTGAATCGAATACCACCCTCGTCGCGCGGACCTTTTGTGAATTTGGCGTTGTTCTGTATCGACAAGACCTTCCCGCGCTTGTCGTGGCTTACGAAGAGGGTGAACACTCGGCCATTAAACCCGCTCGGCTCGTCGAACGCAACGACGTAGATGACCTGATCTGGCGCGTAATCCTTGGAAACTTTGTATCCCAGAGTGAGGGAATCGGAGCTGCCTGCAGTGCGAGCCAGCCAATTCTGTTTCTCGAACGAAAGGCACCGAGCGGCCGAGCGAAGGGCCGCTGGTGCTTCCTGTTGGCCGAAAAGCGCAGGCGCCATGCAAAGTCCGGCAACAGCCAATGCGAGCTCCCCCCAGCACCCTCATCTCTTACTCCACCACCTGGAACGTGGCGTGGGCAGTGGCCAGCGAGCTGCCGCCTACCCACACATCGTAAGTCGTCGGCTCAACCACCTGCTTCAGGTCCACGTTGTAAAAGTTGAGTTCGTCGAAGCTGAGCGGAAATTCGACATGCTTTGATTCGCCCGGCGCGAGCGTCACCCGCGTAAAGCCCTTCAGCTCGCGCACCGGCTGCTCCACGCTCACGTTGGGGATGCGCAGGTAGAGCTGGACTACTTCAGTCCCTGCCACGCTGCCGGTGTTGCTCACATCCACGCCCACCTTCAGGACCGGCGAATGGCCGGAAGCCAGCACTTCGTGGACCGGAATCGTTTGCCTGCTGACCGTCGGCGTTGAAAACGTAAATGTCGTGTAGCTCAGGCCCCATCCGAATGGAAACAGCGCGGAGTTTCCCTCGTCGAGGTAGCGCGAGTGGAATTTCTCTTCTGAGTTCGTCGGCATGTGACTCAAGTCGATGCCGGTGGCAGGGCGGCCAGTGGGCATCTGCGCGTAATAGAGCGGTTCCTGGCCCACGGCGCGTGGCAGGCTTGCCGGCAGCTTGCCGGAGGGATTCACGTCGCCGAAAAGAACGTCGGCAATGGCGTGGCCGCCTTCCACGCCCGGCGACCAGGCTTCGATGATGGCGGAAACGTGCTCGCCGGCCCACTTGATTTGGAGCGGACGGCCGGCCACAACCACCAGGATGACCGGCTTGCCGGTGGCGGCAACGGCCTCCAGCAGCTTTTCCTGGTTGCCGGTGAATCCAAGATGCACGCGGCTCGAGGCTTCGCCTTCCATCCAGTCGGCGCTTTCGCCCAGGGCCAGGATGGCCACATCCGCTTGCTTCGCGGTATCCACGGCCTCGGCGATGGTCTTGGCGTCGTCGGGAATCTCGTCAGAGCCGCTGGGCGCGGCCGACCCGCCGAAGCTCGCATGATTGAGAATCACTTCATCTTTTCCGGAGAGCAAACCGCAGCCTTCGGCGTAAAGGATGTGATCCGCGCCGAGGCGTTCCTCAAGTGCCTTGCGCAGCGTGACAACATATTGCGGATTGCCCTGCGACCACGCGCCCTGCATATCCCGCTGATCGTCGGCGAGAGGGCCTATCAGAGCTACGGTCTTCGCGGTTGCGCCGAGCGGAAGCAGTTTGCCGATGCCTTCCGCGGAATCGTTCTTCAGCAGCACCAGGGTCTCGTCAGCAACCTTGCGAGCCAGCGCGCGGCGCTCTGCCGTGGGCTCCCAGGCGGGGCCCGGCTGCGTGTAAGGATGGTCGAACAGCCCCAGCGCGAACTTGACGCGAAGGATACGGCGGACAGCCTCATCCACGACCGATTGGGGAATCTTGCCGGAGCGGACCTGCCCGGCGATCACGTTGCCGTACAAGTTGCCTTCCATGTCCATATCCACGCCGGCCTCGAGCGCCTTGCGCGCCACCGTGGGTCCGTCGCCGATGGAATGATTCATGAGCTCGGCCACCGCGCCCCAGTCGGAGACCACAAACCCGTTGAAGCCCCACTCTTTGCGCAGAATCTCGGTCAGCGTGAGCGGATCGGCGGTTGCAGGAATGCCGTTGATGGAGTTGAACGAGCTCATCATCGTGGCGGCGCCTTCGGCTACCGCGGCCTGATAGGGCTTTAAGTAGATTTGCCGCAGCGTGATCTGGCTCATGTCGGTCGCGTTGTAGTCGCGGCCGGCGATGGCCGCGCCGTAAGCGGCAAAGTGCTTCACGCTGACGGCTACGGAATCAGGCTTGGAGAGATCGCCCTGCTGGTAGCCGCGCACCCAGGCTCGCGCCATCGCGGAACCGAGATAAGGGTCCTCGCCGTTCGACTCGATGATGCGGCCCCAGCGCGGATCGCGGGCAATGTCGACCATGGGCGAGAAGACCCACGGAATGCCGTCAGCGCGCGCCTCCACTGCGCCGGTCCGCGCCACCTTCTCCGCCGCCTTGGGATCGAAGCTGGCGGCAACGGCCAGCGGAATGGGAAACACGGTGTGGTCGCCGTGGATCACGTCCAGCCCGAACAGCAGCGGGATGTGCAGCCGCGTCTTCTCCACGGCAATGTGCTGGTAATGGTTGGTGGCGTCGGCCCCCACCACGTTCAGGAACGAGCCCACCTGCTCCTTCGCCACCAGATCGTCCCAGTGCTGGTTCGATGCGCCGGGCCCGGTGGCGAACCCGGCGGAAAACTGGACGAGCTGGCCTATTTTCTCGTCGAGCGTCATCTTCTTCAGCAGGCCTTCAACCTTGCGGTTGACCTCAGGCGAAGCTAGCTGCGCATTGGACGGCGGCACGCCCTGGGCCGCCGAAAGGTGGGACAGCGGCGCCAGGATCAGGATGGAAACCAGGGACCGGCAGAGGACGCGGAAGGATCGGTTTTTCATAACCGGCCATGATAAACCGTTTTGCCGTCAATGCCGGGAACGCACTTCGAGGGTGCGCTCAGAATCTGAGCCCGGATTGGGCGGCGAAATGACGTAATGGGAGCCCGCCGGACTACAACTAAAGAGCTATCGCCGGGAACCAAATGTGGGCCATACTGAAAAAAACCAATAGATAGGGAGTCACGGAATGAGCGCTCTCTCTGCCTTCATTCTTCTGGCCTCGGTTTCCGCGGGAACCGCGACCGGATATGTAAAGCCTTTGGTTAACCCGGTCCTGCAGCCGCAGTTCCAGGATGTTCCCAAGGGCCCCAACGGCCTGTCTCTCTTTGATGAGAAGGGTGACGTGGTGGCACGCTGCGACCGCAAGGACGATACCTTCGGAAACTGCAAGATAGAACCAGGCTTCTCGCTCGACGACGTGATGAACGCCTGGGTGCACGCCTATAAGGAAACGCAGAAGTAGAAACTCTTCTCGCGGGGACGGAATCGGCAGTTCCGCAACGGCCGGAGAATCGTCTACTCTGGCAATGGCTCGTATGCCCCGCATTCTCCAACACATCCGCACGACTCTCTGGCTGGCGCTGGATCACGACGTGTTCAACACCGCCAAGGCAGCGGCGTATTCTGGCATGCTCTGCTTTTTTCCCGCGGTGCTGGTGCTTACGGCGCTGCTGGCGCAGGTTCCCGCCGGGCCCTCCCTGGTTGGTGAAATGCGCGGCTCGCTCGACCAGATCCTGCCGCCTGGGTCAATGTTCCTGCTGCAAAACTCCTTGAATTCGCGCCATCTTCGCTCCACGCAGGTCGTTCTGTCGGCCGCCAGCCTGGCCGTGTTTGCCGGGCTGGGCGTCATGCTGTCGCTCATGGAGGGTTTCCGGCGCGCCTACAAGATTCGCCGCGACAGTTGGGGCTTTTGGGAGCGGCGACTGCGCGCTCTGGCGCTGGTGCCCATCGTGCTGCTGCCCCTCTCGCTGGCCAGCCTGCTGCTGGTCTTCGGCCACCAGATCGAGGGCTGGATCATCGTCAACGCAGATCACGAACTGCGCCATTTCGTCATCGTGTTCTGGCGAGTGCTTCGCTGGGCCATGGCCGTCGTTACCGGCGTTGTGGTGCTGGCCGCGCTCTATCACTTTGGCACCAGTCGCAAAGAACACTGGACCCTGGTGCTTCCAGGGGCCATCACCGCTACCCTGGTCTGGTTCCCCGCAACCCTGGCCTTCGGATGGTACGTGACCCGCGTGGCGGACTACACCCGCTTCTACGGCTCCTTTGCCGCGGGAATTGCCACCCTGGTGTGGCTTTACCTCACCTCGTTCAGCGCGCTGTTGGGCGCGGAGCTGAACGGCGTGCTTTATCTTTCGCGGCAGGAACGGTTAGAAGCCAGGCGGCGCAAAAGGGCTTAGCAAGCCGATGCAATAGCCTCGATTGCAGTCCCCGAGTTCTCGCCGTCCCGCGCCCGACAAGAACCCGCCGGTGCCCATGTAGAATAAAAACGGTTGATCACACAAATTTCCCCATCCTGGCGGCACAAAAACCGGAGCCCAGTGACCCCGGTTTTCCTGACGTCGGCCTACGATATTTTCACGACAGCCTCCACCATATAAAGGATGACGATCTGAAGCTGCTGTCCGCTCGCTGGTCGAAAGGGACGGACGCGCTCGACGCCGCACTCTGCTCAGTCGGCGTGTTTTCTCGGACGCCGAAGCGAGGCTCTGCCCGCCACGGCAGGAAACAGCGGATGACGGCGTCGGAACTGGTTGAGAACGCCGGCGTACCGGATCGTTTCCAGCAGGTCGTCATTCTTTATCTGGAAACGTACGAAGCCCGAGTCAGCGATGTCTATCGGACGCTGCGACATAAAGCCATCGCCCTCGCGCACTTTTGGCGGTTCATTCGGGATAAGCATCCCAGTGTGAAGCGCTGCTCCGAGATTCTGCCACGCCACGTCCGCGACTATGTCCCGCACGCGATCACACGCGCTCGCGCCGTTCAGCGCGGCCCCGGAGCCGGCGAAGAAGTACGTCCAACCGCACACAGCTGGTTGGTCGACCTGCGCGTTTTCTTTTCCGACCTCTGCGCCTGGGCAACCGAACCCGACTCTCCCTTCAAGCGGTTCGCTCCGCGCACGATTCCGGTGACGCGCCACACCTTTCTTGGATACGGCTTCGAAAAAGCACGGGAACGCACCCGAGCTCGCATCACGGCGACGGTGCTCGATCTGGAGCGCGAGATGCCGAAGATTCGCGCCTTCGCCCTTCAGCGGTGGAAAGCTGCGATCGCGGCGCCGAAGGTCACAACCACGCGCGGCTACCCGTGGTCAGACGAGGTGGATACGTTCTGGGATTGGGCCCTCCTGGAGCTGCTCGTACAGAGCGGGTTGCGCATCGAAGAGGCGAGCGAACTGACCACATTCAGACATTC
>CAWBIG010000124.1:0-13265 GCA_963788435.1 uncultured Acidobacteriota bacterium | reverse complement strand
GTGGCACTTCTGCCGGTGGACCTGATTCTCCAAGTCAACTCGCGTGCAGGTTTTGACATGGTGTTTGCGTTATTGATCGCAGCCATTCTGTGGAACCTGGGTACGTGGTGGCTGGGCCTGCCCTCGTCGAGCTCGCACACGCTAGTGGGGTCGATCATCGGCGTGGGCATCGCCAACCAGTTGCTGAATGCGCAGAGCAGCACGGCGGGAGTGGACTGGGGCCAGGCGGTCAAGGTCCTGGAAGCGCTCCTGATTTCACCGGTGATCGGCTTTTCGGCAGCGGGTGTTCTTCTGCTGGTTTCCAAACGCTTGTTCCCGTATCCCGCGCTTTACAAGGCGCCGAAGGGAAATACGCCGCCGCCGCTTCCGGTGCGCGCGCTGATGGTGCTGAACTGCACGGGGGTCAGCTTCTTCCACGGGTCCAACGACGGGCAGAAGGGCATGGGCCTGATCATGCTTATTCTCATCGGCACGATGCCGGGCGCGTATGCCTTGAATCATGGCGCGGGCGCAAGGGATGTGCGGGAATTCCTGAGCGCCTCAGAACGGGTGGTGCAGGTCCTGGATGCGCACAGCGCCCCAGCGACGATGGACGAAGGAGCCGCGCGGACAGAAGTCACGCAATACATCCGCACGCGTAAGCTTCAGCCCTCGACGCTGGCTTCGCTCGGAGCCCTGATAGGCTCCCTTGACGGCGAAATGAGCCAGCACCAGGCGTACAGCAGCCTGCCGGCTCAGGAACAGGCGAAAGTGCGCAACAGCATGTATGTTGCGGGCGAGGCGCTGCGGCTGATGGAAAGAGATCATCCCCATCAGTTCACGGCCAGCGAATGGAATGCGATCCATTCCTACCGGAGTTCGCTGGACCATGCCACGCGGTACATACCCGGATGGGTGAAGGTGGCGGTGGCGCTGGCGCTGGGGTTAGGCACCATGGTTGGCTGGAAGCGGATCACGATCACGGTGGGCGAGAAGATTGGCAAGGACCACCTGACCTACGCGCAGGGAGCGGTGGCCGGGTTCGTGGCCATGGGCACCATTTTCGTAGCGAACGGCTTCGGGTTGCCGGTGAGCACCACGCACATTCTGAGCAGCGGCGTGGCCGGGACCATGGCGGCGAACGGCAGCGGGCTGCGCATGCGTACGATTCGCAACATCGCAGCGGGATGGGTATTCACGCTGCCCGCGGCGGCAACGCTCTCCGCGCTGCTTTATGTGGCGTTCCGGCAGATTCCGTAGCCGGTTGGCGTGGCGGCTGCTTCAGTGAAGCATGGTCTCGGTCGCGGACTCGTGCGCCGCAGTGCCGTTCCCATTGCTGCTGGAAAGGCCGAAGGAAGCAGGCAGCCGGGAAGCATGTTCTGCCAGCAACTCTTCAATCCGACGCGGGCTGAATCTCCACTCGAACGGCAGGGTCTCCAATTTCGGCGAGCCGTCAGGAAGCATCCATTCATAGCGCTCGCATACTGTGCAGCGGCCGATGCGACTGGCGGTTTCACGCATCGTCTGCGCCACTTCGCCGGGAAGCGCGAGGTAGATGCGCGGCAATTCGTCGATGTCCACGGCACAGAATTGGACCAGGCAGCAGACGGTACGCGATCCGTAACTTGCCTGCCAGCGATCGATGGCATTGCGCATGTCGAATGTTGCGCCGCCGATAACCTGGCCGTTGCGCGCATAACCGCTGGTGAGGCGCCACTCTCCGTCCTCGCTGGCTTTGACTGAGATTTTCAGCAAATTACCGGCGCGAGTCACCACCAGGTCATACCAGGCCTGGTCGCGGCTGGTCTGCACCAGCACATCGAAACCGCAGCGGGCAAATTGAGCGGCGACAATCCCCTCCGCGCCAACGTTGATGGGCCAGGAGGTGCTGCGGACGGTGGCATCGGACAGGAAACCCATGACCTTACTCCTGCGCTCACGACGAGAGAACTTGTGCCTTTGCCGGCGCAATTTTTATCCGGCGCTTTAGGAAGATTGCTCTATTTATCTGCTGATTTCCACAGTTCGTCTGTGAGACTGATCACCACTCAATTTAATTCGGGAACTGCACCAAACTGGGAGCACCGATTCGGCCGGGTTCTCGCCCTGTTCACAGAGTCTTAAACAGCGATTCATCTTTCTGGTGTATCCGTGGCATCAGTCCGCCAAATCCCTGACTCCTCCTCGTGCCGGACGGGAATTCAATCCACATCACGGAGCTCTCCATGGCCGATATGGCTACTACCCTCGAAGTCCCTAAAGGAGCAACGCTCCTGGACCGCAAAAAGAAGATGCCGGGCTGGATCAGCGGCGTTATTGTCCTGGTCGCGCTGATCGGCGGGCTTGGCTATGTAGGATTCCACATCGCCGGCGACCTGGGCGGCATAAAGCTGGGTAGCTTCTGGCCGTACCTGCTGCTCTTCACCGCGCTCCTGATTGCGCTGGGGTTTGAGTTCGTCAACGGGTTTCATGACACAGCGAACGCAGTGGCGACGGTGATTTACACCCATTCGCTGGAACCGAATATGGCCGTGGTCTGGTCAGGCCTGTGCAACCTGGCCGGCGTGCTGAGCTCCAGCGGCGTGGTGGCGTTCACCATCATCACGCTGTTGCCGGTGGAACTGATTTTGAAGGTAAGTTCCGGCGCCGGATTCGACATGGTATTCGCGCTGCTGATTGCCGCGATTCTGTGGAACCTGGGCACGTGGTGGCTGGGGCTGCCCGCCTCCAGCACGCACACCATGACGGGCTCGATCATCGGCGTGGGTGTGGCCAACCAGCTGATGGCGAATTCCGCGGGCGGCACCTCCGGTGTGGACTGGGCGCAGGCGACCAAGGTATTTGAGGTGCTGCTGGTTTCGCCGATCTTCGGCTTTGGACTGGCGTATCTGCTGTTCTGGTTGTCGAAGGCCACCATCAAGTATCCCGAGTTGTATGAGGCTCCGAAGAGCGATGCGCCTCCACCGTTCCCGATTCGCGCGCTTTTGGTTATCACCTGCACGCTGGTGAGCTTCTTTCACGGATCCAATGACGGTCAGAAGGGCATGGGGCTGATCATGCTGATCCTGATCGGTACCGTTCCCACGGCCTACGCACTGAACCATGCGGTGACCGGGCGCGACGTCCAGGACTTTATTGCCGTTTCCCGCCAGGCACAGTCGGTGGTGAACAATCATGTGGATCGCGAAGCCGTTATGGGCACGGATGCGCGCCAGGAGCTGACCACGTATCTGCAAACCAGGAAGGTGCAGCCTGCCACCATGACGGCGCTGCGGGAGCTGATTGAAGACGTGGCCGGCGCGGTTGCGGCTTACGGCGACTTTAAGCATCTGCCGCCTTCTCAGCAGACCAACGTTCGCAACGACATGTACGTGACCAGCGAGACCATCCGCATAATGATGAAGAGTCACCAGGGCGGGTTCAGCGGCGATGAATTGGCCGTGCTCAACAACTACAAGAGCCATATCGACAAGTCCACCAAGTTCATTCCCTCGTGGGTCAAGGTGGCGGTCGCGCTGGCGCTGGGGCTGGGAACGATGGTGGGCTGGAAGCGGATTGTGGTCACGGTAGGCGAGAAAATCGGCAAGGAGCACCTGACCTACGGCCAGGGGGCGGCAGCCGAGGTGGTGGCGGCGGCGACTATTTTTGCCGCCGATACTCTGGGGCTGCCGGTGAGTACGACCCATGTGCTCAGTTCGGGAGTAGCGGGCACCATGGCCGCGAACAAGAGCGGCCTGCAGTGGTCGACGGTGAAGAGCATCGCGGCTGCCTGGGTGTTCACGCTGCCGGCGGCGGCCTTACTGTCCGGGCTTCTGTATGCGCTGTTCCGTACAATGACGGGCGCCTGAGGCGCAATTCGACTGGGGCGTCCGTTGCGGCGGACGCCCTTTTGCTTGTGCTTTTCCCTCTGCATCTCCAGCCGCCGCCGCCCCGGCCCTGAGACATCCGGTACCATAATCGAGGTACCGTTTGCCGAATGAGCCTGAAATCAAAGCTGGAAGCCGTTATTTATGCCGCGGAAGAGCCTGTGACCCTGGCGCAGCTCGCCGCATTGTTTGCCGCCGATGCGCTGGAATGGAAAGCGGCGCAACAAGCTGCCGCCGCCGAGCAGGCGGAAGAGTTTGCCGGAGAGCCGCCGGTGATGGTGGAGCTGGAGCCGCTGCTGGGCTCTGAGCTGGCCTACCCGCGACTGGACAGTGAATCGGCGATGCCGGGCCCGGACGCCGAACCGGCTGGCCCGGCTGAAACCGCCGTCGAAACTGCGCCAGGCGAACCGGTTGCGGATGCCGCGGCACCCCCGGCGGCGGATGCCGCTGATCCGGCCGACCAGGAATCCGCGTTGCGTCGCGAGGCCCGCCAGCGTGACCGCGAGGTCAAGGGCGTGATCCAGCAGCACCTGGATGAGCTGATCGACTCCTATGCCTCCGACGATCGCGGCATAGAAATCCGCGAGATTGCCGGCGGCTATCGCATGGCCACCAAGCCCGAATGCCACGATGCCGTGCTGTCCTTCGTCAAGATCCTCAAGCCGCCGCTCAAGCTGTCGCTGCCGGCGCTGGAGACGCTTGCGGTGGTGGCGTACAAGCAGCCGGTCACCGCGCCGGAGTTGAACGAGATCCGCGGCGTGGAATCGGGCGGCGTGCTGGGATCGCTGCTGGCGCGCAAGCTGATTGCGACCGCTGGCCGCAAGCCGGTGATTGGCCGGCCCATCCTGTACAAGACCACCAGGGAGTTCCTGCTGCGCTTCGGGTTGAAGGACCTTTCGGAGCTGCCCTCGATGGAAGAGTTCGAGAAAATGGCGGCGGCGGAAATTGAGGAGATGGAACCGGAGCCAGCGGCGGCGGATGCAGCCGAAGCGCCCGCGGGTGACCTGGAGGAAGACGGCGCGGAGAACCACAGCGAGAGCGATCGGGCGGCGCTCGAAGAAGACTCACCCAGCGGCGAGGAGATGGCCGGGGAAATCGCGGAAATGAATGAAGTAGCCTTGGCCAATCCATCCGCCAGCCTGCCGGCAGAGGCCGCGGCGTCATCCAACCAGCCGGAAACTGCCAATGGGCGGGAAACTAACAATGGGCATGAAGATGTGCCCGCCGGAGCGGAAACCGCGCCGGCAGAAACCGAGAAGATGTTCCATGCCGAGGAAGAAAACAACGAGCGCTGAGCAGGAGCCGGCGGCGGAAAGCCGAGCGTCAAAGAAGGCCGTGCCGGAAGGTCTAGTCATCGAGCCGATGGACGACCTTCCCAGGCCGCGGCGGAAAGCGCCGGTGAAGTCATCCGCGGAGAAGCCTGCGGCGAATAGGGCGGCCGCGAAGAAGCCGGCCACGAAGAAGCGCGCGGCAAAGACGGAACTGGCAGGCGAACCGGATTTGGGTGCGGTTGCTATTGCAGCAACGTCGGAGACTTCAGCCGCCGGTAATGCGGAAGCTGCGGCAAACGTGGCCGATACGTTTGAAGATGCGTTCGAGGCGAATGACACTGGCGAGGCGCGCTTGCCGGCGGCAGTGCCGGATCTGGACGAGGGTGACGAGCTTGAGGGCGATTGGGAGTCGGGCAGCGGCGATGAGAAGAAGGAAAAACCTGAGCCGCCGCCGGGAAAACAAGAGCGTTTGCAGAAGATCCTGGCCGCCGCGGGCGTGGCCAGCCGCCGCCATGCAGAGGAGATGATTGTGGCGGGCCGGGTGCAGGTGAACGGACAAGTGGTGATGACGCTGGGCTCGAAAGCCGACGCTGCGCGCGATCACATTCGGGTGGACGGCAAGCTGCTGCATGGGGCCGAGCGTCTGCGCTACTTTGTGCTGAACAAGCCGCGCGGCTATGTGACCACGGTCAGCGATCCCGAAGGACGGCCGACCGTGATGGAGTTTTTTGCGCGGATGGGCGAGCGGCTTTACCCAGTGGGCCGGTTGGACTACATGAGCGAGGGACTGCTGCTGATGACCAACGACGGGGAGCTCGCCAACAAGCTCACCCGGGCGGCGGCGGGAGTGGAGAAGGTTTACCTGGTGAAGGTGGCGGGGCAGCCGAGCGAGGGACAGATCGAGGCGTTGCGATCGGGCGTGCGAATCGATCGCGCTCGCCGTGGAGAAGGGCAGGTGCAGACCGCGCCGGCGCGAATCCGACAGTTCCGGCAGGGCGACAACCCGTGGTTCGAGGTGGCGCTGATCGAGGGCCGCAACCGCGAGCTGCGCAAGATGTTTGAGGAGATCGGGCATCACGTGGAGAAGATTCGGCGGGTGGGCTACGGCCCGCTGGAGCTGGATGTGGAACCCGGCAAGATGCGCGAGTTGACTGCGGAGGAGGTGCAGGCGCTGCGCCTGGCCGCCGAAGGGAAGCTGAAGCCGAAGCGGTCGCGGGGGACAGCGATGTTGCCCGGAGAAGGCGGCCGCAGTGTGGGGCGTGACGCCGCTGCAAAGCGTGGTGACAGACCGGCACAGCCGCGTGAACAGCGGCGGGGTCCCGGCCGCGCGGAACCGAAATGGCAGGATCGGCGCAGGCAAGGCGAGGGCCGGGGAGGCGAGAACCGGCCGGGCGTGCAGCGGAGCTTTCCGGATCGCGACCAGAGGCAAGGCTTCGCGGATGGCCGTGAAAAACGACCGGAAAATCGGGGCGGATTTACGCCGCGTCCAGAGGGTCGGTCGAAGTTTGGCGCGAGTGCCGGCAGAGCCGGCGAGGGTGGAGGCGCAGCGCGCGGATTCGATCGGGATCGCGGCCAGGGTGGCGGGGCTGCCCGGTCACAGGGGCAGCGGTCACAGGGACAGCGGCCGTTTGGCGGACGGTCGGGACCGAGTGATCGGCCGTTCCGGGCCAGGCCCGTATCGGGCGTTGAGAGGCGGCCTTTGGAGCAGCGTCCGCGGCAGGAGGGTTTCGAGGATCGGGGTTCGCGGCCTGCGCGCGGACCGTTCCGCCCGGCAGCGGGTTCAGGTCCGAAGCCTGGCGGCTTCCGTCCGACGGGCAGTGGACAGCGTCGCCCGCCAGCCGGCGGGTTTGGGCAGCGCTTCGGACGGCCTGCGAGCGGGCCACGGCGGGAGGGTGTTGAGGATCGGGGTTCGCGGCCCGCACGCGGCGGCTTCCGGCCGGCGACCGGATCAGGTCAAAAACCTGGCGGTTTCCGCCCGGCAGTGGGTTCAACGCCGAGGCCTGCCGGCATTCACATAGAGAGCGATGAGCAGCGTCGCCCACAATCTGGCGGGGTGCGATTTGGACGTGCCGGGAGCGGGCCACGGCGAGAGGGCGTTGAGGATCGTGGATCGCGGCCGGCGAGTACGGGATTCCGCCCTGAAGGGCGTTCCGCGCCAAAACCCGGCGGCTTCCGCCCGGCGGGCAACGAGCAAAGGCGTCCACAGGGCGGTGGCTTTGGCCAGCGACCTGGACGGCCAGCGAGCGGACCGCGGCGCGAAGGCAGTCGCGGAGGATTCGGGCGCAAATCGCCGCCGAAGTTTGGCGGAGGGGGCCGGTCCGGGGGCAACAAGGGCCGGCGGCCCTGACGACGCAACCCATTTATAATCTTGGACGAGCGCGGTGTGCGTTCCGGAGCTAGAGAATGACCTTCGACATCCAGGAGATCCTGGGTTTTCTTCCCCACCGTTACCCGTTTCTTCTCATCGACCGGATCGTCGAATTCGAGCCCACCAAACGCCTGGTCGCCATCAAGAACGTGACCATAAACGAGCCGTTCTTCCAAGGGCATTTTCCCGGTTACCCGATCATGCCCGGCGTGCTGGTGGTGGAGGCGATGGCGCAGGCGGGCGGCATCATCATCCTGCACGAGACGCCGGACCGCGAACACAAGCTGGTGGTGTTTACCGGCATTGAGCGGGCCAAGTTCCGGCGGCCGATCACGCCGGGCGACCAACTGCGCATCGAGGTGGACGTGCTGTCATTCCGCCCGCGCGCCGGGCGCATCGAGGGCCATGCTTATGTGGATGACAAGCTTGCCTGCGAGGCCACGCTGACCTGCCAGGTGGTGCCGCGCAGGCGCGAGAAAAAGACCTCTGAGGCAGCGGACGCCGCGCCAGCCGAGGCGCAGGTTGAAGCCGAAGCCGCCGACGTTACGAGGACCGAGTGAGCATTCATCCCAGCGCGATAGTTGCGCCCGGGGCCGTGATGCCCGACTCCTGCACCGTCGGCCCGTATTGCACCATCGGGGCGGAAGTAGTGCTGGGCGAGGAATGCACGCTGGTTTCGCACGTGGTGCTCGACGGCCGAACCCGCATGGGCGCACGCAACGTGATTTATCCCTTCACTTCGATTGGTGTGGCGCCGCAGGACCTGAAGTACGCGGGCGAGCCGACCGAAACCGAGATCGGCGACGACAACACCATTCGCGAGTGCGTAACGGTGAGCCGGGGGACGGCCAAGGGCGGCGGAATCACCCGCATTGGCTCGGGAAACCTGCTGATGGCCTACGCCCACATCGGCCACGACAGCCATGTGGGCAGCCACTGCATCTTGGCCAACGCGGCCACCCTCGCCGGGCACGTTGTGATTGAGGACTACGCCAGCGTAGGCGCGTTTTCGCCCATCCACCAGTTCTGTACCGTGGGCCAATACGCGTTCATCGGCGGTGGGACGATTGTTACCCAGGACGTACTGCCGTTCTCGCTCACCTCTGCGAAGCGAGAAAACAAGGCCTTCGGCATCAACAAGGTGGGGCTGGTGCGGCGGGGATTCACGCCGGAACGGCTGGCGCTGCTGCAGAGGGCGTTCCGGCTGCTGCTCAGCTCCCACATGAACACGACGCAGGCGGTAGAGAGAATCCGCGAGCTCGAGGGCGAAGATGCGAAGATCGTGGCGGATTTCATTGAGCGCAGCCAGCGAGGCGTGATCAAGTAGCCATGACCCTCGGCCTCATCGCCGGCAACGGCCGATTTCCCTTCCTGCTGCTGGACGCGGCGCGGGCGCAGGGGTTCGCCGTGACGGTGGCCGCCATCCGCGAGGAGACTGACCCGGAGATAAATGAACGCGCCGCAGCCGATCCCAAAATCACCGTCCACTGGCTCTCGCTGGGCGAGCTTTCCCGGCTGATCGAGGTTTTTCAACAAGAAGGCGTGACCAAAGCCGTCATGGCGGGCCAGGTGAAGCACAAGCAGATTTTTTCATCCATCCGGCCGGACTGGCGACTGGCCAAGCTGCTCCTGAACCTGCGCACGCGCAATACCGACATGCTGCTGGGGGCAGTAGCCAAGGTTCTGGCCGACGAGGGCATCGAGCTGATCAGCTCCACGGCGTTCCTGGAGCCGTTGCTGGCCCAGGAGGGCATACTTACCGCGCGCGCGCCGGACGAGAACGAGCGCAAGGACATCGCATATGGTCTGGGCGTGGCCCGCGCGCTGGCTGCGTTCGACATCGGCCAGACAGTGGTGGTGGCGGCACAGGCCTGCGTGGCCGTCGAGGCTATGGAAGGGACAGACGCCGCAATCGAACGCGCGGGCGCCCTGATGCGCTCATTGGAACAAGACGCAGAAGGCCCGGCTTCTACGTTACATCGCCGCCTCACCGTGGTGAAGGTAGCCAAGCCGAACCAGGACATGCGCTTTGACGTGCCGGTCATTGGTATGGGCACGCTGGATACGATGTTGGGAGCCGGCGCAACCTGCCTTTCCGTCGAAGCCGGCCGCACCCTTCTCCTCGACCGCGACGCGCTCCTTGACCGCGCGAATCAGGAAAACATTGCCATTGTTGCGGTCCCGCGCTGATACTGAGTGCACGGCGTCCATTCTCCCCCGGATTCCGAATCCTTTCTCCCCAGAGGTGCTCCTATGTCACTCAAGCCCCCCACTATCGGTTCCGATGTTGAAGAGGACTCGCTTAAGCCGCCGACAGCGTCCATGGAAAGCGCGGCTGCGGTCGCCGACGACTCGCTCAAGCCGCCGACGTCCAGTGTCGAAGAGGATGATTCGCTGAAGCCGCCAACGCCTTAGCCACTCTGCCCCTGGGCACCGCACCCGCTCCGCTTCAGCCGGTCCCGGCCTTTTCCTGCGCTCGGGTCCCATCGCAGCGGGGATTTGCCAGCAGTGTGCCTCCAGATCGATACTGAAGGCGCCGGGACGAGCCCCCTGCAAATTCCCCGTTTCCGCATCGCTCCCTGCACCTTGCCCCGCGACCGCAGTTCGCTGGCCACTGTTCACTGCCCACTGTATTCAGGAGGTCTCCCGAGTGAAACGAACCGCTTTTCTCGCCTGCGCCGGAATGCTCTTCTTTGCCGGCGTGTCCCTTACTGCCCGCGCCGCCGACAACAGCACCATGCCCGAAGCCGGACAGCCCGCTCCCAACTTTACCCTTCCTTCTCAGGATGGCGTCCCCACGTCGCTGGACAGCTTCCGCGGCAAGTGGGTGGTGCTGTACTTCTATCCCAGGGACATGACCCCGGGCTGCACCATTGAGGCCCACAACTTCCAGCGCGATCTGGACAAGTACAAGGCCGACGATGCCGTCATTGTTGGTGTCAGCGTGGACTCCACCGACAGTCACAAGCAGTTCTGCGCCAAGGAGAGCCTCACCTTCCACCTGCTCTCTGACACCGCACACAATGTGGTGGACCAGTATGGCTCGCTGGGCCATTTTGGCGATGCGACCATCGCCATGCGCAACACCTTCCTGATCAATCCCGAGGGCAAGATCGTGAAGGTATGGACCAAGGTCAATCCCCAGGTGCATTCCGACGAAGTGCTGGCGGCGCTGAGCGAGTTCGAGCACAAGTAGGCAACCTTTCAGCAGTCATCGCTTTCGTTGGAATCCAGACGCAGAAAAGCCCGGCGCAATGCCGGGCTTTTCTGCTTGCCTGGTTGGAGGATGACTACTTCTTCTTGCCAGCCTTCTTGGCGGCCTTTTTTGCAGGGGCCTTCTTGGCGGCCTTCTTCGCCGGCGCCTTCTTTGCTGCCTTCTTGGCTGCCTTCTTGGCCGGCGCCTTCTTTGCTGCCTTCTTTGCTGCCTTCTTTGCTGCCTTCTTGGCGGGCGCCTTCTTTGCGGCCTTCTTCACCGGCGCCTTTTTGGCGGCCTTCTTTGCAGCCTTTTTGGCCGGGGCCTTCTTGGCAGCAGCCTTCTTGGCCGGCGCCTTTTTGGCCGCAGCTTTTTTCGCGGGCGCTTTCTTTGCAGCCTTTTTGGCCCGCTTCGGCGCAGTTACGGCAGCGGGCACTTCCACTATAAGAATGGCCTCTTCCACATTACCCTCGTCGTCATCCGAAGAGGTCAGCACGCCGGAGGTTTCCACTTCCTCGTCTTCTTCCATCCCCTCATCGTGCTCCGGATTCATCTCTGCTGGTTCGTTGTTGTCTGCACTCATTGCGTACATCCTCAACACTTCATCCATCGCATTGCCTCCAGCGGCTTGGCGCTGTCACATATGATTTGCGGACCGTTCCGCTTGCGGATGCCATTGTAGCAATAGCTCGCGCGCAAATGCCATTAAAACTTAATTCGCGATCGAGTCTTGCGCTATTTTTGTTTGGCTGAAGCGGTTGCCGTGGACGACGAGTGTGTTTTCTTCTTTACCGGATGCGCTGTACCCTTCTTCGCGGCGCTGTGGGGATGAAGATCCTCGGCGGTGATGGTGGTCCGGTGATGTCCCCGCCGGTGAGGTGCCGCTGGTTCGGCCACATGCAGCCGGCTCCCCGCCGCCACATGCTTTTCCCCCGCCGGCAAATGGTTCCACCGCCGCAGCTGGTCCAGCGAAAGGCCGAACCGGTCGGCGATCGACACCAGCGTGTCGCCCCGGCGCGCTGTGTACATGACCAAATGCCCTGAGGGCTCCGCCGCCCGCGCCACCGGCACCACCAGGGCCTCCATGCCATCCAGGCTTGCCCCCGCCTTCAACTGGTTCACTTCCGCCAGGTCCGACTCGCTTACGCGATACGTCCGTGCCACGCTGGCCAGGGTGTCGCCCGCAATCAAGGGGTGATACCGCCAGGAGTTCCGGTGGCCCTCCGGAATCGATGCGATCTTGTCCTCGAAGGCGGTCGCAGTGCCCGCCGGCAGGTGCAGGTCGAATGACGTATCGGGCGGCGTGACCATCCGCAGCAGACTCGGGTTCAACGCCTCAAGCTCGTCCACCGGAGCATTCACCAGGTCGCTGACCAGGCGCAGGTCGACCGAGTAGTTGATGCTCACGGTGTCGGTCAGCACTGGAGGGTCCAGCGTAATGTCGTCGAAGCCGTACTGATGGGGGTTGTTGGCGATGATGATCGCCGCCAGGATTTCCGGCACGTAGTTGGAGGTTTCGCCGGGTAGATTGTGCCGCTTGTATAACTCCCAGAAGTCCGCGTACCCGGTCTTCTCCACCGCTCGCTGGATGTTCCCAGCGCCCCAGTCGTAGGCCGCCATGGCCAGGTACCAGTCGCCAAGCTGGTCATAGAGGAACTTCATGTAGCGCGCGTATGCGCGGGTTGACTTTTCCGGGTCGAAGCGCTCGTCGACGTAGCCATTACGGGTCAGGCCGTAGTTTCCATGGGGCATGAACTGCCACATCCCGCCGGCTCCGTGCTTGTGATTGACGACGCGCGGCTGAAAGCCGGATTCCGCTACCGCCAGGTAGATCAGGTCCTGGGGCACACCTTCTTCCGCCATGACTTTCTGAATCATCGGCTTGTACCGGCCTGCGCGCTCAAACGAGTGCAGCAGGGTGTTATGCCCCCGCTGCGAATTGGCAAAGAAGTTGATGAAGCTGGAGACGTACTCGTTCACCATCAGCGGCAAATCGGAGTGGGTGGTGGCCAGCTCCGCGCGCGCTTTGGCTTCAATGCCCGGATTGGCGGCGAAGGTCACGTCGCTCGCCACTTCCGCCGGAGTCTCCTCCTCCTTGGGCACAAATCCGTTGCCGACCTTCAACGCCTCCATCTCCAGCGCGTTCACCTGGTCGATGATGCGGTTGAACTCGTCGTCGAGGGCCGGCTCCGTTTTGATGTCGAACCCGCTGGTCAGCATCAGGTCCACGGCGTGGTCGAACTGCACCTTCGCCTCGGGCAGCCGTCCCTTCAGGTAGTCCGCGTCGCCCGCCGCATAGGCCGCGTTCACCTGCTCAATCAGCTTCTGGATCTGCTCCTGGTGCACCGCTTCGGGCGAAGGGCCCTGCGGCGCGGACGCGGCCGGCGCGGGAGCCTCGACCGCCGGAGCCGTGGCCTGCGGCGCCTGGGCCGCTGAGGGCGCCTTGGCGCCTGGCCCCGGACACCCGGTCAGAAGCAGCGCCAGCGCGGCGTACGCGAACCATCGAAATCGGATAAAAGCCATGCTCAACGCATTCGCGCCAATCGCCGGCGCGGCAAATTTACTCCGGACCAGAGAATGGAACCCTT
>CAWBIG010000123.1:0-15446 GCA_963788435.1 uncultured Acidobacteriota bacterium | reverse complement strand
GCTGCTGTTCCACAATGTGCCGGGCAAAAGCCCCCAGAAAGGCAATCCGGATCGGGTGTTTGAGGAAGTCAAGCCCGTCATCGGCACCGGGCTCGCCGATGTCATTCCTGCCCGCGGCGCGACTTTCGCCGACCTCTTCAACGACGGAAAGATCGACGTCGTCATCAACCCCATCGACGGCCCGCCGGTGCTTCTGCGCAATGTCAACCCCGACCACCACCACTGGGTGGAGATGAAGCTGGTCGGCGGCCCGCACTCGCCCCGCGATGCCACCTGCGCTACCGTCTTCCTCAAGGCGAATGGGATGCGCCAGCGCCAGGACGTGCTTTCGTCAGGCAGCTACATCGGCTCCAGCGACCGCCGTCCCCACTTCGGCCTTGGCGACGCCACTGACGCTGGCACCGCCGAGATCCACTGGCCCTCCGGCGCCATCGAGACCATCAAGCTGCCGGTGGTCGACCGGATCTACACCATCGAGGAAGGCGTCGGCATCACCGCCGACCTGTGCCCGGGCGGCAAAACCTGCCCCGACTTCAAGCCCGTCAAGGCGGTGCTGGTCAAACCGCCGCGTACAAAGCCATTTGCCCACGTGACTAGCGCTGCCAAATAGCGGCTGTTTGGCGGTTTGGGCGCGTTCACCGCAAAGGCAAAAACGGGTTGGGTACTTGTGGCCCGGCCTAACGGAGCCAGGGCGGGGCACCCATAATTGGTTCGAGGAGGATGGACGCCGTGGAGGAGAGGAGGTCGATTGATCTGCATGGGCTTACCGTGCGTGAGGCTTTGGGGCGGTTTGTGCGGTTCTATAACGACTGCGTGCGGCGCGGGGTTAAGGGGCCGATTTTGGTGGTGCATGGGTACGGGGCTACAAGTGAGGGCGGCGGGGAGATTCGACGAGAGCTTCGCGGGTTTCTGGGGGCGCATGAGGATTCGGTGGCGGGATGGGTGGCCGGAGATGGGATTGGGAATCCGGGGGTGACCAGGGTGTGGGTGGGGAAGAGACTGCCGGAAGGCAGGGAGTAGGTCTAGGGAAAAGGGAGTAGGGAGTAGAAAGCAAAGACAGACGCAAAGGCAAGGGCAAAAGCAAGGGCAAGAGCGAAAGGCAAAGGCAAGCAAAAACAAGTGGACCTGCAGGTCCTTCGACTGCGCAGCGCGATAAAGCTGCGCTGCTCCGCTCAGGATGACAACTAGTATTCCCTGCTTTCTACTTTCTACTCCCTACTCCCTTGCTCCTTGCCCCTCTTTCCCTCGTTTTGGTCGCCACGGCCTTTGCCTGCGCGGGCCTTTACTTTGAACCAGATGGGGGTTCCTTCGAAGCCGAAGGACTCGCGGATCTGGTTTTCTAAAAAGCGCTTGAAGGCGAAGTGGAGCTCTACCTGGCGGTCGGTGAAGAGGACGAAGGTGGGCGGGGCCACCGCGGCCTGGGTCATGTAGAAGATGCGGATGCGCTTGGCCATGGGCACCGGCGCGCGCTGAAAGTCGATCCGCTCCAGAAACCGGTTCATCTGGCCCGTTGTCACGCGTTTACGGCGCTCGGCGGCGACGACTTTCACCTCTCCCATGACGCGGCCGAGGTTGGTGCCTTCCTTGGCGGAGAGAAAGATCACGGGCGCGTAGCTGAGGTATTTCAGCACGTTACGCAACTGCAGCTCAAAGATGTCGCGGTCCGCGTGTGGCTTGCCGTCGGTGCGGCCGGTTGTCACCGCGTCCCACTTGTTGACGACGATGATGACGCTGCGCCCGCTCTCGTGCGCGTAGCCGCCGATGGTGGCGTCGCTGGAAGTGACGCCCTGGGTAGCGTCGAGGACCAGCAGGGCCACGTCCGCAGCTTCGAGGTGGCGGCGGGCCATGACCACGCTGAGCTTCTCCGCCATGAGGTGGGTTTTGCCCTTGCGGCGGATGCCGGCCGTGTCCACAAAGCGGAAGCGCGCGCCCTCGAACTCCACCAGTTCGTCGACGGCGTCGCGGGTGGTGCCGGGGACCGGCGAGACGATGGCGCGCTCGGTGCCGGTGAGGGCGTTGAGCAGGGTGGATTTGCCCACGTTGGGGCGGCCGATGATGGCGACGGAGGTTTCAAACGGCTCGAACTCGCCGTGGGTGCGGTGGACGGGCGCGGACTGTGGGTCGTCGGTCGCGGACGGTAGATCGTGAGTGACAGGGGGCGCGTCGGATGCGGAGTGCAATGCAGGTCCTTCGACTCCGCGGCGCGATGCTGCTGCGCCGCTCCGCTCAGGATGACGGCTCTCATTTGGAGTGGACTCGGGGATGGCGGCGGCGATGGCGTCGAGCAGTTCGCCAATGCCCAGGCCATGCTCGGCACTTACGGGAAAGACCTGGTGAATGCCGAGACGGCGGAAGTTTTCCGCTGCGGCTGCCATGGCATCGCCCTCAACCTTATTTACGGCCAGAAAGACGGGTTTGCCGCCGCGCAGGAGCATGCGGATGAGGTCGTAGTCGGGGCTGGCCAGTTCAGTGCGGATGTCCACCACAAGGACCAGCGCATCGGCTTCACCCAGGGTGACTTTGGCCTGGCTGTAGATCTCTTGCGGGATCAGTTCCGGGTCGTCGGGGACGATGCCGCCGGTGTCAACCAGGCGGAAGCGGCGACCGGCCCAGTCGTATTCGCCGTAGATGCGGTCGCGGGTGATGCCCGACTCGTCGCCCACGATGGAGCGGCGGCTGCGGGTTATCCGGTTGAACAGCGTGGACTTGCCCACGTTGGGACGGCCGACGATGGCGACCAGAGGCAGATCGCCAGATGGTGCGGACGCGAGGTTCAGGGATCTACGATTGGCGGGCAAGAGGGGTCTCCAGTGAATAGCGCGAAAGGCCGCTCTTTCAGTATCGCCCCCCAAAGCGGAGGTTGACCGCACCACGGCCTTAAACCTGGGTAGCTGCCGGCGGAGGAGGAGTGGGGCTGGGTGGGGTAACTTGGGCTGCGTCCGGCCGAAGGAGCACCGAGTAAGTCCGATTGCGGCCCTCGTCCTTTGCGCAATAGAGCGCCTGATCGGCAGCTTCAAAGACGGCTGCCGGCTGCATATCGGGCGCGGGCAGGCACACGGCGATGCCGATACTTATGGTGAGGAGCTGTTCGAATGGCGAGGCGTTATTCATCAGGGCCAGTTTGCGGACGGAATCATGGAGCCGGCGAGCGGCCTTGAGAGCGCCGTCGGCGTTGGTCTCCGGCAGCAGGAGCACGAACTCCTCGCCTCCGAAGCGGGCCAGCAGGTCGTCAGGGCGGCGGGCCTCGGCATCCAAAACGCGCGCCAGAGCCACCAGGCACTCGTCTCCAAAGACGTGGCCGTGCAGATCGTTAATGGCCTTGAAATGATCCACGTCCACCAGCAGGAGCGCCAGCGGATAGTGACGGCGCAGAGCGCGCCGCCAGGCAGCGGCAAAGGCGCTATCGAATGCGCGGCGATTGGAAACACCGGTGAGCGGGTCGAGCAGGGTAAGTTGTTCCAGCGCAGCATTGGCGGTGCGCAGCTTCTGTTCGCGATCGAGCAACAGGTTATGGCTCACCAGGTAATTGGCCTGCACCGTAGCAGCCTGGAATCCCTGAACAATGAGGAGGAGGAACACGGCGGCCAGACCGATGGCCAGATGCCGGGGGATGACGGCTGCAGCGAAGGCGAAGATGCCAGTGGTCAAGAAGAGCGGGAAGATGGACTCAAAGAGCAGGCGCGCGCGGGTTCTCTGGACCGGAGGAGGATCGTCGTTACTGTCCATGGGCAGGAAGAGCGCGTTCCATCCGGCCAGGGCGAAGGGGACGCTCCACAGCAAATCGAGGAGGGTACCGCCGGGGAGCCGCCTGGCATGGGATAGATAGTCCAGCCCAAGCTCAATGGGCAGATAGCTCCAGAAGAGAACGTTAATAGTGCGGAAGCAGTGCTTTTCTTCTATTGTGGTCCAGCAGGAGAGGCGCAGCAGGCTCATGGCACCAAGCAGCACGCAGGCGGCAGAGGCGATTCCGCCCATCACAATGGCCGTCCGCGCGGGAGAGAACGCGGTTCCATCAAGCAATATCCAGGCGAGAAGCAGCGCAATGCCGATCTGAGCAAAGTTGAGCGCGGAAACCGCACGAACGGGTTGGGCAGCGCGAGTGACGGACAACGCAATGAGGATAGGGAAGATTGCACTGACGTAGAGGAAATCGGCCACATTAACGGCGACTGGACTTGCGGTGGGAGAGTGGGCAAGCCAGGTTTCCAAAGTGCGCGCAATGGACCAGAGGAGGATTCCCAGGGCGACCCAGAGCCACGCCGGACGTTCGCGCCAGGGGAGCAGAAGAGCGCGCCATAGTGGGCAGGCGGCGGCCGCGGCAACCAGGGTTGCGGTGAAATAGCCGGAGACAGCGCCGGCGCGATGGCCCAAGGCCAGAATGACAAAGAACTGGAGGAAAAAGACGAGCGCCATGGCCCAGGCCAGAGCTTTACCCACGAGAGCCAGGTCAAAGGGACGGAGAACAACTGGGCTTTGGTCGGTCGAGGCCATGCTCCTCCCGGAGCGGTGATCCGATCACCTGTGATGCGGATCTGGACAGACGTGTAGGCCTGGGGGGACCTTCGCAATCATGTGCGCAACTGGAACGGACGATCTCCTATAACGATACGGCGGCAGAGGGCTGGCAGCCAAGTCCCCAGTTGGATACCGCTCTCGGCGCGTCTCCGCCATTCTCACTATGATGGAAATTGCCACCCGCAATGGCCACTACGGAAACTCAAACCCGCGCTTTGCCCACGCTGCATGAGTTTTTTGCGCCCGGCGGCATCCTGGCTCGCTCGCCGCTTCCGTATGAGTACCGGCCGGGGCAACTGGAGATGGCGAAGGCGGTGGAGCGGGCTCTCCAGGAGCATCGGCACCTGATTGTGGAGGCCGGGACGGGCACCGGAAAGACGCTGGCCTACCTGCTGCCCGCGCTGCGGACGGGGCAGCGGGTGATTGTTTCCACGGGAACCAAGGCGCTGCAGGACCAGCTTTACTTTCGCGATGTGCCGTTCCTGGAGACGCTGCTGGGCGGCCTGCGCGTTTGCTACATGAAGGGGCGGGCGAATTATCTTTGCCGGCACAAGCTGGTGCAGTTGCGCGACCAGCCGGTGTTGTCCGGGCTTGAGGAGATCGACCAGTACCGGCAGATTGCGGAATGGGAAAAGACGACCGAGACCGGCGACCGCGCCGAGCTGGGGGGCATGCCGGAGTCAAGCGCGCTGTGGAACAAGCTGGACGCGCGCGGGGAAGCGTGCCTGGGGCAGGAGTGTCCGGATTACCGGCGGTGCTTCATCACGGAGATGCGGCGACGGGCGCTCGAGTCCGACATCATCATTGTGAATCATCACCTGTTTTTTGCCGACCTGGCGGTGAAGCGCGAAGCGGGCGGCGCGCCGGATGCGGGGATTTTGCCGGAGGCCGCGGCGGTGGTGTTCGACGAGGCGCATGAGCTGGAGGATGTGGCGTCGAGCTACTTTGGGGTGACCGTCTCAAACATGCGCATGGAGGATCTGGCCAGGGATCTGGATGTGGCGCTGCGGGGCAAGGAGGGCGCGGCGGGAGTTCCGGCGCTGACCCAGCAATTGCGCGAGCGCACGCGGCTGTTTTTTGCCGCGCTGCCCGTGGAAGTGGATGGACGGCAGCCATTCGCAAATCGCGACGACTTTCTGGAAGGCTCCGGCGATCTTTATGTGGGATTGCGGGCCACGCTGCGGCGGCTGGAAGGCGAGATGGAGAACCTGAAGGACGTGGACGAGGCAGCGCCAATGCGCAAGCGGGTGGCGCGGCTCAGGGGCGAGCTCGAATTCCTGATGGAGTCAAACGACCGCAACGTGGTGTATTGGCTGGAGCGGCGCGCGTTGGGAGGCGGTGGCTCCGATGGTGGGCGAGCATCCCGCCCCGGCCCCCAAAAGCGAGGGACCGGGGGAACCCAATCTGGGATGAGAGGCGGCGGCGGATCGCGGACGACGTTTCTGCAGGCCACGCCGATCGACGTATCCGAGCTGCTGCACGATATGGTGTTTGAGACCATACCGACAGTGGTGCTGACCTCGGCCACGCTGACGGTGCAGGGCGGGTTCGAGCACATGCGGCGGCGGCTGGGGCTCACGGAAGGGCGCGAGCTGGTGGTGCCGTCGCATTTCCGCTACGGCGAGCAGGCGATCCTGTATCTGCCGCCGGAGATGCCGGACCCGCGCGAGCCGGAGTTTCCCGCGGCGGCGGCGGAATGCATCCGCACGGTGCTGGACATTACCAAGGGGCGCGCGTTTTGCCTGTTCACCAGCTACAGCCAGATGCGGGACTTGTACGAGCGGCTGATGCCGGTGCTGGATTGGCCGATCCTGCTGCACGGGACGGCGCCGAGGAAGGCGCTGCTGGAGGAATTTCGCGCGACGCCGAATGCGGTACTGTTTGGGACGGCGAGCTTCTGGCAGGGCGTGGACGTGCAGGGCGAGCAGTTGAGCTGCGTGATCATTGACCGGCTGCCGTTTGCGGTGCCCAGCGATCCGGTGGTGCAGGCGCGGATGAAGGCGATTGAGGAGGACGGCGGGAAACCGTTTTTCGATTACCAGGTGCCGGAGGCAGTGCTGACGCTGAAGCAGGGATTCGGAAGATTGATCCGGTCGCTGGAGGATCGCGGAGTGCTGGTGCTGCTGGATCCGCGGATCAGAAGGCAGCGCTACGGGCAGACGTTTTTGCAGAGTTTGCCGCCGTACCGGATGACGACGGAACTCAGCGACGTGGTGAGATTCTTCGGACTGAAGTAGGTTCGCGAAGGCAATCAGCGGACTTTAGAATCGGAGCATTCCTGCGATGACCAAGCTGCCCATCCGCGCGGGGCTGGTGTTCTGGATTTTCCTGCTCAGCGCGGTCGCCTATCTCGACCGCATCAACTTGTCCATTGCCGGCCCTGACATCAGCCGTGAATTCGGGCTGGGCAACGTGCGGCTGGGCTGGGTGATGAGCGCGTTTCTCATTGGATACGCGGCGTCGCAGGTGCTGGCGGGGTGGGTTGCGGTGCGGTTGGGGCCGCGGCGTGCGTTGACCCTGGGCGTGCTGTGGTGGGGCGCGTTCACGCTGGGCACGGCACTGGTTCCACCAGGAATGCGCTGCGCGCTGCTGGTGTTGATCGCAGTGCGCTGCGCGCTGGGCATTGGTGAGGCCATCATCTACCCGGCCTCAAACCAATTTGTGGCGCAATGGATCCCGGAGCGGGAACGGGGCACGGTGAATGGCGCAATATTTGCCGGGGTGGGCGCAGGCGCGGGACTGACGCCGCCGCTGCTGGTGACCATCATCTTGAACCATGGATGGCGCGCTGCGTTCTGGTTCAGCGCGGCGGTGGGCGTGCTGGCCGGCGTCGTCTGGTTTCTGATTGCGCGCGACACGCCGGAAGAGCATCCGCTGGTGACGGCGAAAGAACTGGGGACAATCCGCGCGGGAATTCCGGATCAGCCACAGCATGCGGGGCGGGCGCGCATTCCGTGGGGCGCGATGCTGCGGAGCCGGACGCTGCTGCTGCTCACGTTCTCCTGCTTCACGTTTGGTTACGTGGCGTGGATTTTTCTGGGCTGGTTTTTTATTTACATGGGGCAGGCGCGCGGACTGGACCTGAAAGAGAGCGCGTTCTACACCATGTTCCCGTTCATCGCCATGACGGTGTTCTGCTTTGCGGGCGGGGTCATCAGCGACTGGATCACCGCGCGTCGCGGGCTGCGCGCGGGCCGATGCGGGCCTGGGGTTGTTGCGCTGCTGTTTGCGGCCATGCTGCTGGTGGCGGGGTCGCGCATTGGCAAGCGCGCCGGCGGCGGCGATTACGCTGGCTGCGGGCGCGGGGGTGCTTTACCTTTGCCAGAGTTCGTACTGGTGCGTCAGTGCCGATATTGGCGGCGAGATGCGCGGGGGTGGTGTCCGCAGTGATGAACATGGGCGCGCAGATCGGCGGCGCGGTCACGGCTTCGCTCACGCCGTGGATCGCGCAACGCGCGGGATGGACCACGTCGTTCCAGGTGGCGGCGATTCTGGCTGCTGCGGGGGCCATCGCGTGGCTGGGAGTGGATCCGGCGGCGCGACTGGCTGAGCCGGCGCGCCAGTAACCTGCCACAAACTTGAAGCTCGCGCGGCCGGGAGCGAGTATTTCGCGGATTGATGTGCAGGTTGGGAGCGAGGATTACAGATAGACGTGCCTCAGGGGCTGAAGCCCACCTTCCTTTTCATTGCAGTTAATGGCAGGAATGAAGTCCTGCCCCTTCAAAGCCCGATCGCTTCATTTCGGCAGCGATTCTCTGCTAACGCTTGCTTATGCGCAGGGATTGCCAACTGCCGTCAACGGTCCAGCCGCCATCGACCGCGAGGGCGTGGCCGTTGATGAATCCGCTTTGCGCGGGATCGGCAAGGAAGAGGATGGCGCGGGCAATGTCGTCGGGAGTGGCGAAGCGGCCCATCGGATTCACGCCTTCAATGTCGGCATCGTTGTAAACGCCGACGGCCTGGTCTGCCGCATCCATCTCCGTTTTGACCCAGCCGGGGCACACGGCGTTGACGCGCACGCCACGCCCTCCCCACTCCGCCGCAAGGGTGCGGGTGAGGCCGATTAAACCGTGCTTGGACGCATTGTAGGCGGAGCGGTCGGCGATTCCGACCAGGCCGGCAATGGAGGCGACGTTGACGATGCTGCCGCTTCCCTGCTCCAGCATGAGCGCGCCAAAACCCTTTGCCAGCAGGAATGGCGCCAGCAGGTTCACCTCGAGAACGCGCAGAAATTTCTTGCCCTCGACGGTCTCGGCGGGCGCGATGAAGCTGATGCCGGCGTTATTTACCAGCACATCGGCGCGGCCCCATTTCTGGTGCACGGCGTTGACGGCGTTTGAGACAAAAATCTCATCGGAGACATCGCCGAGGAACTGTTCCGCTTCCACGCCTTCAGCCCGCGCGCCGGCCAGCGTCTGCTCGCAAGGTTTCAGATCGATGAAGGCTAGCGCGTATCCTGCGTGGGCAAGGACTTCAGACGCGCGGCGGCCGATGCCCTGCGCGGCACCGGTGACGATGGCGATCTTCATGCTTCCAAGGTAAAGCAGGAGCCGACGCAATTCCCGGATCAGCGCGAAGGCCGGACGATCATTTTGCCTACTTCGTCCCGATACTGGCTGGCGATGGCGAAGGCGTCGCCGATGCTTTCTAGCGACCGCGAATGGGTCAGCAACGGCCGGAACCACTCCCCGTGCGCCTGGAGCAGTTCGAGCGCCTCTTCGGTCTCGTGGTTCGACCGGCGCACATTGAAGATGGTGAGTTCCTTGCGCCTCATGGCCGAGCCATCCATGGAGACATTTGGGGTGGAGTGGATGCCGGTGAGAGCAACGCGTCCAGCATTGCGGGCGAGCTGAATGGCCTGGTTGGTGGTTTGATCGCCGGCGGCACAATCGATGGCGCAATCCACGCCTCGCCGGCCGGTGGCGCGGAGGATCTCCTCTAGAGCTTCTTCGGGCTGAAAGACGGCCTCGGCGCCGAGGTCGCGGGCCAACTGGCGGCGATATTCCAGAGGCTCGACGGCCCAGATGCGGGCAGCGCCGGCGGCGCGCAACGCGGCAATGGTCAACAGCCCGATGGGCCCGGCGCCGATGACCGCGACGGTTTCGCCGGCACTAATGGAAGCGAGGCGGACGGAATGCATCGCGACGGCGAGAGGCTCGGCAAGGGTGGCTTCGTCGAATGACATGGCGGGAGGGATGGGGGAGAAGTTGGCGGCGGGCAGGTTCACCAGCTCGCGAAAGAAGCCGGGGTGGTGCGGATTGGAGAGAAAGCGAATGTTGGCGCAGACGTTGTGATGGCCACTCAGGCAGAACTCGCAGTGATAGCAGTAGAGCGCCGGCTCAAGAGCGCCGCGATCGCCTGCGGCAAGACCGGTGACACCGGCGCCGGTCTTGACGATCACGCCGGAGGGCTCGTGGCCCAGCACCATGGGATACACGTTGGGCATGCTGCCCACGGCGCCTTCGGAGTAGGCGTGGAGATCGGACCCGCATACGCCGACCGCCTCAATCCGGACCTGGACCTCGCCAGGCGCGGGATCGTCAATCGGCATTTCCGTCTGGCGAAAGGTAAGTGGTGCGATGAGTTCGGCGGCGCGCATCGGTTTCTTCTCCAGATCTTCTTCTCAGCCTTGCGCCGCCACGGCTTCGCCGGCTGGTTTCGCCGCAACATTCCCCTGCTGGCGCAACAGATCGAGAATCTGCTGATACAGCCGCGCCTGGGTTTCGGAGCGCTCTGACGCTCGGGTCACGTAGCGCACCTCCACGGTGCGCCCATCGGCGGAAGGCAGCAGGTTAACGGTGGGGCCGGCGCGAAGTTGATTGAGCCTCTCGTTCCGTGAGGCGCGGCGCCACTCTTCCTCGGCGTGACCGGAATCCGCCGCAGTCTCTTTTTCGGCTTCCTTCAGAATTTCCTCCAGCATGATGCTGCGATCGAGCGATGCAGGGATGGTCACCTGGAACTGATCCCACATCCATTGTCCAGCGGTGGAGAAGTTGAAGTATTTTCCGCGAATGGCATAGCCGTTCATGAGGGTGATGTGGCGTCCGGTGGGGTATCCGCGTTCCCCGAGCGAGCCGGTTTCGAGAAGGGTGGTAGCCATGAGACCGATTTCCGTCACCTCACCGCTCACGCCGTCGATCTCCACGGTATCGCCAACCCGCATTCCTCTTCTGCCGATGAGCACGAACCAGCCGAGAATGGCGAGGACAAAATCCTGCAGCACGATAGTGAGGGCGGCGGTGGACAGTCCGAGGATGGTGCCTAACTGGCTGGGCGCGCCAAAGATGACCAGGAGGATGCAGCCAATTCCGATGACATTGATGGAAAGGCCAAGAACGGCGTGCAGCGTGTGGCGATTGCGGGCATCGAGGAGCGGGTGCGCCAACAGCCGCGGCAGCAGCGCGCTGGCCAGCATCATGGCCAGGAGAATGGCCAGCACCCAAGCGCACGAATTCACGATGAGGTGCAGCAGGATGCGGTGCTGCAGACCCACCTGGGCTGCCCATTTCTGATAAACCGCCGCGAGTTGCTGCTCGGCCTGAATGCGGTCGTTGTAAATGCTGAGCAACTGCCGCCGCGCGCTTCGTGCCTGGATCCTGGCCAGCCGGCCCTCCGCATCGCCTGCAAACACCGGGGTGGAAGCCAACGCATTCAGTTGCGCCTGCACGGAGTTGCGGACAGCCGCAATCTCGTTGGCTTTTGCCTGCGCCTGTTGCCCTGCCTGGTTGAGCAACTGGGACCGGGTGTTCTGGCGGAACCACGCCGCCAGCCTGCCGGCCAGCGTTCCATGCCGCGAAACGGAGACTACGGCGGCCTCAGCCGGCTGATCCGCCTGGGCGTCGTAGGACTTCATGGAAGCTTCATGGGCTTCCAGTTCGGCTTTGATTTCGGCCCCCTTATCTCCCTCCGCCTCCTGCAAGGCCTGTGTCAAGTCGGCGAGTTGGTCACTATCGAGGTTCAGTTGCGCTTTGGCAATGCCGAGGTCCGAGTCGTCGGCCGAGTTGTCATCCGCCGCGCCCGGCTTCGCTGACTTTGCGGCCGCAGTCAATTGATTCACGGTCTGCTGATCCTGGGCCACAAACTGCTTGAGCTCGCTTACTTTTTGCGAGAGCGCGAGCGCGTCGCCGGTCAGGGTACGTTGTTGCGATTCGAGGTTCGACTCGCGCAGCGCGGCGGCAAATGCCTGATCGACGGAATGGTCGGCCAGGTGCTCGGCCTGGCGAGAATACTCTTTTTCTTCCGCCGTGGCTGCCATGCCCGCCAGAGTCTGCGCAGTAGTCCAAGGGCTGGTATCGACCAGAGAGGCGCTCGGGCCCGATTCTCCCCTTCCTGTGCGGGACGGCAGATGAGCCATGACGCCGCGGGTCTGCCACGTGACCACAAAGCAGGCGACAAGAAGAATGGCGAGGGCAAGAAGCACAATGAATCGCGTGGGTGGAAAAGCCCGTACCCTGGTCTCAGCCGAAGGGGTCTTTGGGGAAGATTGCATACATCCTATTTTCGCCTCGATTAGGGAAATGCGCACCTAAAATGGCTCGAGCCACAAGCTCTGGCGCAATGAATCCATGTTCCACCGTCTTGCGCTTCAGGATGCGCCGGGGCGAAGATGGGGCAATGCGCGCCCTGTCCATCGCGGTGTTTCTTTTGCTGGCGGTGAGTCTGCCGCTGGCAGGCCCGGGGCAGCGCGCGGCGTCCGCTTCGCCGGCGGAGCACCGGTCAGAAGTCAATCCCGATGATCGCGCGGATCTGAACCATGCGTCGATTGAGGAACTGATGAAGGTTCCCGGCATGAAGCGCAGCTGGGCAGAGAGGATCATCCGCTTCAGGCCCTACCGCTCCAAGCAGGACCTGGTGGATGAGGGCATCGTGCCCGGCGACGTGTACGCGCGTATCCGCGACTACGTGATTGCGCACCGGGACAAGAATTAACGCGGTCGCTTCTCGGGTGGATCCAGCAATCTGGATATCCCGCCCTTGCGACAAAAATAAGTCGCAAGGGCGGGGCACGGGAGCGCGGAGCCAGAACGGCGAGGCCGGCGCTACGGACGAGCTCTTAATCCGCCGTGGCATGCTCCAGGGTGCGTGATTTCTTGCCCGCTCCAGTTCCCAACAGATTGCTGAGGATGAAGTAGAGCGTGGGAATGAAGAAGAGGTTCAGCACGGTGGACAGCAGCATACCGCCGACGATGGTGGTGCCGACGGAGCGGCGGCCCAGTGCGCCGGCGCCGGTGGCGAACACCAGCGGCATTACGCCGAGGATGAAGGCGAACGACGTCATGAGAATGGGGCGCAGGCGCAGTTCTCCGGCCTCGGCCGCGGCGTCGGCCAGCGATCGTCCCTTGCGGCGCAACTGCTCGGCGAACTCGACGATCAAAATTGAGTTTTTGGCGGAGAGGCCGATGAGCATGACCAGACCGATCTGGCAGTAGACGTCATCGGACAGGCCGCGAAGGTGCACCAGTTCCAGAGCGCCCAGCACCGCCATGGGGACTGCGAGCAGGATGATGAAGGGCAAGGCGAAACTCTCATACTGCGCGGAAAGCGTGAGGTAGACAACGAGGATGCCGAGGCCGAAGATGATCAATGCCTTGCCCGCGGACTCGATCTCGTCCAGAGTCAGGCCCGTCCACTGATAGGTCATACCGGGCATCATGGCTTGTTTTGCCAGGTCTTCCATACCCTGGATGGCCTGGCCGGAACTGTAACCGGGCGCCGCCGATCCATCGACCTCAACCGAGCGGAAGAGGTTGTAGTGGTTGATGACGGGCGGCCCGGAGCTATTGGTGACGGTGACCAGGTTGTCGAGGGGCACCATCATTCCGGAGTCGGAGCGAACGTAGTAATCGTGCAAATCGCTGGTGCGCATGCGGAAGGGCTGATCGGCCTGGACGTAGACGCGATAGGTGCGGTTATTGAAGTCGAAATCGTTGATGTATTCCGATCCCATAAACACGCCCAGCGTGGTGGTGATCTGGGAGAGGGGCACGTTCATCGCTTTCGCCTTTTCGCGGTCGATGGCGACGAGGACCTGAGGATCATTGGCGGAAAAGCTTGTGTAGAGATCGCGCAGATCCTTGCGGGCGCGGCTCATCCCCACCATCTGGTGGGCAACGCGATCGAGGTCTGAAAGGGTGTTCTTGCCCTGGTCCTCCAATACAAACTGGAATCCGCCGAAACTACCCACGCCGTTGACCGCGGGCGGCTGCACCATCTGCACCAGGCCGCCATTGGGGGCGAACATGAGCATCTGCAGCTTGGGATTGATGCGGGCGACGATGTCCGCGGTGGAGTGGCCCTTGCCTTTGCGCTGATCCGACGGCGTGGTGGAAACGAACATCATGCCGGCGTTGGCGGCGTTGCCGCCAAAGCTGAACCCGAGGATGGAGAAAGCGCCGGCGATGTCAGGGTCGTGTCCAATAATGTACTCGGCGCGATCGGCCAGAGCGGTGGTGTACCCGAGCGACGAACCCGGGGGGGCCTGGACGATGACCATGAGGAAGCCCTGGTCTTCCTGGGGAATAAAACCGGTGGGCACGGCCTGGTACATCCAGTAGGTAGCGTAGAGTCCCGCCAAGAACACGGCCAGGATGACGTAGCGGAGCTTCAGAGCCAAATGAATGGAACGCGCGTAGGTGCGGCCCATCCATGTGATTAACGAATCGGCCGCATGAATGAAGGCGGCGAAGGCGCGGGAGACGAAACCGATGTGGAGGAAATCGAGCTGGTGTGGACGTTGTTCTTCGCCGCGCAGGAACAGAGCAGAAAGCGCGGGCGACAGGGTGAGCGCGTTGAACGCAGAGATGGCGATGGAGAAGGCGATGGTGAGCGAGAACTGGCGGTAGAGAATGCCGGTGGTGCCGGGGAAGAACGAGACCGGCAGGAATACGGCGATGAGCACCAGCGAAGTGGCAATCACCGCGCTGGTGACTTCAGACATCGCATTCGACGTGGCCAGGTGGGGATCGGAGTGTTCCATGTGCATGTGGCGCTGCACGTTTTCGATAACCACAATGGCGTCGTCGACCACCAGCCCGGTGGCCAGGGTGATGCCGAACAGGGTGAGGATGTTGATGGAAAATCCGAAGACCTTGATGAAGGCGAAGGTGCCGATGAGCGAAACCGGGATGGTGACGGCGGGGATGATGGTGGCGCGCCAATCGAGCAGGAAGAGGAAGATGACGACGATGACGATGACAATCGCCTCGCCCAGGGTGACGAGAACTTCATGGATGGAGTCGCCGACGGCGGTGGTGGAATCGAACGCGATGGCGTATTCGAGCCCGGGCGGGAAGCTGCTCTTCATCTTCTCCAGCGCAGCCTTGCAGCGAGCATCCACGTCGAGGGAGTTGGCGTTGGCGAGCTGCATGACGCCAATGCCCTGGGCCACGTGGCCGTTGTATTTCAACTGCGAACTGTAATCTTCAGCGCCAACCTTCGCGTAGCCCACGTCCTTGAGCTGCACCAGCCCGTTGGGCGTGTTTTTCAAGATGATGTTGTCGAACTGGGTGGGGTCACTGAGGCGGCCGACGACGCGCACGGGAATCTGGAATGCCTGGGTGGAATCGGCGGGCTGCTGGCCGAGCTGGCCGGCAGGAATCTCAACGTTCTGCTCAAGAAGCGCATTCACCACGTCGGTGGCAGTCAGATCGCGCGTGGCCAGCTTCAAGGGATCGAGCCATACGCGCATGGCGTATTTCCGCTCGCCGAAGATCATGACGTCGCCGACGCCGGGAACGCGCTTCATGGCGTCTTTCACGTAGACGTCGAGGTAGTTGGAGATGAACTCATTGGAGTAGCGGCCGTCGCGGGCGAAGAAGCCGGCGCCAAAGACGAAGTTGCTGTTGGCCTTATTTACGGTGATGCCGGTCTGGTTGACGGCCGCGGGTAGGCGTCCCTAGCAATACGCAACGGTCAGGTACGGCAGGAACAGT
>CAWBIG010000122.1:0-10974 GCA_963788435.1 uncultured Acidobacteriota bacterium | reverse complement strand
CAGTACGCGTCTCGTGCGAGACCCAGCCATGCTGGCCCACTACTTTCAGATACCGGAAAAGGAAGTTGCGGCCAAGTCAGTCCCCGATCCACGCAAGTCGGTGGCTGTCGACGTTGCTGCACTCAGGGCGATTCCCGCACTGCCGGGCGAGTGGCTCATCTCCGGCCTCGTTTATGACATAGCCACCGGACTCGTTGAGGTTGTCGTACCTGCAGCGCCAATTCGTGCTGCCCAAAACAGCCTGACGGTCGAGGCCGCGTAAGGGCATCGGCGAGGAGCAACGGGCACAATGGAGCGCGAGAGAATTTAGCTGGACTGAAGGAACCACCTGGTCCCGAACCAGCGGCTTTAGGAATCCGTTGAATTGTCTAGCTCGAAAATGACTATTGTGAATGGCTCCGTCAGAGCCGCGTGTCTGTGGTTTTAGAGTGCTTCGACCGTCACCATTTTGACTACAGTGCCGGGCCCCGTCCGAATTTGAGGTTTGATGTGATCTAAACCGCATCTGATAGGGGCGCACTATCAGACGTGGCGCGGAATCGAACAGCCTCGGGCGCCGCTCCGTCCCTCACAGCCCCAGCCCCGAAGCCGCGTTGCGCGTGAACATCTCCCCCAGCCGGATGTAACGGTCCAGAGTCCTCGACCCCGGCTTGAAACGGGCCTGCCGGCGGATAAGATATTCGGGCACATTTTGCCGGGCCGCTTCGGTACAGAACCCGCTGCGAAAACTGTGCCCGGCGATATCCTCGACCGTCAATCCGGCCCTCGCCGCGGCCCGCTTGAGGACGTAACCAACGCTGTCCCGATGGAGACCGAGTGCCGATACCCGCCCTATCTGGTCGATGGCGCGGAACAAGTAGCCCGATTCAATGCTCGCCGCCTCCTTATATATGGTTAGAGCCCGCACCGGGCAGGTCGCCTCATCCTTGCCATACGGGATGCCCACCTTGCGCGATACCGATTCCTGGTCGGTTTTCGATTGGCGGATGGTGACGAGTAAGCCCTCGGGCACTGGCTCGAGGTCCTCGACGCGGAGCGCCGCCGCCTCCGACCGTCTCGCCGCCATCGCATACGAAATCAGGGCCAGCGCCCGGTCCCTCAGGCCGGCCAAAGTCCGGGGGCAACACGCCACAATGTGCCGGATCTCAGGCGTCAGCAGCGCCCGCTTGAACGTCTGCGCGGTGCCGATCTCGCGGCGGATGCCCGCAAACGTCGCCCGGACAAGCGGCGAATAAGTCGGCGAATCAAAATTACGGATCCGGTGATAGAACGAGATCGATGTCAGCCGGCGCCCCAGGGACGCCGCGCGCAGGGTCGAACTGCGGTCCGATAGGTACATCGCCACCGTGGCCGGTTCGGCCGGCAGCGCGCAAAACTGGTGGGCAGCCGTCCAGTCGAGAAAGTCGGCCCAGTCCGATCGGTACCCGCGCATCGTATTGGCGGACTTGCTGGCGGCGATGAAGGCGCGTGTCTTTGCGATCAGCGCCTCCAGATCCGCGGACAGCGGATTGGGAGGAATAACCATGGAATCCTGCATAGAAGGAACCCCCTTGTGTGGTTGAGCAGCGGCGGGCGACGGCAAGGCACAGCCCGGACCGCGCGTTGGTTCGCTCGCGCGGCGCGCGCCGGCGTGGTTGTGCCATGGAAAAATGGGCATTGGATGGATAAGAGAGATGGTGTGGTGAGGGAGGACCCGGCCGAGATGGATGGCGGCGACCAGGCCATAGCCCCGAACCAGACTATGAAGTGCTCGGCACCCGGGCCACGGCGGCGCGCTGACGCTTCTTCCCCTTGGGAGCGTTCTGTGCCGGCTGCAAGAGTTCTACCTTCAATACCGCGAGAGTGATGTTCCAGACCGCCGGGTCTAAATACAGCTCCGGGATGTCAACCTTGAGCATGCGGAGCGCCTGGCAAAACTCAGGCGCGAGCAGCCGGACGATCGAAGTTGCCGGCTGGCGGTCCGAGATGGATTCGTTCCCCGCGCCATTCGCCTGGGCGGCCAGAATGCTGGGGCGAGGCCCGAATTTGTTTGCACCGGCCTTGCGATCACGTTCCTCTTTGCGACGCTGGATGTACTCATCCACCTCTGCGGCAATCCATTTGGCCCCTCCACAATGAATCGGCGCCGGAAACCGCTGCAACGCGATTAAACGGTAGATGTTCGACGACTTCATGCCCGTGCGCTCCTCGACCTGCTTGATGGAGAGCAGCCCCGCGCTTGATGGGAAGCCGGAAGTGGAGGCGTGATTCCTCCCTCCGACCTGGTCTGCGATGGCACGTAGCACTTGATCTTCCGGCGACATATGGGCCCCCCAGAATGGCGGGAAGATCTCGATGATCCCCCGCGATTCCTAGTTAGCCATGCTTTGAAAAGGGACACGACCAAACAATCGCTCATGCAGACTTTGGCGAATTTCGAAGATTTTGGGCGGACGTATGATACGGCGCGGGCCATTTCGCCGCCGGTTTTTTGGGGCGGGCAGGGGGTGCCCAATCAGAAGTGCAGCAAGCGAAATACACAGCGCACGGAATAGTACGCCCCGTAGGCGTAAATAGCGCCAATGAGCAGGAAGCGCACTTTTGACCGCCGCCAGGTGCGTCGCCAGGCCGCTGGGAAATAGCGCCATGACCGCTCTTGCAACCGCTTCCAGGCCGGGGCGGCTGTAGTCTTCCACGTTTGCCTCAGACGCTCAGTACTGCGTGGGACAACACCGCCTGCGGACTCGGCGGCCTGGGCCCAACGCATCACCGTATTTGGCGCAACGTTGGAAGGCTTCTTGAGATTGGGGAGATTAACCCCGCGCTCCCGACCCGGATTCGGACCACGCATTACTTTGGGCTTAGCATCCCGATGGCGACATAGATGACAAATCGTGCGCAGCAACTGGTGGTCCAGGTTGTGGTGATTGCCCTCCAGTTCCTCGTAAGGAGACGCGGCATCCGCGCGGACGGGATCTTCTATTGGAGGCTTGAATTGGAGTCGCGAATGTTGGGCAAAGTGATAGAGAGCCAGGAGAATAAGGCCGGAGCGCCGCCGATTGAGTGTGCCCAGTTGCGCAATGCCGCGGCGCTCGCTCCACCACTTATCTTTGAGCAGCGTGTCCTCCAATGCCTTAAGCCATACCTCGGAACTCTGCAGGTCTGCGTGGTCGTAGCCGAGAAGCGAACGTAAGCGCCGCAGCCTGCGATTTGCCGCATTATGCCAGCAAGGAGAACGGCTCAATAGCCGGGAGAGCTGCTTCTGTTCCTTCGCGGTCGCCTTGTGCTTCGTCGCCCACCGGAGGGGATGATCTGCCTTGTATCCCATCGTTTCCCTGGTCGCGCATCAGCGTGCTCACTTCGGCGGGTAGCTGAACCGCTACTGAAGATATCGGCCACTATGGGAATCTACTGCAATTCAACGGATCCGGCGTTCCAGCACTGCTTCCACCGCATGGGGGCGCGGGCCGGTCGTTGCAGGGTTGGATCATTCGCATGCGCAATTGGACTGATAGGGTCCGATATGACGGATGTTCCGCATGATGCGGGACACGAAGCTTGCAAATGGGGCGGGCGGGCGGGGTCGTGCTCGCCACGTGATGAGCACTTGAATGGGCGGGTAGATGACCCTCAGCTGTGAGAAGGATTACCGGTGCGCAAGTCGACCAGTATTTCTTAACCTTATATATAGTCAACGCTCGGTCCTCGTCGCGTCTGCCGTCCGGAGATGAGCCCCGGAATGGCAGGCGATGCCTGGTGCAAGCCCGGCGGTGGCGTATTCCTTGATGGCACCGTCGACGTTCGACTGCTGTGAGTACCCCCCTGCGAATGACCGTCAGAGCAATCCACTCTGGGGACTCTCGCGTTTCCGCGGACGAACGTCAAGCGCCGGTTTCTCGGGACCGCCGTGCAACTCGGGTTCGAGCGGCCGGAGTTCGTGGCGGACGAAGAGAAATGTGGCAACAACGACCGTCCGCGCGGGTACGGTATGCACTCGTAGTTGCGACCATGCCCTTGTCGCCATAGCGGAATCTGCCTCGCTCAAAATCGATTGGATGAAGAATCTGTGAGACGGATCAAGATCGGGATCGCCCCTGGGCGCCGTCCCAACCATATATAGGTTGGATTGGACGCGAACCGCCGCACGCTCTCCCACCGCGCTCCCGTCGCGGCGCCTTCCCACTGCAATGCCATCGGGCTGCAATCCGATGTGAAATGAGAGAGCGTTGGACAATCGGGGGTTGTCCTCAATGCTGCGTTGCCGTCTCAAAAAGCCGCTTGAACAGCAGCCCTTCATTCCGGGATAATCGTTGCTCAACTCCGACTTCTTGAGCGCTGCCGACACGCGGCCGACACTGCGCACGTGCCCGACGGCGGACACCCTGCTCCTGAGCCATATCGGGCGGGAGAATTGTGAGCAGAATCACAGGCGCGCCGGGCACTCGGCAAATTCTAACCTTATATATAGGAGTTGATCCGAAGTGATCCCCGTGCTCCGTCCATGGCTTGCGGAACTATGTTGCTTCCCGGTCTGTCTCCTGCGGTGCACCGGCCGTGAAAACACAGATCTAGCAACTCGGTTGCATCAAAACCGGCATCTGAATAGAAGCCCATCGTCTTCCTCTCTTCCGGTCGCTGGATTGAATTTTACCTTCTTCCCGGGGGCGAGATGCACTTTGACATGATCTGTACCCCGCAGCTCAGGCGGGGGTGGAGTTGAAGTGGTGATGATGTACTGGAAGAGAGGTTGAACGTCACATTTCTGTTCAAGAATGTGGGCCAGCCTGAATAGCCTCCAGTATTGCTCGTCTGGCAGGTCCTCCTGCCGAGGCGAATCATGGATCAAGTGCCCGGGAAGGAATACCGGCGCCTCGATCGATCGGACTAGTGCCGCCAAATCGAACGCCCACAGATTCATAAGGTTCGTGTTGCTTCCCCTATCCTCACTTTCCCCTTGGAATAGATCCCGAATGCTGTTTGTGTTCTTATTTATCGCCGCAGCTGCCGCCGGAGAAATCAGCTGTAATACGACTAGCTGAAAGGTTTTTATGAACTCAGCGAAATTACGATCGCTTTGCTGAACCTGCAGGAGTGGCTTTTGCTCATCCTCGGAGCTGTCCCCTTCCGCAGCCTGCTCAGTGTCTGAACTAGTCCTCTCCCCAAACGCCTCGTTCAGATTCTTCAGCGTCTCCTTAGCCCCGTGCGCTTCCAGCACCGTGGAGTGGCAGATCTTTACCCTATTCTCGCAATCCCCGACCCGCGTCTTGAGGTCGTGTTGATTCCTTTCACCCACCTTCTTCCCAAGGTCCGCAACGAGATTCTCTTTGTTCTGGATGTGATCCTCGAGGCTCCTGATCTCCTCTTTTATGCTATTCAGCTCGCATTCCAAGTCATCGAGATTGCATCCAACCTTCCTCAGAAGACATCCTTCGTCTTTGAGAAGTGTAGGGAGTGGCTTCTTGGTCAATCGGCATCTTACATTCTTTCGAAGCTTAAGCTTGGATTTCATATCACGAGCATTCTTGGCCAGCTGTAGCTGATTCTTGAATAGCAACAGCTGCGCCTCGGTTTTCTCAAGTTCAACCAATTCGCGCAACCGCTCCTCAGACTCCTTCAAAGCCCGATTGGCGGACGCATCGTTTTTCTCTGCCTGCTTCAGAAGCTCGGTAATGTTCCTTTTTGCTTCGACTTCTATCCCCAACTTCTCGGCAAGACCCGCCAGGAGATCATCTGGCAAAGGTTGCAAGGTCTTGGACTTCGAGTTCTTGCGAGGACCCGACTCCTTCGACGCTCGGAATCCAAGCAAGGCGCAGAGGGCCCAGACTCGCAAATCCTCTCTCTCGTAATGACCAGAGTTGTTGTGTGCGGCTCGCCATCGAAAAACATTATTAAAACCGCCCGCGTGATCGCGAGATGCAAAGCCTAGGGCAGTTTCGCTGGGATTATCTATAAATGCCTGAAGATCGGGGTTAAACGCCTCGCTGATCTTCGTCCGGAAAACCTCGAAGCTCTTTTCATTGGACGCTCGGAACTCAGCCCACGCACCCTCGAACGTCTGGCCGCAACCGGCAACGCACTTCCCGGAATCAGACAAACTGCGCAGCACCGCCCAGTCTGCGCCTTCCAATCGAATCTCAGCCCCGACCGCGCCATTAGGGAAAGCTCCGCTTACCCGTTGCTCGTGGACTTTCGTGCCGAAGTGGTCCTCGCCAAGGCAGTACCGGAGTAAGCGCGCAACTGAGGTATTGCCCGGGTTCAGACCTGTGTCTCCTGCTTTACCGTCACGATGGGACCAGATGATGTTCAAGCCAAGCTGGAAATCAATGGTGCGGATCACTTTCCCGGGTTCGCTCCAGATCTTCAGCCGCTTGAACCAGAGGCGTGGTTCCGTCTTCCCCTCTAATGGGTGAAGACTGAATTGTATTTGGTTCGAATCCGTCACTGAATCCAAGACATTCACCCTTGACGTCAACCGGCGTCAGGCTCAGAAGCACCTAGTGCTTCGGTGATTTGCCTTGTTGCGCCGCGGCCTAATGCCAAGCCATGGTCCATAAGCTTGCCATGAGCATCAGGTATCGCCAAGCATACGAACTGCGCCGGCGACCATCATTATGAGTATCGGCGAGATTGGGCTGCAGCATCATTCCGATTGTATTCGCGTCGGCTTTAGAAAATGATCCAGGCTTTGCCGGTTCGAACTGATTCCACATTCGTCTGGGAATGAACTTCCTCCACTGCCGAGCCGACTGCTCATCGCCAAAGTAGCGGATCGAACACTCTTCAGGCAACCCTCCGACCTTGAGAAGGAACTCGGCATACTGCTCTGCGAGTTTCCCTTCCTGAAACGAAAACTCAAGACCGTTACGTTCGTCTCGACGGCTTTCGAGCCAATGCCTGGCGATCTGCACGAATCGTATGCGGTTCTTTTTCCCCTTGATCGCGGCGAAAACGTTGGCAGCGAATCTCGTCAAAACCTCGAAATCCTGCTCTGCCTGGACGAGTGCCGGGCATACACTCCTCGTCAAATCGCTGAGCTTACGGAACCTGTGGACGTGCCCTGAAGAATTGTTCTCCGGTCCGCTTGGTTGCTTAGCCACGGTTAGCACTGCTGCCGATTGCGCGGCTTGGAGCAAAGCATCTAGAAAAGAACTCGGATAGCTGGAGCGCCAAACCAGATCCTCTTTGTTGGTGCCTTCAAAGACATCGACCAGGAGCGCTTCGACGTCGAGTAGTTCCGATGGGGCATGGGATTCGAACCGTTCACGGGCAGACATCCGCTGTTCCGTTGCCAAAGAACCTGAACTGGACGCGTTAACCTCAACGACAGCTGCTTTTTCAATTCCGAGGTTTTTCCAACGCTTGGCAATCAACTTCCACAATGCCTGGCGAACACCTGCATTTCGAATGTCTCTGGCTCTTCTCGCAGATACCCCGGCAATCGCCTCGATCTGGTGGGAATCCAGATTGATCGGCAAGGTGTCCAGCCAGAGCGCGAGTAGATCGCCTTGCAGTTCCAGATAGTTGGCCACACTAACCGCCGGCGAACTATGCCCAAGCGTCCGGGCGACTGCGAACATGTGGCGGCGGGTGGCGAACGGGTTGGCATAGAAACGTTTGTGCCACTTTTTGAAATTCTTAATCCGCTCTTTCTGGGCAGGCCAATGGTCAAGCCATTTGGGAAGAATCCCGTTCGGTGGTTGGAGAAGCGCAAACGCAAGAAATGTTCCCGCCCCTGATTTCCTTAGTGTGTGGAAGTGGACGGTCTCATCACCCGTCTCCTTTCGCAGAGCTTCATGAATGGCCGGAAAGATGCGCCCTTCAGGCACAAAGTCACGTTCAATTGCCGGAGAATAGAAAAGGAACCGGGAGGGACTTTTTGTCCGGCCGTTCTGTTCCCGGCGGCGCATCATCCATGCTCGAAGTAGCTTCAGCTCCTCATCATCCAGCAACGCATACAGAGGGAGTTTACGGATGGCATTCGGGGTCTTGAGCCCTCGTTCGGACCAAGGCCGCACCAGGAATTCAGCGGGATCGCTGAGCAGGAGTGCATCAAGCGGTGCCTTGAGGACCTCGTATTTGCGGAGCCCGCACCGGTATCCGAGTATGAGAATCAATCCGGCAATGTGCCGAAGTTCTATTTTCCCTTTCGGATCGCTCCCAAAGTCCGTCTCCGAATTCACCAGAGAATTGCGGGCTTTGAGATACTCATCCTCTAGGACCAGAGTCGCATCCACGGCCTGAGCGCGAGCGACAGTTCCGAAGACCTCCGATTCGTCGATTCCTTGTCCTCGGTCAGTCCGAACCAGCCAGCGATGCCAAGTCCGAAGGTAGCGACGGAACCTGTCATGCTGATGGGGGCTGATCGCGTCGTCCAGAATCATTGCGAACGCGCCAGCAAATGAATCTGGTGAGATAGATTTCGGATGTTCGAGAGCTATCACGCCTGGCAATCTTGTTGCCAATGCCATAACCATGTCGCGGACTGTCCGCAGCTTTCCCTCCAGGCGCTCGGCGAGCATGTCTGCGGCGAAGGCGAGGAATAGATCCTGTTCCGGTGCGAGATCAGAGTTCTTCCGGCGTTCCCTGATTGACTTCAGGGCGTCCGACGGTCTTAACTCCGCGTCGTTGGACCCGAGCAATTCCCGAAGGTTGGTAGCCCAGCCTTCATCCTGATCACCGGACGGCTGAGCTAGTTCGTCTTCCACATCTCCTTCACTATCCTGCAATTCCGGCTCAGCACGCTGGTCGGGGTGGAATGCAAGCAGAGGAACCTTTTGCCTTATCATCCGAGCCCATGTCACAGGGTTCGGGGATGCTGAGGGCAGTTTGCCCGCGGCATACTGAGTCAAGCACGGGGGTAGACGCAATTCAAAATACAGCAGGCATGAGTCGATGAAATCGAACACGCTCCTAGGACGCGACGCTGGATCCGGCAGGATCGTTTCAAAGTACGCCATCACCACGCGATCCATGGACTGGTCTGCGATGACGGCGGCGACCTGCCCCACCTCGTGCGGCCGCAAATCCATCATGGTGAGAGTAGTTACAGGATCTGGCAACCAACGCCGGCAGTTCCCCGCTTCATCGAACCAGACCATGTAAACCCGCTTGTGTTCGTCAATGAAATCGGAAATCTCGGGCCAGCGTGAAAGAGATCTGTAAAGCTCCTCGAGGTTTTTCCGGCACAAAATTCCACCCCACAACACGGCACCGGAAAGAACGCGCCCAGCCCACAACTCGTGATCGGTTGCGCTCTCAGAATCGCCGTTGGGTGTCGCCTTGCCCACCCTCGCCCGGGACGAGGATCGAACGAAATCTGCGAGAACCGCTTGGCTCCAGACTCCATACATGGCCAGACGGGCCCATCGGCGCGGCCTGAACGGCGGTACAGGTTTCGGCATGGTGATAGGAATCCCGGGAAGCGGCAACTGTGTATCTTGAACTTGATTGCGGTGGTGCACAACACGGCCGAGAATCGGAAGGACGCTATTCGTTGACTCGTTCGTGTATTCGGCGGCGATCTGGGCGACCAGAGTGTTCATCATCTTGGCCGGTTCATCCACGGAGTTGCGATTTCCAAGCAGGCATTCTGCCAAGTGCTGCGCTTCGCCCTGGTGCGACGCGAGAAAGTCAATCAACTCGCGGAGGTGCTCGCGCTTTTGACCGTGGAGATTCAGATTATCGGGATCGAGCCATATCGGCTTCGGGGTATCGGACTCCAAAGCGCTCACATCATTTTCCATTTCAAATCCTTCTCGAGGATGGGCATCAAAAAGCTTTCGATGCAGTCGCGGTATTCGATGGCGCTCATGGCAGAGTGGACGTTCCAGATCTCTTCTCCCGCGAATGCGTGCCCAAGCCAAGCCATGACAACTTCCGGTGGAGTGCCAGCTTCTAAGAGGCGGTGACGGAGGTAGGCGCGGTAGAAATTCTGCGGCAGTTGTAGAAATGGTCTGAGATGGTCGGCTATCGTCACCGGGCGGACACATATCGGATCGCGTTTGTCCGTAAGAAAGAAGCACGGATCTGGCCAGTCTCGGATTCCCTCATGATGTAGTGCCAGGCGCCCGCAATGCATTTCGTAACTACGCATCTGCTTACGGCACAAATCCGGCACCCAAACGAGTCGCAACTTGTGATGCGCGTCATCGTCTTTGTCGGCCAGATACGCGAACCCGGTCTCCTCGTCGATCCGCTGTCGCCCTAAGAATGGAGTTCGTATTGGCCGGCACGAAGTGCAGAAACAGAACATCAATACGGAATAGAGCGTCATCAGATTGTGGAAGTCGACTCGTTGTCCCTTCACGTCTCGCACGGAATCGATCCTGTCTTGCATATTCCGAATCGCGTCCTTCACGTTGGCATCGTGAGCGCACAACCGTGCACCAACGTGTCCCTTCCAAAGCTCTGGATGTTGGACCGGGCGTTCCATCGCGACACTCCCAACTGCGACCTGTCGGTGCATCCTGGATGCGGCGCGGTAGTACAGCTTTCGCAGGTTTTTTACTGAGTAAGAAGCATAAGACCGTTCGGTACGGGTGAGTGTGCCGAGTCGACCGGTAATGAGGGCGCCAGCCATTAGGTCTCCACTCAACGCCACCAGACGGTTTAACACGAATCCTCCGAGCCGCCTGAGTGTGATTCGTCGGGTCGAGTCGTCTGCCTTTAGGAACTCTCGGACGGCCTGCTCGTAGTAATTCTCGTCGGCCGAAAATAGCACATGGGGGTCGGTCGCAGTTCTACCGGTGCGCCGGTTCAATTCTCCTGCGTGCCCGAGAATCGCTTCGACGAAGCGCCCAATGTTCCCGACGTCCTGCAGTGGTAACCATTTGAGTTGTGAATGCGCATGCTCCGCCAGATCGGGAACGACGCTCTTGTACGATGGCGTATCGACCGGCAGGATCCATTCTGCGTTCCATCGATCGTAGGCCAGCGTGCCCTCAGCCAATCCCTGGGTCGGTTCCCTCTGCCCATCCGACGCGGAGACTGCAACCA
>CAWBIG010000121.1:0-49234 GCA_963788435.1 uncultured Acidobacteriota bacterium | reverse complement strand
TATTGGACGAGGCCGCGGGGTACTGCCGTACTTATGCCCTAGAACGCCAGCGCGCCTTCGCCTGCGCTGAGAGTGCTTTCGGGTCTTCGGCATGCCAGATTCGGTTCGCGATGGCGGACACAGGATTAATGTCTTCATATAATTATTCACGCCCGCCAAATCACGGGTGCTTGCCTAAGCTCGAAACTGTTTCGTCCTCAGACTTGGATTTGACTTGGAATTAAGGGTCAGGAAGAGGCGGCGACCATTCGGCTGGAGATTAAATATAAAAATAGAAGCACGACGGTTCTGCCGTAGGCAGTGTTTGTGTCTCGACGGATCTCGCATCCATCCTGCCTTGGTGGCACGAAGGGACAGAGCTGGAAGGTAAGTCTCATGTCAGACCGGATGTCAGTGATATCTGCTGGCTTGCGCAGGAGGGTGGTGCCCAGCTGGCATGCGCCCTTCGCTCCATAAACCGCCACCTGTTCGGCGTACTTGATCGCTTTTCCCATAGTTGCGATTCTCCTCAATTAAATTCTGATTGTCCCACTACCAAATTTGGGTGCCCCGAAGTCTGCCCTGAGCTTTCTAAAAGGGTCCAGATCTTGAGACCGGGGAGATGAGACGCTCATTCCATCCACCGCTAACTCAATTCGTGTCCTATTCGCCAGAAATTGAGCACATTACGTCCGCCCCACCCCGCCCGTCCCGGCAGGAAAAATGCAATTTCAGCCTAGCCGCCCCACCCCGTCAATCCAACAGGCGTGCAGCGAACGGCGAAATCCGTCAGCGAATGGTTCCCAGAACGGGATTAACAGCGGAGCAACCCCGCCCGCCGAACTGCCAACCGCCTGATTTTCACCGCATTTACATAACCCAATCACCCATCGCCGCAATTGCCGTCTTGGGCGCGCTCTCAGCCTGCGACGGAGGCGGCAGCACCGGCGGTGGTGGTGGGGGCGGCGGAGGAGGTGGAGGCGGATCCACCACCGCAACCGTCACTGTAACCGCCACCTCCGGCGCCATCAATCAGTCCACCCAGATCAACCTCACCATGAATTGACTGGTCCATTTTGGCCATCCGGTTTGTCCAAACGGCCAAACCGGATGGCCTTCATGCCCCAATCCTGAGGATGGGCGAGAAATACGGGCTGGCCGCAGACCGGAGCCCTACTTGCCAAATAGTCCAAATATTTATATTGACACACTAATATTAGTTGATAATTGTAAACTCAATCAGAGACTCAGGGGAGGCGTTCTCCAGGCAAGGTCGGAGCGCAAAAACAATCTTGGGGCTCCCGCGAACAGGTTCTCGTTCACGAGGCGGAGATCCATGGGCTGGATCCCCCCACCAAAGGTAACCACTTCGGCTCCGATGCCCCTTCCCGGGTTTGCCTTACCAGAGAACATCCGGCGAAAACAGCCCCTTCGAGCGCCCCCCCCAAAGGTAACCTCCCCGGCTTCGCCGATTCCTCGAGCAGCCGACCACGACGAACACATTGTGTGCAGAAACAGCTCCTATCCTTCTGACTCCAATGCACATCGCCGTTTTTTATTTTGTGCCGGAACGTGAGAATCAGGACTGGCGCGAGGCCGCCGTACCCGTTTCCACCAGGTGCAGGCCTTGATACGGAATGTGGCCGCGAATGAGCTGTAGCAGATCTTCCAGTAGCATGGGCCGGCCAAAGTACCAGCCCTGCGCCTGCACCGTCGGGCGGCAACGGGTGTAATAGCGGACCTGCTCCTCGGTCTCAATCCCCTCGATGATGACATTCAGATGCAGGGAGGCAGCCATGGCCAGAATCTGCGGCGCGATGGTGGTCTTCACCGAATCCGTGCTGATGGACTGCGTGAACTCCTTATCGATCTTCAATCCATCCACCGGCAGGTGATAAAGCTGGGCCAGGCTGGAGTTGCCCTTGCCAAAGTCGTCAATGTACACCGGGTGACCGAAATCCCGCAGAGTCATCAGGAGGTCGCGTGCGGACTCCCACTCCGCCCGGGAGGTATCCGTAAGCTCAAACCCGAGGCAGCGAGCTGGCACCCGGGTTCTTCCGCGAGCCCGCGAGAGCATCAGCAAAAAGCGCGGATCGCTCATGTCCGCCGGGGCAAGGTTGAAGCTGATGCGGAAGTCCGGGTCGCTGCTCCGGGTCTGCTCCAGCGCGCGCAGAACTTCATTGACCATGAAGCGGGTGATGCCCCCGATGAATCCGCGGGATTCCGCCAGCTTGATAAAGGTTTCAGGGCTCACGGGGAATCCATCCTCGTCGGTCCATCGCGCCAGCGCCTCGGCAGCCACGGCGCGGCCGGACTGAAGGTCGAAAATGGGCTGGAAAACGACGCCGAGGCGGCCCTTGCGCACCGCTCGGCGCAACTGCTGCTCCATGGAACGGCTGCGCAGATAGAACAGCGCGAGGGATAGTCCCAAAAGCCCGCCGCACAGGGCGCTCAGGCCCACGTAGATGCGGTACTGGACCATGTCCACCTGAAGAGCTTCCGGGATGGTCATGTAGGCGGTGATGCAAGTGGCGTAGCGCTGGGAGCAACTGGTGGAATAGAGAACGCCGCGATAGCGTGCCGTGACGGGATGGGTGAGAATTTGCGCAGGTTGTGCCTGGTCCGGCAATGTTCCGATGAGCTGCCTGATCAGTCCGGTCCGAGAATCCCAGTCGGTTGCCGCAAAGCGCATGGTCCGGGAGGCAAATTGGCGCAAGTTGTAAGGGTTATACACAACGATGGCGTGTCCGCTCTGAACCGCAACCACGGTTTGGCCGGGAACCTGGTACGGGATGAGGTCGCGGTATACGCGGGAGCCATCGGGGCGGACATATCCGGCATCGAATCCGGCCCAGGGCTGCGCCAGGCGGCCGAGCAGGGCAGAACAAGGGATGGTTCCATCGGCCACGCGGCCGGCATCATTGAGATAAACCGAGGTGTAAACGATGCGGCGGAAGGCCACGAGTTCCGCATCGGAGCAAGGTTCGTAAGGGAGGCGGTTGATTTCCTGAAGTACTTTCCGGGCTTCGTCAGAGGAGCGCTCGCCGCTCACGCGGATGCGATCGGCGAAGCTGGAGAGCTTCTGCTCTGAGACGCGCAGGATCACTTCTCGGCCCCAGAGCATGCCGAGCAGCAGCCCTGCGGCCAGCCCCAGAGAAACGGCGGCAGCAACGCCTCGAAATCGCAGCTTGTGTGCACGCATGGACGTTAACAGGGCCTGAATGGTGGCAGTTTCCGAGTCATTGAGCCTTGTGGATTGGGCGCCGACTTTCCCGTCCATACAACCCTGCGATCAAAAACTCGAAGCCAGCTATCTTCGAGATCGCGTGAGGTTGACCCGCAGGGGCCCTAGGGGAGAATTGACTCAGAAAATGCGGTAGCGCAAATATACCACGTTGGCAGGTAAGAGGCCGATGACAAATTGAGGCAGTCAGCCGGCGAGCGGAAGCCGCGGAGTGCCGATCCAGAAGCGGTTGGAAGCGCGGGCGATAGGGCCGGGAGGACGGCCTTTGAGGCGGGATTGCGCTTCGTGGTACGGGCCGACAAAGCGCGCAACAGGCGGAAGTGAGCGGTAAAACCGCGGCAGGCGGCGGCGCGCGCGGACAATTGCTCGCTGGTCCTCGGGGCCAAACAGCAAACCAAACTCGGCGCGGAATCGGTGCGCAAGCCAGCTTGTGGTGAGGGCCCGGTACCATCGCGGCGGTTTGATCCGGGAACCTGCGCCGGCGAGAAGCGACCGGGCCATGGCGCTGGCGGATGTGGTGGCTCCGAGCTGGTCCGACTGTTCCATTTCGCGACAGTAGGTTAGAAAGCTTTGCCAATCGAGGGGAAGCGCATCGGGGGGCAAGCCGAAGAGAGCGGCCATGGTGCGGCTTTCGGCGTAGTAGGCGTCGAGCTCGGCGGGCGTGAGCGGAGGCAGGACGAACTCATACGCGAGAACGGCGGATTCAACCAGCGTGGCATAGACCCAGCGCAGTGCGTCGATCTCGTTGGCCTCATAGTGCGAGCCGCGCGGGAAGCGTCCGGCGGGCTCGGTCAGCTCGCCCTGAATATAGATGTGCCTTGAGTAGAGCTGGCGCGCGGCGGCCGCTGCCTGATCCTCGGAGCCGAAGACCATGGTGAAGAGGATGCGGAAGGTGGAGTGGAAGCGCGCGATGGGGCGTTGCATGAGCGTGGAGTGTTGCTGGAGCGCCGTAGCCACCCAGGGATGCGCGAGCTGGAGCAATGCGGCCCGGCCCGCACCGAGGAAGAGGGCGGACTCGCGATTGATCTGCCAGGTGATGGAGGCTGGGCCGAAGATGCCGGCGCGGGCATCGCTTACGCTGCGCGCGACGGCAGCGATCAGGGATTCGCTGGTGTTCCTGGAGACGGGTTGAAGGCCGGCGGGGTCCATCGCCACAAGAGTCATCGTATCGCCCGCCAAGCGAGACAGAGACGGATCTGCCCGGGAACCAGGAAGTGGTGGCTTCCAGGTTCCCGGGCAGATTGGGCGAGGACGGGGATGGACTGTTGTTATTGGCGGACGGCGATTCCGAAGTCGGTCTGGTAGTCCCCCAGGTTCGCAACCACGATGTTGAAGTTGCCGGTCCAGGCTGGGGTAAAGCGGACCCAGCAGCCGGACTCGTAGCAGTTGGTCTGCTCGATCATGTGGCCGTTGGCGTCATACACGCTGAGGTGCAGGACCGTGTTTCCCTCGGGCTTGACAGCGACTACGGCGAGTTCTCCGCCCACCAGGGTTACGTTGTTGTAGGTCATGCTGCCGGCGGCGTAGAGGTGATCCTCGGTTGAAGTGGTGCTGGCGTTGGCTACGGCGGTGGCGGCGAGGGTGGCGAGGGCGGCGACGAATGCGACGGTGCGGAATTTCATGACTTTGATCTCCTTGGGTGTGATTTTTGAGGCGGTGGCCGTTTGGCTCACTGCTCTCGACACCGGGGAACGACGCGAGGGGCGCGGAGATATTCCCATGGTTCGCAGTTTTGTCGAAAATGTTTTGTAGGCTACAGCAGTCAGGCTGAGTTCGGCGGCGGAGGTGGCGAGGGATTCGCTTGTGCCGCCGGAGATAAGTTGACGGCCGTCGGGATCGACCGAGCAAAATCCGAGTGTGCCCGGCCCAAATGATCGACACTTATTTAAAGTGGCTTGAGCACACAAAAGCAGGACGGGAACGTGCCGATCGCTCGACCATTGAACAGCGGATATGAATATCGCACCCGACAGCCTCGACGACAATCTGGAACGGCTGAGCCGGCACAAGCAGCTTTGGGCACAGACCACGGTGACGACGCGTCAGGCCATCCTTGCCCAGATCAGGGATGGCGTGAATCGGGTGGCGCGGGACTGGGCTGAGACCGCTGCCCGCAAAAAGGGACTCGCGGTGGACGCACCCCTGGCTGGGGAAGAGTGGCTCAGCGGCCCTTATGCCCTCATTACATATTGCGACGCCCTCATGGAGACACTCTCAAAGATCGCCGGCAACAAGCACCTGGATGGATTGCCAATGCGCGAGCTGCCCAACGGCCAGCTCGCCGTGGAGGTTATGCCGCACTCCATCTGGGATCGGTTGCTCCTGAACGGCGTGCGTGCCGAAGTATGGATGGAACCCGATGTGACCCGCACCAATCTCGCACAGCACACCGCTGCCGGTTACACCCACACCTCCGGCGGAAAGGTGGCACTGGTGCTGGGCGCGGGAAACATTGCCGCCATCGCGCCGCTGGACTGCCTGCATAAGCTGTTCGTGGACAACGAGGTGGTGCTGCTCAAGATGAACCCCGTCAACGACTATCTGGCGAAGTTCCTGAATTCATCGCTGGCCGCTTTGATTGGCCCAGGGTTCCTGCGGATCGTCAGCGGTGACGCGAGCGTGGGACAGTATCTCGCAAATCATCCGTTGGTTGAGACCATCCACATTACCGGCTCCGCTGCCGCGCATGACGCAGTCGTTTGGGGCGCCGGCGATGAGGCCACCGCCAATAAGCTGGCCGGGACGCCAAAGAACAAGCGGCCCATCACCTCCGAACTCGGCGGAGTTTCTCCCACCATCGTCGTGCCCGGCCCATGGTCCAAGGCCGATATCGTTTTCCAGGCGCAGAATGTGGCCACGCAGAAACTTCATAACGCGGGCTTCAACTGCATCGCGTGCCAGGTGCTGGTTCTCTCCGAAAACTGGGGGCAGAAAGAGGCGTTCCTGGAGACGCTGAAAGCCACGCTGGCCGCCTCAGCGCCGCGCCCGCTTTATTATCCCGGCGCGAGGACACGCCTCATGGGATTTCAAGAGGCCGCCGGGCGAAGTTTCACCGAACGGGCTCACGCACAAATCGAAACCGCTAATCAATGCGGCATTTTCCCTTTCAAGGCCGGCGCCAATCCCATCGCTGAAACCTTTGAGGTGTTCGCCCCCGCTCTTGGCGTGACCGAACTGCGCTGCCCGGACGAAGAGAGCTTTCTCATTGACGCTATACGCTACGCCAACCAGAACCTTGCCGGGACTTTGGGGGCCAATATCCTCATCCATCCGCGAACCTTGCGAAAAATCGGGAGGCGGCGATTCGATGAGATCATCGCGGATCTGCGTTATGGCGCCATCTCCATCAACGCATGGACCGGTCTCGCTTTCCTGTTGCCTTATGCCACCTGGGGCGCTTTCCCCGGCCATACTCTTGATCGCGTGCAAAGCGGCATCGGCGTTGTTCACAACGCAATGCTGTTCGATCGGCCGCAGCGCACCGTGGTGGAGGCGCCGTTTACTCCGTTCCCTCGCAATTTGCTGAGCCTGCGATTCTCCTTGCTGCCGCGCCCGCCATGGTTCATCACCAACCGCAGGGCCAATGTACTGGGGCGCCTGCTGACGCGCTTCCAGGCTCAGCCCAGCTTTCGAAAACTATTCACGATCTTCGCCAACGCCCTGCGCGGCTGAATAGGAAATCACGCGCCAAGGGGCAGGTCGGCGCATGCTGACACATCCGTCCTCGCCTCCGGGATTCGTTGGAGGAGATCTCTTCCAGTCGTCTCCAGCGCTCTAATTCGCCGGCGGCTTGTCAGTGCCGCTCGTATCCTGCTTGGGTGCGCTTTCGTCGTCCGGGGGCTTTGAAAGATGGAGCTTGCGAATCTCCTTCGCCCCTTTATCGGCATCCACCGGCGTCACCTTGATCATGGTTGCCATGGTGCCGGCGGTCCATTTGAAGTAGTAGGTTTTGCCCTCCTCGGCATCAAACCGGGCGCGCTCGTTCTCCTTCTGCCTGGCCTGATTCAGGGCCGCGCCGGCGGACATGATGATGCTGCCGTAGTACATCTTGGGCAGGCCCGCGATCACAACTGTTCCCGGAGGCACCTCGGTAAATTCGTATTCGTCGCTGAGTAGCTTGCCCAGGTGCGAATCGTTGACGAAGATCTCGTCGTGTGAAGCTGAGCCGGTAAAGCGATAGGTGCGGTAGATGCAGACGATGGCTTTGCCCTTGGATGGCGCGGGCAGCACTGCTTCGGTTTTTGAATCCTGCGCGATGGAAGCGGGCCCGGTGAAGAGAAACGCCAAAGTGCTGAGTGCCAGCACGAGGCTCGCGAGTAATGCGCGAGGTCTCTTGAGGCAATGCGCGGTGGCGCAATTGAAGAATGCGTTGCGCATAGGAGCGCTCCTTTCCCCGGTTTGGAACCGGGGTTCGAAATCTGGCGAGCAATTTAGCAGCTTGCAGAGGATTGCGCAGTGACAAGGCGAGTATTTACAACTCGGCCCGTCACGCAGTGAGGGGAACGAGCCTTGCCCTATCCTTCACGCCACGTTTGCAGCCTCGATCATGGCGGCGAGGCTGCGGTCCACGTCGTCATCCGTGGTGGCCCAGGAGCTGACGCTGATGCGCATGGCGGTGTGGCCCTGCCAGACGGTGGAGCCGCACCAGCAGGTTCCTTCCTGTTGAATGGCGGCGACGGTGCAGAGGGTTTTCTCCGGCGAGCCGAAGTCGACCAGGACCTGGTTGATGATCACATCATTGAGCACGCGGAAGCCGGCGGCGCGAAGGCCAGCGGCGAAGCGGCGGGCGTGGGACGAGGTGCGCTCGACGATCTCAGCTATGCCGGCGCGGCCCAGCGAGCGTAGGCCGGCCCAGAGTTCGACACCGCGGGCACGGCGCGAGAGCTCGGGATTGAATTGCGATGGCTCGCGGCCTTCGCCCTGATGCAGGTAGGCGGCCTGCACCTCCATGGCGGCGCGGAGGGTGGCGGGATCGCGGACGAGGGCGATGCCACAGTCGTAGCCGATGTTGGGCCACTTGTGGGCGTCAGTGGCCCAGGAGTCGGCCAGCTCGTAGCCGTGGGTGAGATGGCGGTACTGGGGCGAGACTGCAGCCCACAGGCCGAAGGCGCCATCCACGTGGATCCATGCGCCGGCCGCGCTGGCCTCCGGGCAAATGGCGCCGGCGGGATCGAAGGCGCCGGTGTTCACGTTGCCTGCCTGAAGGCAGAGGATGGTGGGGCCGGTGAGGTGGGGGAGTGCGTCGGCGCGCATGCGGCCGTGGCCGTCGACGGGCACGCGGACCACGCGCTTGCGGCCAAGGCCGAGCATGCCGAGGGCCTTGATCAGCGAGGAGTGCGCTTCGTCGCCGATGACGACGGTGAGCTCGGGCGCGGCGAAGAGGCCGTCGTTCTCGATGTCCCAGCCGGCGCGCTCGAGCAGCTTGTGGCGGGCGGCCAGGAGCGAGCAGAAGTTGGCCATGGTGGCGCCGGTAACTACGGCGCCGCCGGTTCCCTCGGGCAGGCCGAGCAGTTCGCGGGTCCACTCGATGGAGGTGTTTTCGAGCGCGATGGCGGTGGGCGACTGGCACTGCATGGCGGCGTTCTGGTCCCACGCGCTAACCATCCAGGCCGCGGCCATGGCGGCGGGCAAGCAACCGCCGTTGACGAAGCCGAAGAAGCGGCCGCCGCCATTGGCTACGGTGGCGGGCGAACCGTATCGGGCAAGCAGACGGGCGACTTCGGCGGGATCGGTGGGGGATTCCGGCATGGGGCCGGTAAGGGCGGTGAGCGCGGCTACGGCTTCGGGGCGCGGGGCCACGGGGCGGGCGTCGATGCCGCCAAGGTAGTCAAGCGCAGCCTCGCAGGTATCGCGCAGCACCTGTGCGCGGCTGTTTTCCAATCGCAATGCTTCGCCCGTGGCAGCCATGTTTTCGATGATAGGCGACCGGCGGGAATGCCGTTGTGTTGTCCGCCTTTTCGCCGTATGCTTGAGCCCGCTTCTCCTCCGTGAGGTCGCCACCCAGCCTGACAAAGGAGGGGCCATGTCCGCCCATCTGACCACGCATCTTGAAGTTGCCGCCGCTGCCAGAACCGCTTGCCGCATCGGATTCCCGGTTGCCCTCAGCCTGGCCGGACTTGCCGCCATCGCATTTCTTCTCGGTATTGCCACGCCGCCGCACTCCGGGCCTTTGTGTGTGGGCGACTGCACTCTTTACCCTTACGCGGATGCGGGGCGCTTCTTTCCGCGAGACTACCTGTGGATGGCTCCGGCAATTCTGCTCACTCCGCTATTCACCGTGGTAGTGGCCTGCGTGTATATGTGTGTTCCGCCGCGACGCAAGCCTTGGGCGCTGATTGCGGCCCTGTTCTCGGTGGCGGCCACGGCGCTGGTAACGTTGGATTACTTTGTGCAGGCGTTGGTGATTCAGCCCGGCCTGGAGCACCACGAAATGGATGGCGTAGCGCCGTTTACGCAGTACAACCCGAGGGGGCTGTTCATCGCCATGGAGGACCTTGGATTTCTTTTCCTGGCTGCTGCGTTTGCGTTCCTGGCCGCAGCTCTTCCCGCGGGGATTCGGCCAGCAAACGCGATTCGGTGGACGCTGGGAATCGCCGCCTTGCTGGTCGCGATCGCGTTCTTCGGTTTCGCCGCGCGGTTTGGCACAGAGATGGGGTTGCCGTTCGAGCTGGCGGTGATTACCGTGGATTGGATTGCATTGGTGGTGGCGGGGATTCTGCTCGCCGCGTGGTTCCGGAGGTCGGAGAAGTTAACGGTTCAATAGGTTCAAGCGCTCTTCTTTTGTGCCTCCGCGATCGCCGACGAAATCACCTCGTCGGCTACTCCATGTTTGCGAAGGCTCTCGGTGATCGCCATCATTTGCGAATTCTCCATGCGCTCCTGGTCCTTTCGCAATCCCTGGCCGATGTAGGCGCGAATGAGCGACTGATAGCCGGAGAAGCCGAGGGATGGGGCGATTTCTTTCAGGTCCTCGATAACATCCACAGGCATGCGGATACTGATCGCCGTCATAGGGCGATCCTTGCGGAGCCGTTCGCGAATTCTTTCACTCACCGTCTTCATAGGACCTCCGTTCCGACGCGGTCGCCATCCTGGCGGAAATCACGCGAATTATGTCTTCGTCAGGCCAAACGTGCACTACAAACAAGAGGCCCTCGTCGATAGTCATTCCAAGGGCCGCATCCCGCCGCTCTTATTCCACGCTTGCCTCGACATAGCGGACAAATGGATCGAAAAACACCGGGCAAGCGGATTCGAAACGGACGCCGTGCTTGGATTCGTTTGCGGAAGCCTTCTCCGAGTCCCAGAGGAATTTCTGACTGCGGTAAAGGAAATAGACGTCCATCGCAATGTATATACATTGTATAGCGCCTGCAGTCCTGCGTCAATTCGATTGAGAATTCGGGTCGCGGCTGTCGCAACGTTGTAATTCTCGGGGAAACGCCGTATCCTAGATAAGCAGACGCGTTTGTCCGCCAGGTGTTCCGTGAATCGTCCGGCTGGCGGAGAGATGAGTGGGCTTACGGCCCACTTTTTATTTGGCTCGATTTCCCCCCTAAAACTCGCGGCGGCGCAGGGCGGTTTTTGGGGGCCCAAAGGCATGTTCCGGGTTAGTCGCGGGCCGGGTCACTAAGCACCGGTCAATGCATAACTCATGTGGTTTGAAGCAGATGGCTGTAGCACTGGAGGCAATTCGGACGGCGGCAGAGCGGGTTGCCCGCTCCCACGGGCTGGAGGTGGTGGACGTGGAGTTCGCCGGCTCAGCCAAGGACAGGATTCTGAGGGTGTGCCTGGAAAAGGATGCCGCGGGGCGAGCGCGGATGAAAGAAGAAATCGCCGCGGGAGGCGGCGAGTTGCCGCAGGCGCTGCGGGAGGGAACACTCAGCCCGGAGCAGCTATCGGGCATCACACATGGAGATTGTGAAGAGTTCAGCCGGGATTTTGGCGTGCTGCTGGATGTGGAAGAACTGGTTCCAGGCGGCGAGTACACGCTGGAAGCAAGTTCGCCCGGGTTGGACCGGATCCTGAGGACGACGGAGGATTTCGAACGATTTCAAGGAAACCTGGTGAAGGTGCAGACGTTCGAGCCGATTCGGAATAACCGGCACTGGCACGGGCGGTTAACCCAGGTCTCAAAAACGAAACCTGGAGCACCAGAGATTTTGATTGATTTGGGCGCAGTGAAGCAGAACTCGAAGAGCCGGAAGGCCGGAGTCACGACGGTGGAGATTGCGCTGAACAACGTGGAGAAGGCGCAACTCGTTCCGGAGATTTAGGGAATAGCGGCATCGGGCGAAAGCACCCCTCAGGGGCTAAAGCCCGGGCCAATTGTGGAGCTGTTACGGCACGACTGAAATGGTGCCCTTTCAAAGTGGATTTGTGGCAGCGCGACTGAAGTCGTGCCCTGTTACAAAGCAGGCCCCGAGGGGCGAAACGGAGCTGTGGCACGGAGGATCGGGCCGCAGACAGATTTGAAGCAGAAGAGAGTACGCAGACCATGTCCAGCGCCTTGTATCAGAGCATCGAGCTGTTAAGCCGGGAAAAGGGCATAGAGCCCCAGATCGTTGTAGGAGCGGTAGAGGAAGCCATCGCCCTGGCCACGCGCAAGTACTACAAGACGCAGGAAAACATGCGCGGCGAGCTGAACAAGGAGACGGGCGAGATCACGGCTTACGTGTACAAGACCGTGGTTGCCGACCCGGACCAGATTGAGGATCCGGTAAACGAGATCACGCTGGAGGAAGCCAACGAACTGGCGCCCGGCGTGGAGGTGGGCAGCGAGATCCGGATGTACAAGGACACCAGCCCGCTGGGGCGTATCGCGGCGCAGCTGGCCAAGCAGGTGATCTTCCAGAAGGTGCGCGAGGCGGAGCGGGATACGGTGTTCCAGGAGTACGCGCACCGCGAAAAGGAAGTGCTGAACGCGACGGTAAAGCGACTCGAGGGTCAGGACGTCATCTTCGACCTGGGCAAGGCCGAAGCGCGCTGCCCCAAGCGGGAGCAGTCGCGGCTGGAATCGTTCTCGGTGGGCGAGCGCGTGCGCGTGGTGCTGCTGAAGGTGGACCGCGCAGCAAAGGGTCCGCAGGTGATTGTGAGCCGGGCGGCGCCGGAGCTGGTGCAGAACCTGTTCCAGAGTGAAGTGCCCGAGATTTACGACAGCACGGTGGTGATTCGTGCCATCGCGCGCGAAGCTGGGGAGCGGACCAAGATAGCGGTGATGAGCCGCGACAAGGACGTGGACCCGGTGGGCGCATGCGTGGGCATGAAAGGCATGCGGGTGCAATCGATCATCCGCGAGCTGCGCGGCGAGAAGATCGACATCATCGAATTCAGCGAAGAGATTACTACGTTTGCCGAGAAGGCATTGCAGCCGGCGAAGGTAAGCCGCGTTTCCATTTCGGATCTGACTGAGAAGCAGTTGGAAGTGATTGTGGACGATACGCAGCTTTCACTGGCCATCGGCAAAAAGGGCCAGAACGTGCGGCTGGCGGCCAAGCTGCTGGGCTGGAAGATCGATATCAAGAGCGAAGAAGAGAAGCGCCAGGAAGTGGAGCAGCAGATGCAGGCGCTCAGCGGCGGCCCGACAACGCCGATTGAGCAGGTGACGGAACTGGGCGACGGAATCATTCAGAAGCTGGTGACGGCGGGCATTACCACCGTGGAAGCGCTGGCGGATATGACGCCGGAGCAGCTGGAGGAGATTCCGGGCATCGGCGAGAAAACGCTGGAGCGGATATCGGTAGCGGTGCGGCACTACTTTGGGCATTTTGAGGAAGGCGAGGAAGGGGCTCCAACCGAAGAGGCGCCGGAGGGTGCGGCCGCAGAGACTGCGGCAGCGGACACCGAAGCTCCGGCGACGGGTGAGCTTGAAGTACTGACTCCGCCTGCGGTTGCGGAAACGGCGGAAGCAGAGCTGGAGAACGCACAGGAAGCGCTGGAAGAAGCCGAGCAGGAGCGAGCGGCTGAAGCGGAGATTGACGAACTCGAGACCGGCGAAGCCGGCGCGGAAAACGAGGCCGATGCCGAGGTGCAGAGCATGACGGCGGCCGAGCTGGCGGTGGACAACGTGCCCGTTCCGGACGAATCGGAGCTTCCCGTGCTGGACAGGGAAGAGGGCAAAACAAGCAATGAAGATGAAACGGCGGAGTAACGCGAATTCCCGCGTTTCAAGGGATAATGGAGTTTCCAGCAGTGGAAACTGAAACAGCAGCCAATGCCATGAGGGTAGCTATGAGCACTTAGGGCTTTGGGTAGCAGGGTTCTGAAAAGAGGCGGATGAGCAAGGTTCGAATCAACGATCTCGCGCGCGAGATGGAAGTCAAGAGCCGGGAGGTTCTCGACGTCCTGACGGAACTGGGACTGGGCGAGGGGAAGACGCACTCGAGCTCGATCGAGGATCATGAGGCGGAAAAGGTCCGCGGGCACTTTGGCAAAGCGCGCGCGGCCGCGCATGCGGCCCCGTCAGCGCGTGCGCGGGACGGCATACAGCCCAAGATCGATCTGTCGCATGTGCACAAGCCGGGCGACGTAGCGAAACTCATCGCGGAGAAGAAAAAGGCAGACGAAGAAGCAGCGCGGCGGAGCCATGTTTCCAGGGCCGCTGCCGCCAAACCAGCCGCGCCAGCGCCGGCTGCGAAGGCCACGCCGCCCAAACCGGCTGAGGCCGCGGCGCCGCCCGCAGCAGCCAAACCGGAGCCTCGCCGCGTTGTGCCCGCCGCCCGCCAGGCGCCGCAGATCGTGTCAGTTCCGGCCAAGCAAGGGGCGATTTCGTCTCGTCCTTCGGCAACAGTGGTGGCCAAACCAGCTGCCGCGACAACGCCGGGGCAGCGCCCCGCGGTGGCCACGGCGCCGCCGGTTGCGGTGGTGGTAAAGCCACCGGTTGCGCCTCCGGCCCGCGCGCCGGAAGTAGCGCCCGCTCCGGCCAAACCGGCTGCGGCAGCACCCGCAGCGCCGACTGTTCCTGCACCTTCAACGCTCGTTGCTGAAGCTGCTCCGGCGGTCCCGGCGCCAGTCGCGCCTGAACCAGCGAAAGCCGCGCCACGGGTTGAAGCAGCCGTTCCAGCGCCGGTTATAGAGGAGCCTGCTGAGGGAATTATTGCCGCTCCGGAAGCCGCTGAACTCGAAACGACCACTGCGCCGGTTCCGCCCATTCGCCGGGTGGTGATGCCCCAGACGGGCCCGCGGCCCGTGTACAAAGCACCGCTAGTCAGTCCCGCGGCGGCAGGCGCCGCAGCCGCTGCGCCGGGCGCCATCCAGCGCGGCAAGCCAATTTTCGATCGGCGGCCGACGGGTGCGCCCGGCCAGGGCGGGTACCCGCAACGCACGCAAGGCGCGCCCACACCATTTGGCGCGGGTCCTCGCCCCAAGCACCCCACGCGCACTGCGCCCGGCAGTTTCCAGCCCGGTGCGGGTGGTCCTGGCGGGCCAGGCGGGCGTCCTGGATTCGGCCAGCGTCCCGGTTTCGGCAGTCCCCGTCCCGGCGGTTTCGGTGCGCGTCCGGGCGGCTTCGGCGGCCCCGGCGGCACTGCCCCGCCTGCAGGCGAAGCTCCGCGTCCGGCACGTGGCCCTGCAGCCAGGGGTCGCGGACGCGGCGGCCAGCAGTATCCCAAAACCAAGGAAGGCCCGATGAAGGGCTTTGTCCCGCCGCCACGATTTGGCGGGGCTGCACAGCTTAGCACTGAGCCCGTGCCCATCAGCCGCGAGATTACCGTGACCGAGGGCATCAGCGTGAAAGATCTGGCCGAGAAGCTGGAGATTCGCGCCAAGGACCTGATCGCCGCGCTGCTGATGCGCGGGATCTTCGTCACCGTGAACCAGTCGCTGGACGCGGAGATGGTGAAGGATGTCGCGGCCAAGTTCGGTGCTGGAGCGACCGTGATCAGCTACGAAGAAGAGCTGGCGAATCAGGCCATTGAAGAAGTTGTCGAAGCACCGAACTCCAACGAACTCGAGGTTCCGCGTGCGCCGGTAGTGACGGTGATGGGTCACGTGGATCACGGCAAGACGAGCCTTCTGGACGCCATCCGCGAAACCGACGTGGCCGCGGGGGAGGCCGGCGGAATCACCCAGCACATCGGTGCCTACAAGGTGCGCTTTAGCAAGGAAGGCTCGCCGGTTTCAGGCCGCGAGATCGTTTTCCTCGACACTCCTGGTCACGAGGCCTTCACGCGCATGAGGGCACGCGGCGCCAAGGTCACGGATATCGTGGTGATCGTGGTGGCGGCCGACGACGGCGTCATGCCGCAGACCCTCGAGGCGATTGATCATGCCAGGGCTGCGAATGTGCCGATCATTGTGGCCGTGAACAAAATCGACAAGCCGGAAGCGAACCCGGAGCGCGTGAAGAAGCAGCTTGCCGATCGCGGACTGGTTCCGGAAGAATGGGCCGGCGGCGGGGAAGGTTCAACGGTATTCGTGGAAGTCTCCGCGAAGAAGCGCATCAACCTTGACCTGCTGCTGGAACTGATCTGCCTGCAGAGCGACCTGAACGCGCCCAAAGCGATGCCGGGACGCAAGGCGGTGGGCTCGGTGCTGGAAGCCAAGCTCGATCGCGGGCGCGGCGCCGTGGCCACGGTGCTGGTGCAGGACGGCACACTCAGCCTGAATGACAGCTTCATCGTGGGCAACACCTTCGGCAAGGTCCGCGCCATGTTTGACGATCGCGGGCGTGCGCTGGAGCAGGCCGGACCATCCACTCCGGTGGAAGTCCTGGGCCTGCAGGCGATGCCCGATTCCGGCGACACGTTCCTGGTGGTGGCCGACCGCGACACGGCGAAGGGCATTGCGCAGTACCGCAAGATGAAGGAGCGCGATGCGCAGCTGGCCAAGAGCGCCCGCGCCACCCTTGAAGGTCTCTCCGAGCAAATTCGCCAGGCGGGCGTGAAAGACCTGGCTCTCATCATCAAGGCCGACGTGACCGGCTCGGTGGAAGTGCTGGAGAGTTCGCTCTCGGGCAAATCCACTGAGAAGGTGCGCATCAAGGTGATCCGTTCCGGCGTCGGTTCCATCACCGAGAGCGACGTGCTGCTGGCGACCGCGTCGAACGCGATCATCATTGGCTTCAACGTGCGGCCGGAACGTAAAGCGGCCGAACTCGCCGCGCAGGAAGGCGTGGACATCCGCCTGCACTCGATTATTTACGAACTGCAGGATGAGATTGAAAAGGCAATGCTCGGCATGCTGGAACCCACGTTCAAGGATAACTACCAGGGCCGCGCGGAAGTGCTCAACATCTTCAGGATTCCCAAGGTGGGCACCATCGCCGGCTGCCGCGTGCAGGACGGCGTAATCCGCCGCGATTCGGAAATCAAGGTGATGCGCGACGGCGAGCAGATCTTCAAGGGAAAAATAGGCTCGCTCAAACGCTTCAAGGACGACGCCCGCGAAGTAACCAACGGCATGGAGTGCGGCATCGGCATCGCCAACTTCAGCGACCTGAAGGAAGGCGACTTGCTGGAGTCGTTCACCACCGAGAAGATGGCGGCCGACCTGGGGGCATTGACGTCAGCGAAGGCATAAGCAACAGCTCAACAGCAACACGCGCGGCCCGCTTCTCACTTGAGACGCGGGCCGTTTGCTTTGCTAGTGCGCCAGTTGCAACAATGCCGCCATGCGCGCGGTCGTCGCAGTAGCGTGGCTCGAGTGAATGAAACGATCTTCCCTCGCGCAGGAAGCGGCCCGTGTTTCCGATTGGCAGCGTGCCGAATGCTGTACCAGGCACGACTCTGAATGCAACGTCACTGTACGGTGACAATTGGCCACAATCTTTATTACATCCTCATGCGTTTCTCGCAATGAGATACAGAATTGACTGTAACTCATTGATAAGTCGTGAGAGCGCGTTTGTGCCTTGACTGCGATTATCGCGCCGGGCAATACTGGTGACGGTAACTATCAACGCAAAGGAGGTCCAACATGCGCCGTATTCTTCTCGCAACTCTGCTTTCATCACTAACCCTTACCGCAGCGGCAGCCACCGGCACGCCGGCTAACGACGCTTCTGCCCCAACCTCCGTCACGACCGGAGTTACCAATCCGCACCTCGTCTATGCGCCGCACATCAGCATTCCCGCCGATGAGCTGCCCCTGGCGATGGTGAATCCCACGACCGTTGTGCTGCAGGTCAAGCTCGATGAGACCGGCAACCCGACGCAGATTCAGGTGCTGCACGCCATCAACCAGCAAGTGGATGCGCGTGTCATCGACGGTGTCCGGCAGTTCCGCTGGTCGCCGGCCGTGCTCAACGACCGCACGGTTCCTTCGGTCTTGACACTCAACGTCGAGGTCCAGCGCTAACTTACTTCCTTAGCCTCTAACTTCGAGATACACACCGCTCCCCCGGATCGATTTGCCTAAGCTGGCGCCCAGTTACCCGTCAAGCTTTGGCAATGAATCAGGGATCGTGTATCCAACGGGTGGTCTTCCTGATCCCCATGCCGGCTTCGGTGACCTTTCCGGCATGGGGATTTTTTTGGCGTGTTACTCGCTCTTGCCGATCACCAATATTTGAAATGAGTGAGGAATCATCGGCGGCCGAGGCCTGCGCATCCATGCTGGCGCATTCGCCGGCAAATTCGCAGGTGGTGTTTTAGGCACCGGCCCGAACTCCGAGGTGATGGTGTAAAGATTGCCCGTCTTCTGGTCCAGAGTGTGCGTTCTGGCGCCCATCGGCGTCGGGACGTTTTGCTCCACCTGGAAGCTCGTCGGCGAATCTTCCTTGATGATCGTCATCGTTCCATCGCCCTGGGAGCTGGCAGCCTCCATGGTGGCGGGGTTGAAGGTGACGCCGTCGCAGCCCTCACCGGTCGGCAGGTCGGTGAGGATATGCCCATCAGCCGCGGACAGGATCACCATGTTGTTCTTTTCGCGGCATGCGGCAAAGAGGATCCCGTTCTTGGCGTCGAGCGCCAGGCCCGCGCAACCGCTGCCTCGCGAGGACAGATCGTATTTGCCCACCATCTTCATGGTGTTGGCGTCGATGACCGCAATGGCAGCCTTATCCTCAACGTCCACATAGATCTTGCCCTGGCCATCTGCCGCCGCCTGTTCCGGCGCGCCGCCGATGTCGATCGTGCCCAAGATGCTGCCATCCTTGTCGTCCAGGATTGTGATATTCGGCGCCACGTGACTGAGCACATAAAAGTGATGGTTATAAGGATCGTTCAGATAGCCGTCAGGATGACCGCCCGTATCGATCTTCTTGGTCACGGCAAACGTCTTCGCGTCGAACATTGTCACCGGGTTCGACGTGGCGAAGCCGTGCCCGGTCTCGGTGTCCACTGCGCCGCCGTGCGCGTTCACGTTGGGGATGTCTCCGATCTGCTCCAGCGTGTCCAGGTCGTAGACGCCAATGTGTCCACCTTCGCGGCCGGAGCGCGCGACGAACAGGTGGCGACCATCCGGGTCGGCGGTTACGTAATCCCAGCCGCCCTCGCCGCCGGTGAGTTGAATTTTGATGACCTTGTATGGACCGCTCTCCTGCGCATGCGCGACGCTCACCAGTACCGACCCCACCATCAATCCTGCCGCAAGAACAAACCCAATCTTCATGACCAAACCCTCCGGATGCGTTCGCGACCTATCCGCGTGTGTCGAGATTTGATTCCCGCAATTGACCGCTGAAAACGACACATCGAGAATACATGCAATTGCTTAAGACTTCCTGAATCGCGTTTGAAAACAGCGTCAGGAGATGACTCGTGTCCCGGGAGGTCCCCTGAACGCAACCACAGCGGCAACCTCCCCGTCAGCGCCCGCGTCCTAGTCCTCGGATAACGGAGGAATCATGGCTTCTGAATTGAAGGGGAAGAAGATCGCCATCCTGGCGACCGACGGATTTGAGCAGGCAGAGCTAACTGAGCCGCGCAAAGCTCTGGACGAAGCGGGCGCGCAGACGTTTGTCATCGCGCCCAAGGAGGGCGAGATCAAAGGCTGGAATTCCAAAGACTGGGGCGACACCGTAAAGGTGGACAAGACGCTTGAGAATGCCAACCCCAACGAATACGACGCGCTGGTGCTGCCCGGCGGCGTGATGAACCCCGATCGACTGCGCATGGATCCGGCGGCGGTGAACTTCGTCAAGAAGTTTGTTGAGACCGGGCGCACCACGGCGGCCATCTGCCACGGGCCGTGGACGCTGCTGGAAGCGGGCGTGCTGCGCGGCAAGACCGTAACCTCGTGGCCGTCGCTCAAGACCGACCTGAAAAACGCCGGCGCCAACTGGGTGGACCAGGAAGTGGTCACCGATGGGCAATTCATCTTCAGCCGCAAGCCGGACGATATTCCCGCATTCGGCCGCGCGATTATCGAGAGCGTGAGCCGCGGCGCGCAGCAAAAGGCCGCGTAATCCTCGAATCTCGGAGTTCTCTGGTTCAGGCCCCGAATAGCGGGTACTTTCCCGCATGGACGCACGCCTGGGCCACGGCGCGGCTCAGCGAGACCGCATTCGCCGGTGTGGACCGCGCCAGCCTGCGCAGGATGGCAAGTTGCGTTCGCAGCGTGTCGCCCTCACCGCAGGCTGCGAGCACCCGTTTGGCCGCCTGTTCCACTTGAGCGAGCGCCTCCTCGGCCAGCAGCCCCGTCAACTGCGCTGCAACCTGCGCGGCCGCGCGCCGCGCGGCGGCAAGCTTGCGCGTCCGCAGCAGCGCCGACTCCAGCGCGTACGCCTGCGCCACGATATCGGCAAGATCGGCCATGATCTCCTGCTGCTGCTCAAGTGCGGTCATGTAGCGCTGGGTGGCCACTCCAGCGGCAAACAGCGCGATTTGTTTTGCCGCCGAAAGCGCCGCAGCCTCGTGCGCCAGCGGCTCGCCGGTTTCTCCCGCGTCGTCGAACGAGGGCGGCTGCATCACTTCGTCCATCAGCCGCTTGATGGCCGGCAACAGCGCCAACTTGCCGGCCATGGCGCGCTTCATCAGCCAGCCGGTGATGATCATGCGATTAATTTCGTTGGTGCCCTCGAAGATGCGGTTGATGCGGGCGTCGCGGTAGAACCGCTCGGCCGGATACTCTTCCACATAGCCGTAGCCGCCCATGGTGGCCACCAGCTCGTCGGCAACGAAAGCGAGCATCTCCGACCCGTAGACCTTCAGGATGGAGCATTCGACGGCGTACTCCTCAATGCGTCGCTGCGTCTCGCGCGCATCGGCAGGCGCGCCGGCCGCAAGTTCGACCAGAGCTGCGTCGATCATGCCCACCGTGCGGTACGCCATGCTTTCGGCGGCATACAGCCGCGCCGCGGCGGTGGAAATCTTGCGTTGGATCATGCCGAATTCGGCGATGGATTTGCCGAATGCCTTGCGCTCGCGGGCGTAGCGCACCATTTCGGCGAAGGCCCGGCGCGCACCGCCCACGCAAGCCACGCCCAGTTTGAGCCGGCCCATGTTCAGAACGTTGAACGCAATGTGGTGTCCCTTCCCCGGTTCGCCCAGCAGATTCTCTACCGGCACGCGGCAATCCTGAAGCACAAGCGGGCAGGTGGAGGAACCGCGGATGCCCAGCTTGTGTTCTTCGGCGCCCACCGTCAGTCCAGGAAAGGTGCGCTCCACCAGGAATGCCGAGAACTTCTCACCATCGATCTTGGCAAAAACGGTGTAGAGATCGGCAAAGCCGCAGTTGGTGATCCACATCTTCTCGCCGTTGAGCAGGTAATGCTTGCCATCGGGCGAGAGCGTAGCGCGAGTGCGGATGTTCATCGCATCCGAGCCGGAGCTGGCCTCTGACAGCGCGTAAGCGGCGATCCACTCGGCCGTGGCCAGTTTGGGCAGGTAACGCCGCTTCTGATCCTCGGTCCCGTACCACACCAGCGGCAGCGTGCCGATGCCGATCTGGCCGCCGAACGCAGTGGAGAAGCTGGCCAACACTGAAATGTGATCGGTGATGACGGTGGAGGTAGTCTTGTCCATGCCCACGCCGCCATACTCCTCAGGAATATCCACCGAGGTGAACCCCAGCGCCGCAGCCTTCTGGAGCAGGGAGCGCATCAATCCGGGCTCCTTGGACTCAATCCGCGCTACGCAAGGCAGGATCTCGTCACGGGCAAACTCAGCTGCCGTGGCCGCAATCTGCCGCTGCTCGTCATTCAGGTCTTCCGGGGTGAATATCTCTTCGGGCGTGCGGGACTCCAGCAGAAAACTGCCTCCCACGGCGGCCAGGGGTAAGCCAATTACAGAGGACATTGGGGACTATCTCCAACTGATTGAGAAGGATACGCCACTCGCTCCCAAGCGTACAACCAAGACTCGTTCCAGTTTAGATGCTATCGGGTCAAGGAATGTGAATGCGAATGCTCCCTGGGAAAGCTGCCGCGAATACGCCCAAGAACAAATAGAAGGAGAAAAACAAGAAAGACAGCCAGCATAAAGAGCTGCACCCACCATCGCCGCGCCGTCCTTGCACGCACTTTCCGCTTTCTGCCGGCGGGCGCCCATCGCTTGCGGCTCGTCCCGGTCATCGCCGCCTCCTCGATGTTCCCTTTCTTCAGTAACGTACTCGCACGGCCGTCTCGCGTACAATTTTCATTGTTCCGCTTTCGGAGGACTGCCCTGTTCGGCTCATCGATCGCCAGCACGAAGCTCTTGCTCATCTGGACGTCATCGCAGAAGATGGGCGTTTTTCTGGCGTTCGCCTCGCGAAACAGCTTGGGACGGCAGCTCAGATCGTTATTCAACGACCCGTTCGCCAACGTGCACCATTACTGGAACTGGTTCGACGCCCTGCTCCTCACACCCTACTTCATCGTGATGATCGTGCTGGCGCTCTACGGTATGCACCGTTATACGCTGTGCTACCAGTATTTCAAGCACCGCCGCAATTACAATCCGAGCCCGCCGAGCAACTTCGTGGAGTTGCCGCGCGTGACCGTGCAGCTGCCCATCTTCAATGAGCAGTTCGTCATCGACCGGCTCATTGAGGCCGTGTGCGCAATGGAGTATCCGAAGGACCAGCTCGAGATCCAGGTGCTGGACGACTCCACCGATGAGACACAGCAAGTGGCGGCGGCAATCGTGGCGCGCTACGCGGCACTTGGGCACCCCATCGAGTACATTCATCGCACCAACCGGCACGGGTACAAGGCAGGCGCGCTGGACGAGGGTTTGAAGGTGGCCAGGGGCGAATTCGTCGCCATCTTCGACGCCGATTTTGTGCCCCCGCCGGACTGGCTGATGAACGTCATCCATCACTTTGCCGAGCCGGAGATTGGCATGGTGCAGACGCGCTGGACACACCTGAACCGCGACTACAGCATGCTGACGGAGATCGAAGCCATCCTGCTTGACGGGCACTTTGTTCTGGAGCATGGCGCGCGCGTGCGCATGGGCGAGTATTTCAACTTCAACGGCACCGCCGGCATGTGGCGCCGTCAGGCCATCACCGACGCCGGCGGATGGCAGCACGATACGCTTACGGAAGACACCGACCTCAGCTACCGCTCACAGATGGCCGGATGGAAGTTCAAGTACCTGCCGCATGTCGAGTGTCCGGCCGAGTTGCCCATCGAGATGACTGCCTTTAAAACCCAGCAGGCGCGCTGGGCCAAGGGCCTTATCCAGACCAGTATCAAGATCCTGCCCGGGCTCCTCCGTAGCAAGGCCTCGCGCAGGATCAAGGTTGAGAGCGTATACCACCTGACGGCAAACATGAGCTATCCGCTGATGATCGTGATGACGGCGCTGCTGATCCCGAGCATGATCGTCCGCTTCTACCAGGGCTGGTTCCAGATGCTGCTCATCGATTTTCCGCTGTTTACGGCATCAACGCTGTCGATTGCGGTGTTTTACGTGGGCAGCCAGCGGGTCCTGTTCCCAAAATCGTGGATGAAGTCGTTCCTCTACCTGCCCTTCCTGATGGCGCTGGGAATCGGGCTGACGGTGACCAACTCGAAGGCCGTGATGGAGGCTCTGCTGGGCATCAAGAGCCCCTTTGCCCGCACGCCCAAGTACCGCGTGGCCAAGAAGGGTGAAAAATCAAGCGCAGGCAAGAAGTACCGCAAACGCCTGCTGCTGGCCCCATGGATCGAGCTGCTCGTCGGAGCCTACTTTGCCCTGGCCATCGCGTACTGCTTTTCCAATCACAACTATTTCACCGCCCCCTTCCTCATCCTGTTCGTAATCGGCTACTGGTATACGGGGCTGACGAGCCTGCTGCAAGGGCGTTTTGAGCACTGGCGTGGCGGCGCCAACATCGAGGAGTCGAGCCCCAAGCCGTTCCCGGTGGGAGTGTAGTTCAGAATCTTCCGCAATGCGCCTGTCGGCGCGCTTTCCACAACGCCATAAACCCGTCCGCTACAATGATTGAAAGCGCCTGTAGATCCGGAAACGCCAATCATGCCGACCGCCAACGAGTTCGAAGACTTCAGCCAAAGCTGGCGCCCCACACCGGAAAAGGTCGATCTCGCCGTTAGAAAAGCCGTCGAGATCGCCCGCCCCTCGCGAGTCTTTATTTTCGGTTCCTGGGCAAGCGGCGAGGCGAGTGATGCCAGCGACGTGGACTTGGCAGTTTTGCTGCCGGACGACCGAAAGGCCGAATTGGGAGAAGTTCGTACGAGAATCGGTGAGGGATTGCGCAACATACCGATGATCATCGATCTGATTGTCGCCTCCGAAGGTTACGCCGCTGAGTTCCTTTCTTCGGTGAATAGTGTCTATTACAAGATCCTTCGACGGGGAAAGCTGGTGTACGAGAATGGCAATCGACAGGCAGGCGCAGGTTCTGCTTATCAAAGCAGCTGAAGACGAAACTGTTCTGGCCGCTCCTGGAATTCCCGATGGGCCGTTTGGATTCCATGTCCAGCAAGCAATCGAGAAGCTGCTGAAGGCGCTGCTTTCGCAGCTGTCTGTCGAATACAGATTCACCCACGACCTGAACTACCTTGAATCTCAGTTGATAGCCGCCGGAGAAGTCCTTCCGAAGCCCCTCGAGAAAATGTCAAAGATAGGCACGTTTGCAGTTACCAACCGTTACGACGACATTCCTGAGTTTCACGTTCTCGACCGTTCTGCGGCCATCGAGACCGTCCGCCTAATCCGCGAGCACGTCGTTGCGCGAATTGCCGCGCTTTCCACAGCGCCCTAGACCCGGTCCGCTACAATAATTGAAAGCGCCTGCCGGGCCGGAGAGCTGAATCTCCGTGTCTGCCAGGCGCGTCAAAGTATTATGCTCACAAACAATTTACCCGAAGCGCTGACCTTCGACGATGTGCTGCTGGTGCCCGCCTACAGCGAGGTGGTGCCGGTGCAGGTGAGCACCCAGACGCAGCTGACCCGCGACATCACACTGAATACTCCCCTGCTCTCTTCTGCCATGGACACCGTCACTGAATCGCGCATGGCTATCGCCATGGCGCAGCAGGGCGGCATCGGCATTGTGCACCGCAATCTGGATATTGAGCAGCAGGCAGGCGAAATCGACAAGGTGAAGCGGTCGGAGAGCGGCATGATTGTTGACCCGGTGACCATCGGCCCCGACCATTTGATCTCCGATGCGCTGGAAGTGATGCGCCGGTACAAAATCTCGGGCGTGCCTGTAACCCAGGGGGGGAAACTCGTCGGCATTCTCACCAATCGCGACCTGCGCTTCGAGACGCGCACCGATATTCCTGTCGGGGCGGTGATGACCAGGAAGAACCTGATCACGGTGCCGGTGGGAACCACGCTCGAAGAGGCTGAGGCGATTCTGCACGAGCACCGCGTGGAAAAACTGCTGGTGGTGAACGGCGACTACGAGCTCAAGGGTCTGATCACGGTCAAGGACATCCAGAAGAAGTTGAAGTATCCCAACGCCAGCAAGGACGAGAAGGGTCGCCTGCGCGTAGGCGGAGCCATCGGGGCCACCGGGGACTTTCTGGAGCGCGCAGCGGAACTGGTGAAGGCGCGTGTAGACGTGTTGGCCATCGACTCAGCTCACGGACACTCATCCCGCGTGTTGGAAGCGGTGCGAGAAACCAAGAAGCGGTTCGGTGGCGTGGCATTGCTCGCGGGCAATGTTGCCACCTATGAAGGCGCCAAGGCGCTGATTGACGCTGGAGCGGACGCCGTAAAGGTGGGATTCGGTCCGGGCTCCATCTGCACCACGCGCGTGGTGACCGGCGCGGGCATGCCTCAGATCACCGCGATTGCGGAAGCGTTCCGCGCCGGGCAGGAACACAACATTCCCATCATTGCCGACGGCGGTATCAAGTACTCCGGTGAAGTTACGAAAGCGATTGCCGCCGGCGCCAGCACGGTGATGATCGGATCGCTGTTTGCGGGCGTGGACGAGAGCCCGGGCGAGATTGTCCTGTTTCAGGGCCGCAGCTTCAAGACCTATCGCGGCATGGGATCGCTGAATGCGATGAGTCTGGGCTCCGGAGAGCGATACTTCCAGAACGGCTCCGAGCAAGCGGATGTCGAAATATCGACTGAAGGCGTGGTGCAGCGCGAGCGCAACGGGCAGAACCGGCTGGCGAAATTCGTACCCGAGGGCATTGAGGGACGCGTGCCCTACCGTGGGCCGCTGGAGGCAATGGTCTACCAGCTTGTAGGTGGGCTGAAATCGGGCATGGGCTACGTGGGCTGCGGCACCATCAAGGAATTGCAGGAGAAGGCGCGGTTTGTGCGCATCTCCGGCGCGGGCCTGCGCGAGAGCCACGTGCACGACGTGATCATCACCCGCGAGGCGCCCAACTACCATGTCGAGTAGCGCGCGCGGGCCCCGGTTTTGGTTTGGCGTATGGTGGCCGGTCGCATTGGGCATCGTGGTGATCGCGATTGAGTCGCAGGCGTTCATGGGCGCCGATCACACCGGCCGATTCCTGCGCCCGATCTGGCAGGCGATATTCGGACACGTGAGCGACGCGAGGTGGGAAATCATTCACCACCGCATTCGGAAGTCGGGACATTTTTTGGGTTATGGGCTGATCGGGCTGGCTTGGCTGCGCGCGTGGTGGATGACGCTGCCGCACTCGAAATTCTTGAGCGATGCCGCCCTGGCGTTGCTGGGAACCGCGCTGATGGCGAGCTGCGATGAGTGGCACCAGGCTTTCCTGCCCAACCGGACATCCTCGTTGTGGGACGTGCTGTTGGACTGCACGGGCGCACTGGCGATGATGACGCTGGTTTACGTTTATGCGCGAATCAGGCCGGTGCAGCGGCTGGCGGGGGCGGCCAGATAATGCACCTGGATCGGTGCACTTTTCATATCAAAACATCTTGATATTACAAAAGAGTGAACGGCTTTACCAAAAGGTGAACCCATCAACATATCAAGATATGTTGATGGGTTGATTGCGACATAAATCAGTCGCTACGCGGCTTGTTCGCCGCCCTCGGTTCCCTCGGTTTCCTCTTCCTTCTTTGACTCTTCGAGCTGTTTCTCGAGTTCCTTGCGCTTTTTGGCCTTCACTTCCTCGCGCTTCTGACGTTTGGCTTCGAGCTCCTTCTCGGCTCCGAGTAGCTCGATGAAGGCCTTTTCCGCGCCGTCGCCGCGCTGGAAACCGGTGCGCACGATGCGGAGATAACCGCCGTTGCGGTCGCCATAGCGGGGCGCGACCGTCTCAAAGAGACGCTCAACGGCGGCGTCGGTCATTAGGAATGAGAGGGCCTGACGGCGGGCGTGGAGATCGCCTTTCTTGCCCAGGGTGATCATTTTTTCCACGAGCGGGCGAACCGCCTTGGCCTTGACCACGGTGGTCTCCACGCGGTCGCGTTCGATGACGGACGTGACCAGATTGCGAAGCAAAGCGCGGCGATGGCTGGTGTTGCGTCCCAGTTTGTATCCTGCATTGCGATGGCGCATGACGGTGTAACTCTCTTTCGAAGTCAGTGTCCGTGAATCGTGGTTCGTGGTTCGTGAACCGTGCCCAGTGATCGATCACGGTTCACGAATCACGGTTCACGGCTTTCAGAAGTTCTCGGTTTCGGTGGGCAGCTGGAGGTCGACGGAATCCAGCGGCTCGTCTTCGTCGTCGTAGCGTGCGTTGTAGCTTTGGGCAAGCGCGGTGGCCGGTGGAATGCTGGTCGGTCCGGGTACGGCGTTGCCCTGCTCGTCGATCTTCATGCCCAGGCTCAAGCCCATCTGCGCGAGGATCTCCTTAATCTCGTTCAGGCTCTTGCGGCCGAAGTTCTTGGTCTTGAGCATCTCGGCTTCGGTCTTCTGAACGAGCTCGCCGATGGTTTGAATGTTGGCGTTCTTGAGGCAGTTATAGCTGCGGACGCTGAGCTCGAGCTCTTCGACGGAGCGATTGAGATTATCGTTGCGGATGACGGGGCCGGCTTCGCCGCGCGATTCCGTCTCCATCTCCTCCTCAAAGTTGATGAAGATGTTCATGTGGTCCTTGAGGAGCTTGGCGGCGAGGCCGATGGCATCGGCGGGGAGCACGGCGCCATTGGTCCACACTTCGAGGGAGAGCTTGTCATAGTCGGTGATCTGGCCCAGGCGGGCGGCGTCGACGGTGTAGTTGACGCGGCGCACGGGCGAGTGCACGGAGTCGACGGGAATGAAGCCCAGGCCAAGGTCGCCGTCGAAGTTCTTGTCGGCGGAGACGTAACCGCGGCCGCGCTTGAGGCGCATCTCCATTTCAAGCTTGCCACCTTCGCTGACGGTGGCGATGTAGATGCCCTTGTCGAGGATCTCGACGTCGCCATCTGCCTCAATCATTCCCGAGGTAACGACGCCGGGATGGTCGGCACGCAGGTAGAGGGCCTTGGGGCCGTCGCCGGCGAGCTTGAAGGGGATCTGCTTGAGGTTGAGGATGATGTCAGTGGCGTCTTCCACCACTCCGGCGATGGACTGGAACTCATGCAGGACGCCTTCAATGCGAACTGCAGTGACGGCGGCGCCTTCAATGGAGCTGAGCAGGGTGCGGCGCAGTGCGTTGCCGATGGTGGTGCCGAAGCCGCGCTCGAAGGGCTGGGCGCTGAACTTGCCGTAGGTGTCAGTGAGTGTCTCGGCATCGACTGCCAGACGCTTGGGTTTCTGGAATCCTCTCCACAACATATGATTCGTCTCTTTCCCGCGCGGCGAGTACGTCGCGATGCATTTTGCGGCGGCCGCGCAAGTTCTCCTTCGGGTTGAGTGATCAGTGGTCAGTGATCAGGGGTCAGAAGTGCTCGCGCGACACTGACGTCTCCGATCGGGTTCCACTGCTTGTTGCACATTCATGTGATCAGCAGCCGTGATCAGCTTTCGCTGATCACTGACTACTGATCACTGACAACTTACTTGCTGTACAGTTCGACGATCAACTGTTCGTTGATCGGCAGGTTGACGTCAGCGCGTTTAGGCAAATGGAGCACGCGGCCGGACATGTTTTCAAAGTTGACCTCGAGCCAGGTGGGAACCGGGTTCTGCGCGGCGTACTGGACACCCTGTTCGACGACGACCAGTTTCCTGGCGCCTTCGCGGATGGCGATTTCGTCGCCCACGCTGACCTGATAGGAAGGGATGTTGACCTTCTTTCCGTTGACCTGGACATGGCCGTGGCGCACGACCTGGCGGGCCTGACGGCGCGAGATGGCAAAGCCGAGGCGATAGGCGACGTTGTCCAGCCGGCGCTCCAGCTGCTGGATGAGCAGCTCGCCGGTGACGCCCTGGGCGCGGTTGGCCTTTTCATAGTACTCGCGGAACTGGCCCTCGAGGGTGAAGTACATGCGCTTGGCCTTCTGCTTTTCATGGAGCTGGAGGCCATAGCCGACAATCTTGGCCTTGCGGTCCTTGCCGTGCTGGCCGGGAGGAAAGTTGCGCTTTTCAATTGGGCAGCGATCGGAGTGACACTTGGTGCCCTTCAAGAAGAGCTTGGTGCCTTCGCGGCGGCAAAGGCGGCATACTGCTCCGGTATAACGAGCCATTTCTTCTCCTGACTTCGGATGTCGGCCGGTTTACGTGCGACGGTGCGCACTTCGTCCCGGCCCGATTGTTTGAGGGAGCAGGGAGTAGAAAACCAATGCAGTTGTCAGCACGAATTCTTGAATTCTACTCCCTACTCCGTTTTCCCTATTCCCTGTTTCTTACACTCTGCGGCGTTTCGGCGGACGGCAACCGTTGTGCGGCACCGGGGTAACGTCGCGGATGGTCTTGACCTCAATGCCGGAGGCAGCAAGGGCGCGGATGGCAGACTCGCGGCCGGAGCCGGGACCGGAGACCCGAACGTCTACGGTGCGCAGGCCGTGATCGCGAGCCATGTTGGCGGCGTTGGACGCAGCCTGCTGCGCCGCGAAGGGCGTACCCTTGCGCGAGCCGCGGAAGCCGAGCGAGCCCGAGCTCTTCCAGCTCAAGGTGTTGCCCATCTGATCGGTGATGGTGACGATGGTGTTGTTGAACGAGGCCTGAATGTAGCAGACGCCATAGGGCACATTCTTGCGCTCGCGTTTCTTGAACTTCTTTCCCTTGCCGGTTTTGCCGGTGGCAGATTTCGGTTTCTGTTCAGCCATTAGGTCTTCGCCGTCGCTTTCTTCTTGTTGGCCACTGTGCCCTTACGGGGACCCTTGCGGGTGCGGGCGTTGGTGTGGGTACGCTGGCCGCGGACCGGCAGCGAACGGCGATGCCGGCTGCCACGGTAGCTCTGGATGTCGATGAGGCGCTTGATGTGCATCTGCGTATCCTTGCGGAGATCGCCCTCGACTTCCCCCTCGTCCTCGATGACCTGACGGATGCGATTTACCTCTTCCTCGCCAAGATCCTGGACTTTCTTGAAGGCGTCGACGTTAGCCTTTTCCAGAATGCTGTGCGCGCGAGGATTGCCGATGCCGTAGATGTAAGTAAGCGCGATCCGGGCCTGCTTGTTGCGGGGCAGATCGACGCCAGCAATACGTGCCATGCGGATTCCTTTTTCAGTGATCAGCGGTCAGTGATCAGTGATCAGTTTTGCCCTGTGCCTTAACTGATCTCTGATCCCTGGTCGCCGGTCTCTGGCTTTGGTTAGTGTGCCTCCGGCAAAGCGCCGGCTCGCACGGGTTAAACTCGGAAATCCTCCGGGGTTCATCGCAAGCCTTGACTCCGGCTAACTAGCCCCTGAAAAGCAGGGAGTAGGGAATAGGGAGTAGAAAACGGTGCCTCAAAACTGTCGCTGTGTTTTTTCTACTCCCTGCTCCCTACTTCCTTCTCCCTCGTTCTTGGAGGGTTCCCGATTCCAGCCAGGCTCGCGTTAGCCCTGGCGCTGCTTGTGCTTTGCGTTTTCGCAGATCACGCGAACCACCCCGCGGCGGTTGATGACCTTGCACTTGACGCAAATCTTTTTGACCGATGCACGGACCTTCATTTGCCTTGTTACCCTTCTTAGTTTTCAGTTGTCAGTTCCCAGTTGTCAGCAAGAACGTCTCGCCTCGCCTGAAAACCGGTGACTGAAAACCGACAACCTATTTGTAGCGATACACGATCCGTCCGCGATTCAGGTCGTAGGGGCTGAGCTCGACTGCCACGCGGTCGCCGGGGAGGATGCGGATGAAGTTCTTGCGCATCCGGCCAGAGACGTGGGTCAGCACTTCGTGGTTGTTCTCGAGCTTGACCTTGAACATGGCGTTGGGCAGGGTCTCGATGACCGTTGCCATTACCTCAATCGCGTCTTCCTTGGACAAACCGTATCCCGCTTCTCTGGAGTGCCTGCGCACTCTCAAGTTCTGGACTGAGTGTTAATCAGTCAAAATCATGGATCCGGTGGCGGTAACCGCAACCGTGTGCTCAAAATGAGCACTCATGCTTCCATCGCCGGTGACTGCCGTCCAGCCATCCTTGAGGACGCGGACATCAGGCCCGCCGGCGTTGACCATGGGTTCAATGGCGATGACCATGCCCGCACGCAACTTCATGCCGTGGCCAGCCTCGCCAAAGTTGGGCACCTGCGGATCCTCGTGCATATTGAATCCGATGCCGTGCCCGACAAAATCGCGCACCACCGAAAAACCTTCCGCTTCCACCACCGACTGCACCGCGGCGCCGATGTCGCCAAGTGTGGCGCCGGGCTTGACCGCGGCAATGCCGGACTTGAGCGACTCCTCGGTGACACGAAGCAGGCGGGCCGTATCAGGGTCGATCTTCTGGCCCACCGGAACCGTGATGGCCGCATCGCCGTAGTAGCCGTCGACCACCGCGCCGCAATCCACCGAAACGATATCGCCTTCCTTCAGCGTGCGCCTGGCCGATGGGATGCCGTGAACCACTTCGCTGTTGACCGACGTGCACAGCACGCAGGGATAGCCGTGATAGCCCTTGAATGCAGGCTTGGCGCCCAATTCCTCAATGCGCTTTGCAGCCATATTCTCCAAGTCGAGCGTGGTGGCGCCCGGTTTGACCCGGCTGCGCACCAGCTCAAGCACCTCGCGGACCACCTTGCCCGCGCGATGCATCTTCTCGATTTCCCGGGACGACTTGAGTACGACGGCCACGATAGAGTTCTCAGTTCTCAGTTTTTGGCTCGTAGTCAGGATGCCTGTGCACTACGAACTGCGAACTGTATTGTCAAACGCGCAAAACTACCGGGCGGCTGCTTTAGATTTCACGCAGCCGTTCCACGGCAGAAATAATTCCGGCAGCTACCACGTCAATTGGCCGGTTGCCATCCACTTCGGCAAAACGGCCCAGGGCATGGTAGTGTTCGACGACCGGAGCGGTCTGGGCGGAATAGGCGCGCATGCGCTCCGCAAAGACTTTTTCCGTATCGTCAGCTCGCTGGACCAGAGCCGCACCCTCTACATCGCAAACGCCTTCCACACGGGGCGGCTTTCCGTAAACGTTGTAGATGGTCTGGCAGACAGGACAATTCCTGCGGCCGGTGATACGGCGCAACAATTCATTATAGTCCACCTGGAGACTGACGGCAACCACCGGAAGACATTGGGGTTGTTGCGCTAAGCGGCCATCGAGCCAGGCGGCCTGGTTAAGGGTCCGGGGGTAGCCGTCAAGGATATAGCCCCGCGTGGTGTCGGGCTCCTGGAGACGGACCGCAACCATCTCGTTGACCAGGGAATCGGGGACGAGTTCGCCCCGGCCCATGATCTCTTTGGCCGCTTTTCCCAGCACGGATCCCCTGGCCACGTTGGCACGGAGCAGATCTCCGGTGGAGATCTGTGGAATGCCCCAAAGCTTGACCAGTTCCTTGGCCTGGGTTCCCTTGCCCACTCCGGGTGCGCCCAACAAAAGGATTGGGCCGGGAAGGATTTTGGGGCCTATATCCCGGCCAACGATTGCTTCAGTAATCAAGGATGACATTACCAGGTTTTCCTCCCGCGAATACGACCGGATCGCGGGGAAAAGCCCTCATAGTGGCGCATGATGAGCTGCGACTCGACCTGATTGATGGTATCCATTGCCACGCCGACCACGATGAGCAACGAAGTACCGCCAAAGTAGAAACTGACATTGAGGCCATGGATGAAGGCGGTGGGCAGGTTCTCGAAGAGCCCGCCTATAAGCCAGAGTTTGTCGAGGCGCAGGCCGGAGAGCATCCAGGTGGGGATCAGGTAGATGACGAAAAGGTAGAGCGCGCCCACCAATGTGATCCGGGTAAGGATGTCATTGATGAAGTCCGACGTGCGCTTGCCTGGCCGGATGCCGGGGATGAAGGAACCCGACTTGCGGAAGTTGTCGGCGATGTCATCCGGCTTCATCACGATGGAGACATAGAAGTAGGCGAAGAAGACGATGGCGACGAAATTCAGGAACACGTACCAGGGGTAGCCGGGGGCAAGCGCCTGAACGATGGGGGAAAGGAAGCGGTTGTTTTGCACCCATTCCGTCTGGGCGAAAAGGAGCGGCGCCGAGAGGATGGAGCTGGCGAAGATGATGGGCATGACGCCGCCAGAGTTGACTTTGAGCGGCAGATGGCTGGATTGGCCACCCATCATGCGCCGGCCCACGATGCGCCGCGCGCTCTGGACCGGGATGCGCCGTTCCGAGCGCTCCACAAACACGATGAACGCAACCACCGCGATCATTCCGACAAGCAGGACGACGACGAGGAGGAATGTGAATGTTCCCCAGGCGCCGGTTTGGACCTTGCCGACCATTTCACCGACGCCGCGGGGCAGACCGGCCACGATGCCTGCGAAGATGAGCAAGCTCATCCCATTGCCGATCCCGCGGTCTGTAATCTGCTCGCCAAGCCACATGATGAAGGTGGTGCCGGCGGTCAAGGTAAGGACCGCCATCAAGTCAAAGCCGACCCCCGGATTGAGAACCATGCCCTGCCGAGTGAGAATGAGTGCGATTCCGATGGACTGCAATACGCCAAGGATGACGGTGAGATAGCGGGTCCACTGCGTCACCTTGCGCCGGCCCAGCTCGCCTTCCTTTTGCAGACGCGCCAGCGGCTCATACACCACGGTGAGGAGCTGGAAGATGATGGACGCGGTGATGTAGGGCATGATGCCCAGCGCGAAGATGGTCATCCGGCGCAGGGTGCCCCCGCCGAACAGGTTCATGAGGCCGAGCGCGGAGCCACCCTGGAGATCGAACATTCGCGAGATCAGCGTGGTGTTCGTGCCAGGCGTGGGGATCCACGCTCCCAGGCGGTAAACGGCCAGAATGCCGAGGGTGAACAGAACCCGCTTGCGCAGGTCGGGAATGCGGAATATGTTTAGAAACTTCTCAACCATGTTCGGGGTGTTCCTTCAGGCGCCGGGGCGCCCGATTTACGCGTGTGCATCCATCTTACGCGGGGGCCGGTGAACTTGTCGCGTCCGGCGGTCTGGTTTGCCCCGGTTTGGATGCAGAAAACCAGGGCCAGCGCTTTACGCCTCTGCGGCAGCCGGGTTCTGGGCCGGAAGAACGGCTTTGCCGCCCGCCTTCTCGATCTTTTCCTGCGCCGACTTCGAGAACTTGTGGGCGTGGATGGTAATGGCCGAGGTTAGCTCGCCCGCGCCCAGAATCTTGATGAGCGCTTTTTTGCTGGAAGCGAGGCCGAGCCGGACGTAGTCGTCCAGGCCGATTTCCCTCACGCCTTCAAGTTCGGCAATCCTTTCCAGGTTCACCACCGAGTACTCGGTGCGGAAGATGTTGGTGAATCCGCGCTTGGGCAGGCGGCGATGCAGCGGCATCTGGCCGCCCTCAAATCCGCGCATCATGTGAGATCCGGAGCGCGAACGCTGGCCCTTGTGGCCGCGGGTTGAAGTTTTGCCCATGCCGGAGCCCATACCGCGGCCGACACGCTTGCGCTCCGTGTTAGCCTTCTTCGGCGCGCGTAGATTGGATAGATTCTTTGCCATTGTTTTCCCTCGCTATAGCGCCGGCGGAAGCTTTGGTTCCGACGACTCGCGCTTGTGAGAGTGAAGAAGTGAAAGAGTGAAATAGTGAAACAAGACCGGGCATGTTCACTGATTCACTTGTTCACTTTTTCACTAGGTCTCTAAAATCCTGACCAGGTGCGGAATGGTCTTCACCATTCCCCGCACCGAGGCGGTATCTTCACGCTCGACAATCTGGTTGAGCCGCGTGAAGCCGAGGCCCTTGACCACCGCCTTATGCTTGAACGGCGTGTTGTTCTTCGAGCGGTAGTACTGAATGCGAATCTTTTTGGTTTCCGCCATGATTAGAGATCCTCCACCTGCTTGCCGCGCATGGTGGCTACTTCGCCCTTGTCGCGGAGCTGGGTCAGGGCGTCGAATGTCGCCTTGATCACGTTGTGCGGATTGGCAGTGCCCAGGCTCTTGGTGAGCACGTTTTGCACTCCGGCCGAAGTCATGACCGCGCGCACGGCGCCTCCGGCGATCACGCCGGTGCCTTCCGGAGCCGGCTTGAGCAGCACCTGCCCGGAGCCGAAGCGGCCAAGAACCTGATGAGGAATAGTGGTTGCAGTCAGGTTGATCTTGACCAGGTTCTTTTTGGCGCTTTCAATCCCCTTGCGAATGGCCTGCGGGACTTCTTTGGCCTTGCCCGAACCATAGCCAACCACGCCCGAACCGGCATCGCCTACCACAACCAGCGCTGCGAAGGACATATTCTTGCCGCCCTTGACCACCTTGGTGACGCGGTTGATCGCCACCACCTGGTCTTTCAGGTTGTACTGGTTGGCGTCGAGTTTCTTCTTCAATATCGTCATTGCTCTTCCTTTGAGCTGTTAGCTCTTAGCTCTGAGCTATTAGCTTCCAGCTTTCGGCTCGTCAAAACCAACTCCGTCCCGGGCGGCGAGCTAATAGCTAATGGCTAAGAGCTGATAGCTTGCTCCTAGAATTCCAGTCCTGCCTCGCGGGCCGCGTCGGCCAGCGCCTTTACGCGGCCATGGTAGAGGAAACCGCCGCGATCGAAGACCACTTTCGAAACGCCCTTCTCCTTGGCGCGCTCCGCAATTGCTTTGCCGATTTCCCTGGCAGCGGCGACGTTGCCCCCCGACTTCAATTTGATGGTGGATGCGGAAGCGATCGTCACTCCGGCCTGGTCGTCAACTACCTGAGCGTAGATGTGGTTCAGCGAGCGATACACATTCAGGCGCGGCCGCTCCGGCGTGCCCGACAGCTTGCGGCGGATGCGCTCGTGGATGCGCTTGCGAATCTGGTTCCGTTTGTTCTGCGTAATCATCGTTTTCTCTTCCTATCAGCGGAGCCGCCCTGCGGCTCCGTTCGGTTTTTTCAGATCCTTCTCTCGGTTCAGGATGATCGCGCGAGGCTCAGACACCCCGCAAACGCGATCACTTCGCGCCCGTCTTGCCGGCCTTCTTCTTCAGCTTCTCGTCGGAGTAGCGCACTCCCTTGTTCTTGTACGGATCCGGCTTGCGCAGCGAGCGCATGTCGGCCGCTACCTGGCCCACTTTCTGCCGGTCGATGCCGGTGATGGTCAAGTGCGTCTGCTTGGGGTCAATCGCGACTTCAATTCCGGTGGGCAAAGGAACCTCGATGGGATGCGAATAACCCAGCGTGAACACCACCGTGCCCTTGCCCTTCAATTCGGCGCGGTAGCCGATACCGACGATGTCCAGTTCCTTCTTCCATCCTTGGGTCACGCCCTGGACCGCGTTGAACACCAGCGCGCGCGTCAGGCCGTGATAGGCTGCATACTTATCGTCAGAGCGGTTCACGTGCAGCTGCCCGTCTTTGGTCTCCAGCGAAATCCCTTCGGCAACCAACGCCGACACCTTGCCCTTGGGACCTTCAACCAGGACCGTGTTGCCCTCCACTTTGTACTTGACGCCCGCGGGCAGCGGGATCGGCTTCTTTCCAATACGAGACATTTCTCAAATCCTTCTTGGCTTGCGAGTCCCGAAAAGCAGTTGTCAGGATCAGTTTTCAGTGATCCGTTTTCAATCGCCATCGTTCCACTGCAGCCCAAACAACAGTGATTAAGTGAATGAGTGAAGAGGTGAACGGTTGCTCGCTCTTGCGAAGAAGCTGCAACATTCCCTCCTTCACACTTTCACTTCTTCACTCGTCCTACCACACTTCGCAAAGCAACTCGCCGCCAACGCCTTCGCGGCGAGCCTGGCGGCCAGTCATGACTCCCTTGGGCGTGGTCATGATGGAAATGCCCAGACCGCCCTGCACGCGCTTGATCTCGTCGTGGCCGATGTAGACGCGGCAGCCTGGACGCGAGATGCGCGCCAGGTCGCGGATGGCCGATTCCGAGCCGCCGTACTTGAGGTACACGCGCAGGACCAGCTTGCCATCCTCATCCTGGGTCTTGTAGTTCGAGATGTAGCCCTCTTCCTTAAGAATGCGGGCAATCTCGGTTTTCAGCTTCGAAGCGGGCACGTCCAGCTTCTGATGGCGGGCCCGGATTGCATTTCGGATGCGCGCCAGAAAATCTGCTACAGGATCGGTCAGACTCATTCCTTCTCCTTCATTCCCCGTTCGCTCCCGGCCAGCTTCTGCCCGGAGAACCAGCGGAAATGCTTGCTACAGTTGTCAGTCGTCAGATTTCAGTTTTCAGCCTTCAAAGCTTACCGTCGCCAGTTTCTTCACAAATCAAACTGACAACTGATCACTGACGACTGTTTTGCTACCAGCTCGACTTGACCACGCCCGGGATCTCGCCCTTCAGCGCCAGGGAGCGGAAGCACAGACGGCATACGCCGAACTTGCGCAGATACCCCCTCGGGCGCCCGCAGAGCTTGCACCGGTTGTGCTTGCGGGAGCTGAACTTCGGCTTCCGCGCGTCCTTTACTCGTTTTGCAGTGGTTGCCATAAATCCTTTACGCTCCCTGTCGGAACGGCATGCCAAAGTGACGCAACAGCGCGCGGGCCGAGTTGTCGTCCTTGGCAGTGGTCACAATGGTGATGTTCATGCCTTTCAGCTTTTCCACCTTCGCGTAGTCGATCTCCGGGAAGATGAGCTGATCGCGCAGCCCCAAGGTGTAGTTGCCGCGGCCATCAAAGCTCTTGGTCGAAACCCCGCGGAAATCGCGCACTCGCGGCAGCGCAATCGAGATTAGCCGATCGAGAAACTCGTAGGCCTTGTCGTGGCGCAGCGTAACCATCGCTCCGATCGACATGCCCTCACGCACCTTGAAGGCCGCAATCGACTTCTTGGCCTTGGTGGTCACCGGCTTCTGACCGGCGATCTGGGTCAGGTCCGCCGTGAGCGGGTCGAGGAGCTTGTTGTTCTGCGTGGCCTCGCCCAAACCCATGTTGAGCACGATCTTTTCCAGCTTGGGAACTGCCATGGAGTTCTCCAGGCCAAGCTCCTTCTGCAACGCCTGCCGGATCTCTTTGTTGTACTTCTCTTTCAGCCTTGCCGCCATTGCTCTTTGCTCTCTTTCTTCCGGTCATCGGAGTGGTCGCCGCGGCGACCGTTTACCGTTGCGGAAGGTTCTCCGTTCAGCCTTCAGCTTTCAGCTTTCCGCCGTCAGCTATTTCTTGGTGGGCAGGGTCTGCCCGCACTTCTTGCATACGCGCACACGAGTGTCTCCGTCCTTCTTGAAAGCCACGCGAGCCGGCCCACAGTTGGGGCAAACCAGCGCGACGTTGGAAATGTCGATGGGCGCTTCATGTTCCGCGATGCCGCCCCGGGTGTTCTTTCCTGACTTGGACGAAACCGTCTTTTTAACTACGCGCACGTGTTCCACCAGGATTCTGCCCTCGTCGGGGAAGACGCGCAGGACGCGCTGCTGTTTGCCGCGGTCTGAACCCGTTAGCACCTGCACCGTGTCATTGCGATGAATACTCAAACTCGGCATAATTCTCTCTCAGTTCACAGTTCTTAGTTCACAGTCCACAGTTACTGTACTTTCGCATTGTCCGCTGCTGCGAACCACGAACTGTGAACTACGAACTCCCTAAACCACTTCTGGCGCCAGGGAAACGATTTTCAAAAACTTCTTCTCCCGCAACTCACGCGCCACCGGGCCGAACACGCGCGTCCCCACAGGTTCGTGCGCGTCGTCAATCACCACCGCCGCATTCTCGTCGAAGCGGATATACGTGCCGTCGCGCCGGCGGTATTCCTTGCGCGTGCGTACGATGACGGCCTTCACCACTTTGCCCTTCTTGACGGTCCCGTCCGGCGAAGCTTCTTTCACAGCCGCGGTGATCACGTCGCCCAGCGACGCTTTCTTGCCCAGTCCGCCGCCCAGAGGAAGAATCATCTGCAGCTTGCGCGCGCCCGAGTTATCGGCCACCGCGAGCATGGTTCTCATTTGCACTGCCATGGTCTTATCTCCTCAGTTCCGCGCGCTAGCCGGCAATTTGCGGCGCTTCCAGTTCTTCAATCTGGCCCAGCGTAGAACGGCGCACGATCTCCTCGAGGGTCCACCGCTTCAGCTTGCTCAGAGGCCGCGTCTCGCGGATGCGCACCACGTCGCCCACCCGCGCCGAGTTCTGCTCATCGTGGGCATAGAACTTTTTCGAGCTCTTCACGATGCGCTTGTACTTGGGGTGCGCCTTGCGCATCTCCACTTCGACCACGATGGTCTTCTGCATTTTGGTGGAGACCACGTTGCCGACTTTCTCATTTCGCCGCGATACCGCCGCAGGCGCTTCTGCTGCTTTTACCACCGCCATTTAGCGCGCTCCCTTCTTTGCGGGCGTGGCCGCGGCTGCCACCGCCCCGTCCTTGCCCGTGCCGCGAATGCCAAGCGCGCGCTCCCGCGCCACCGTCTTGACCTGAGCTATTTCCTTGCGCAATTGCCTGAGCTTCTTCACGCCGTCGTTCTGCCCCATCGAGACCTGGAAGCGCAGCCGAAAAAGCTGCTCCGCCGAAGTCTTTTCGTGGGCCACCAGTTCGTCGTCGCTCAGGGCGCGAATCTTATTGAGTTCCATCTCCATTAGCTCCTGGCTCTTTAGCTCCTAGCTTCTAACCTTGGGTACTTTGTCTTTACTCTTCGACTCCCCAGAAGATCTTGACTAGAAGCTAGAGAGTAATAGCTGCTCGAATTACTCTGCCGCAGATTTTTCCGCCGGGGCGGACTTCTCCGCACCCGGGCGCTGCACAAACTTGGTTCTGAGCGGCAGCTTGTTGGAAGCCAACCGCATGGCCTCTGCCGCGATCTCCGGGGTTACGCCTTCCATCTCAAAAAGAATCTTGCCCGGCCGCACCACTGCAACCCAGTGATCCAGCGCGCCCTTGCCCGATCCCATTCGGACTTCGGCCGGTTTCTTGGTGATCGGCTTGTCCGGGAACAGGCGCAGCCAGATTTTGCCTCCGCGCTTGATGAAGCGCGTCATCGCGATACGGCTGGCTTCGATCTGGCGGTCGGTGATGTAGCCGCACTCCAGCACCTTCAATCCGTACTCGCCGAACGCAAGCGAACTGCCGCGCCACGCCTTGCCGCGGCGCTTGCCCTTCTGCTGCTTGCGAAACTTCACCTTTTTTGGCATCAACATAGCAAAACCCTCAAAACGAGTGGTCAATGATCAGTGGTCAGTGGTCAGTTCTTCTCGCTTACACCAGCGTTTCCGAATAACCTCTGCTTCCTGAGCCCAACCATTTCAGAACTTACAACCGGGAACTGATCACTGATCACTGACCACTGATCACTCGCCCTTAAAACACTCCCGATCCAACCGCCGCCGGCTGTTCGCGCCGCCGCTTCTGCTCATAAATGTCGCCGCGATAAATCCAAACCTTCACCCCGATCACGCCGTAGGTGGTCTGCGCCTCGCTGAAGCCGTAGTCGATATCGGCACGCAGCGTGTGCAGCGGCAAGCGGCCCTGCAGGTACCATTCTGAGCGCGCGATTTCGTTGCCGTTCAACCGGCCCGAGACACGCACCTTGATCCCCTTGCAGCCGAAACGCAGCGCCGAATCCACACTCTTGCGCATGGCGCGGCGGAAACTCACGCGCTTCTCCAACTGCAGCGCGATGTTCTCGCTCACAAGCTGCGCATCCAGCTCCGGCTTGTTCACCTCGATGATGTCGATGAACACGTCGCGGTTGGTCCGCTTGCCCAGCTCCGTCTTCAGCTTCTCGATCTCGGCGCCCTTGCGGCCGATCACGATGCCCGGGCGCGCGGTACGGATGAGGAACCGCAGCTTGTTGCCCGGACGCTCGATCTCCACCGAGCTCACGCCCGCGGCCTTCAGCTTCTCGCGCAGCTCGGCCTTGAGCTTCACGTCCTCAACCAGGAGCTTGTCGTAGTCGCGCTCAGAAAACCAGCGCGAGCGCCACGGCTTGTTCACTCCCAGGCGGAATCCGTAAGGATGGACTTTCTGTCCCATAATTCTTCCCTTCCCGGCTACTTGCCGGACTTCTTGGCTGCGGCCTTCTTCGTCGGCGCAACAGATTTCTTGGCCACGGTCTTCTTTGCGGCCGCCTTTTTTGCGGCCGTTTTCTTTGCGGGACCCTTTTTGGCGGACGGCGCGGACGCCGTCGCCGGCTCTTCCACGCGAGTCACCAGGCTTTCCGCATTCTCGCGCTCGGCCACTGACAGCACGATGTGCGTCAGCCGCCGCTGGTAACGATAGGCTCGGCCCATGGGAGCGGGGCGGATGCGCTTCATCCGTGGACCGTCGTTGGCCAGCGCCTGCTTTACATAGAGGTTGTCCACGTCCAGGTCGGTGCCCTGCTCGCCGGCCACGTAGCGCGCGTTGTCTATGACCGAGCGCAACAGTTTGTGAATCACCGGGGCAATCCTCTTCTTGGTAAAGGCTGCTGTATCCAGCGCCTCCTGCACACCCCGGCCCTTGATCAGGTCCAGCACCAGCCGCGCCTTCTGCGGCGAGACTCGCTGGAACCTTGCCTCGCCCCGGTACTCTTTTGTCTCCACTGCCATCGGTCTCTTCCTCGAAATCATCTGAGCCGTCAGCCGTCAGCCTTCAGCCCTCAGCTTTCCTATCGCGGCCCTGCCGGCTTCGCCGTCGCTTCCGCGGACTTGCCCGAGGTGTGCCCCTTAAACGTCCGCGTCGGCGCAAACTCGCCCAACTTGTGGCCCACCATGTTTTCTGTCACGTACACGGGAACGAACTTCTTTCCGTTGTGCACGGCGATCGTGTGCCCCACAAACTCGGGGAATATGGTCGAGCGCCGCGACCACGTCTTCACGACCTTCTTATCGTTGGCCGTGTTGAGCGCTTCGATCTTCACGCTCAGGTGCGTGTCTACAAACGGCCCCTTCTTCGTCGAACGTGCCATAAAACCAGCTCCTAGCTCTTCGCCTTTAGCTTCTAGCTCGATCGTTCTGGAGCTAACTGCCCGGCTGTCGCTTCAATCTCTGTCCCGGCTGCGATCAGCTAATAACTCGGAGCTAATAGCTAATGGCTGCCTTTGTTACTTCGCCCTGCGGCTGACGATGAACGCATCAGTCCGCTTGTTGTTGCGCGTCTTGTAACCGCGCGTCGGCTGGCCCCACGGAGTTACGGGGTGACGGCCGCCGGAAGTTTTGCCTTCGCCGCCGCCGTGCGGGTGATCCACGGGGTTCATGGTGACGCCACGGTTGGTGGGCCGGATGCCCAGCCAGCGCGTGCGTCCCGCCTTGCCGATCGAAACATTTTCGTGGTCGGTGTTACCCACCTGGCCGATGGTGGCCATGCACTCCACCAGCACCTTGCGGGTCTCCCCGGAAGGCAGCTTGAGCAGCGCGTAATCGCCTTCCTTGGCCACAAGCTGTGCCTGCGCGCCGGCCGACCGTGCCATCTGCGCGCCCTTGCCCGGCCGCAGCTCGATGGCATGCACGGTGGTGCCGGCGGGAATGTTCTTGAGCGGCAGCGCGTTTCCCACCAGGATGTCCGCGTCTGGGCCTGAGGTTACCGTCGCGCCCACCTGCAATCCAACCGGCTGCAGGATGTAGCGTTTCTCGCCGTCCGCGTAATGCACCAGCGCGATGCGAGCCGAACGGTTGGGGTCGTACTCGATGGTCGCCACCTTGCCCGGCACGCCGGCCTTGTCGCGCTTGAAATCGATCAGCCGGATCTTCTGCTTGTGCCCGCCGCCGTGATGCCGGATGGTCAAATCGCCCGCGTTGCGGCGGCCGCCGGTCCGCTTGCGCGTCACCAGCAGCGGCTTGTGCGGGCTCGACGTGGTGATGTCGTCGTTCACCTGCGTGCTCTTGAACCGCAAGCTCGGCGTTACCGGTCTGTATGTTTTGATCGCCATTGTCTTTGTCCTTAACGAGCTATTAGCTCTTAGCCTTTAGCCTTTAGCTCGTCCTTCTCCATCAAACTTCCGTCGCTCGCTGCCAGCCGTTCTACTTCGCTCCGTGTTATGCGAGCTAAAGGCTAATAGCTAACAGCTAAAAGCTGTCTTACAGGTTGCTCACATACTCCGGCATCTTTTCGCCAGCCTTGAGCCGGACGTATGCCTTTTTCCAGTCAGCCCGGTAGCCAGTAAACTTGCCACGACGGCGCTCCTTGCCCAATACGTTCGAGGTCCGCACCGCCGCCACCTTCACCTTGAAGAGCGCCTCAACAGCCTGCTTCACTTCGGTCTTGGTGGCGTCCGGAGCGACATCAAATACCAGCGTCCCTTCAGTTTCCTTCTTCGCCAACCCCTTTTCGGTGATCAGCGGCCGTCGAATGGTCGTGTAACGTGTCGGCATCAGGCAGCCTCCGTCTGTGCCAGCTTGCGCTTGGACACCGATTTCGCCAAGGCCTCAGTGAGTTGCTCAATCGCAGCCCGGGAGAAGATGGCGCGCTCATAGCGCAGCAGATCGTAGGGGTGCACTTCGTTGTTGAGAACCAACTCCACGCCTTCCAGGTTCCGCGTGCCCAGCACAACGTGGCGCAGGTTCTCGGCCGCCGCCTTGCTGAATTCCACCAGCAGCACGGTGCGGGTGACGCCCAGTTTGGTCAGCGCGTTGCGATAGAGCTTCGCCTTCGCATCCGCGATCTCCAGCGAATCCACCACCGTGAGCTTGCCGTCAGCCAGCTTGGCTGCCAGCGCCGAGCGCAGCGCGCCCAGCAGCTTCTTGCGCGGAAACGCGTAGTCATAGCTGCGCGGCTGCGGCCCGTGCACTGTGCCGCCATGCCGCCAGATAGGAGAACGCACCGAGCCGACGCGCGCGCGGCCCGTGCCCTTTTGCTTCCACAGTTTCTTGCCGCTGCCCGCTACAAGCTTGCGATTCTTGGTGGCATGCGTGCCCTGGCGCAACGAGGCGCGGTAATGCTTGACCGCCTCCCAGAGCAGAGCCTCGTTCACCGTGTCCGGCGCAAACACTGCGTCGGACAGCTCCAGCGAACCCACCTTGTCCCCATTCAGATTGACTACATCCACGTTTGCCATCGTCTTCTTCCTGCGAGCTAGTAGCCGTTACCGTTAGCTCTCAGCTCATACGCTGTAACTTCCGTCCTGAAACCTGACCCGAGCAGCTAATAGCTTTTGGCTAATAGCCGAAAGCTCATTACTTCCTCTTCGCTGTCGCCTTCTTCGAAGCCTTCAGCGGATCCACCGTGCCGGAGCCCGCAAACCCACGGCGCTCACGCGGCGGCGCCTTGGCCTTGCTGATCATCACGTAGCCATCCCTCGGTCCGGGCACGGCGCCTTCCACCATCAGCAGGTTTTCGTCCAGGTCGATCCCGCGAATGCGCAGATTGCGCACCGTCACCTGGTCCTGTCCCATGTGTCCCGGCATTCTCTGCCCGGGAAATACACGCGATGGGAAGCTGGATGCTCCGATCGAACCCTGCACCTGGAACATATGACCATGCGACTTGGGCCCGCCGCCAAAATGATGCCGCCGAACGACGCCAGCAAATCCGCGTCCTTTCGAGGTCCCGATCACGTCCACAAACTTCGCGTCGGAAAAAATATCTACCAGCACGCGGTCGCCCGCCTTGGTGCCGTCCGCACCCTCCGCGGTCACCTCAATGTTTACCTCGCGCTGGAACTTCACCGGCGGCGCTTCGGTCTTGGCCAGGTGACCCGCCTGCGGCTTGGTGATCCGCGACGCCTTTACAAACTCCACCAATCCGATCTGTGCGGCCTCGTAGCCGTCCTTCGCCATCGTCTTCAACTGCGTCACCACGCATGGGCCTGCCTGCAGCACCGTGATCGGGTGCACGTCGCCCTTGTCGTCGAAGACCTGCGTCATTCCGATCTTCTTGCCCAGAATTCCCGTAACTGCCATATCGTCCTCACCTCATCATGCGGGCTTGTCGCGCCGCACTGCCGGAATTGAAACCAGTGATCAGTGAACAGTGGTCAGTAAAACCGCCCCAACCCTGACTCCGCCTTCTGATCTCCGTCTTTAAGCCATCAATTCAGCATTCAGTCATCAACGTCGTTCTGATCACTGAGCACTGACCACTCACTTCTCGAACGCCTTGATCTCCACATCCACACCGGCGGGCAGATCAAGCTTCATCAGCGCATCCACCGTCTGCTGCGTCGGCTCCAGAATGTCGATCAGCCGCTTGTGCGTGCGAATCTCGAACGCCTCGCGCGACTTCTTGTCCACGTGCGGCGAACGCAGCACGCAATACTTGTTCTTGATCGTCGGCAGCGGAATCGGTCCCGCCACCGTTGCCCCGGTGCGCTTGGCCGTATCCACAATCTCGCCGGTCGACGTGTCGAGCACACGATAGTCGTATGCCTTCAGCCGGATGCGAATTCTCTGTCCTACCATGTGCTTCCCTTCGGTCAGCAGTGAAGAAGTGAATCAGTGAAGAAGTAAATTTCCGGCTTCCGCCGCCTTCACTTTTTCACTTTCTTCACTCCTTCACTCGTCCACTTACTTGATAATCTCCGAGATCGCGCCCGCGCCCACGGTGCGGCCGCCTTCGCGAATCGCGAACCGCAATCCCTTTTCCATTGCCACCGGCGTGATCAGCTCAATCTGCAGCTCCACGTTGTCGCCCGGCATCACCATCTCGGTGCCCGCCGGCAACTCCGCCACCCCGGTCACATCGGTCGTCCGGAAATAGAATTGCGGCCGGTAGCCCTTGAAAAACGGCGTGTGACGCCCGCCCTCTTCCTTGCTCAACACGTACACAGTGCCCTTGAACGTGGTGTGCGGCGTAATCGATCCCGGCTTGGCCAACACCATCCCGCGTTCCACATCTTCCTTCGCCGTGCCGCGCAGCAGGATCCCGGCGTTGTCGCCCGCCATGCCCTCGTCCAACTGCTTCTTGAACATTTCCACGCCCGTGCACACCGTCTTGCGCGTCTCGCGGAATCCCACGATCTCCACGTCCTCGCCCACCTTCACCTTGCCGCGCTCGATGCGACCCGTGACCACGGTGCCGCGGCCCGAGATCGAGAAAATATCTTCAATCGGCATCAGGAATGGCTGGTCGACGGCGCGGTCCGGACGCGGCACATAACTGTCCACCGCCGCCATCAGCTCGTCGATCTTCGCCTCCCACTTGGCCTCGCCGTTCAGCGCGCCCAATGCCGAGCCGCGGATTACCGGCGCGTCGTCCGGAAACTGGTACTTGGCCAGCAGCTCGCGCACCTCCAACTCCACCAGCTCGATCAGCTCCTCGTCTTCGACCGCATCGCACTTGTTCAGAAACACCAGCACCGAGGGCACGCCCACCTGCCGCGCCAAAAGCACGTGCTCCTTGGTCTGCGGCATGGGGCCATCGGTAGCGGCAACGACAAGAATCGCGCCGTCCATCTGCGCCGCGCCCGTAATCATGTTCTTGATGTAGTCGGCGTGACCGGGGCAATCCACGTGCGCGTAGTGCCGGTTCGCCGTCTCGTATTCCACGTGCGCCGTCGCAATCGTAATCCCGCGCTCCCGCTCTTCCGGCGCGTTGTCGATCGAGTCGAACGAGCGGAACACATTCTTCGGGTTGTGCTTCTGCAGCACCTTCGTGATCGCTGCCGTCAGCGTCGTCTTGCCGTGATCAATGTGACCAATCGTTCCCACGTTCACGTGCGGCTTCGAACGATCAAATTTTTCCTTCGCCATAAAAGTCTCGAATCCCTTTCGTAGCTCGTACTTCCCGTTTCACAAGTGGGGCGCCGGCGTTCCGGCTCCAGCCCCAAAAACCAGTGTTCAGTGATCAGTTTCTCTTCCCCGTTTCGCCTCGGCGACTCAGTTCGCCACGCCCCGACTGACCACTGAGCACTGACCACTGATCACTGCTTTCTCACTTCCCCTGCGCCCGCCCGATGATCTCGTCGGCAATCATCCGCGGCGCCTCTTCGTAACGCGCAAACTGCATGGAATACGACGCCCGGCCCTGCGTGCTCGACCGGATATCGTTCACGTACCCAAACATTTCCTTCAGCGGCACAATCGCCTTGATCACCTGCGAGCCGGCCGCGTGCTCCATGCCCTCGATCCGGCCGCGCCGCGAATTGATGTCGCCGATGATGACGCCCATGAACTCCTCGGGCACCGTAACTTCCACCGCCATCACCGGCTCCAGCAACACCGGCGAGGCCTTCCTGGCCGCTTCCTTGAACGCGATCGAGCCGGCAAATTTGAACGCCATTTCATTCGAGTCCACTTCGTGGTAGCTGCCGTCATACAAACTCACCTTGACGTCGACCACCGGGAACCCGGCCAGGATTCCCAGCTCCATCGCGCCCCGGACGCCTTGGTCGATCGGCTTGATGTACTCCTTCGGCACCACGCCGCCCTTGATGTCGTTGATAAACTCGTAACCCGCGCCCGGCGTGTTGGGCTCGACCCGCAGTTTGCAGTGCCCGTAGTTGCCCGAGCCGCCGGTCTGGCGAATGTACTTGCCCTCGGCCTCGGCATGTTTGCGAATGGTCTCACGGAACGCCACTTTGGGCTCGCCCACATTGGCCTCCACCTTGTGCTCGCGCTTCATGCGGTCGACCAAGATTTCCAAATGCAGCTCGCCCATGCCGCTGATGATCGTCTGGCCCGAGTCCTCGTCGGTCCGCACCTTAAATGTGGGATCCTCGTCCGCCAGCCGCGACAGCGCAATCGCCATCTTCTCCTGGTCGGCCTTGGTCTTGGGCTCGATGGCCACCGAGATCACCGGCTCGGGGAAGGTGATGGCGCCCAGCGCGATCGGATGGTGCGGATCGCACAGCGTGTCGCCGGTCTTCAGGTCCTTCAGGCCCACGCACGCGCAGATGTCGCCGGCCAGAATCTCCGTCACATCCTCGCGCTTGTTGGCGTGCATCTTCACCAGCCGTCCTACGCGGTCGGTCTTCCCCGTGCGCGGATTCAGCACCGTGTCCCCGGTCTTGAGCGAGCCGGAATATACGCGGACAAACGACAGCTTGCCGAACGGATCGTTGATCAGCTTGAAAGCCAACGCGGACAACGGCTCGCTATCTTCGACCTTGCGCATCTCCTTGTGGTCGGGATGGTGAGGATTGATGCCTTCTATCGGCGGCTTGTCCAGCGGGCTGGGAAGGTAATCAACCACCGCGTCCAACAGCGTCTGGATACCCTTGTTCTTGAATGCCGAGCCGCAGATCACGGGGAAGACCTTCAGGTCGATCGTCGCCTGGCGGATGCCCGCCTTCAGTTCCGCGATGGTCGGCGTCTCGCCTTCCAGGAACTTCTCCAGCAGAACGTCGTCGGTCTCGGCGATCACTTCAATCAACTGCAGGCGGAAGGCTTCGGCCTTTTTTCTCAACTCAGACGGAATCTCTTCAACCGAGAACTCCGCGCCCATGGTCTCGTCGTGCCAGAGGACGGCCTTCATCTCGATCAGGTCGATGACGCCCTTGAAATTTGCTTCCGCGCCGATGGGAATCTGCAACGCCACCGGCCGAGCGCCCAGCCGCTTGCGAATGGTGTCGATCACGTGCTCGAAGTCCGCTCCGTTTTTGTCCATCTTGTTCACGAAGCAGATGCGCGGGACCTTGTACTTATCGCCCTGCCGCCACACCGTCTCGGTTTGTGGCTGCACTCCGCTGACCGAGTCGAACAGGGCCACGGCGCCATCGAGAACGCGAAGGGACCGCTCCACCTCGGCGGTGAAGTCCACGTGCCCGGGCGTATCGATGATGTTGATGCGGTAATCCTTCCAGATGCACGTCGTCGCCGCCGACGTGATGGTGATGCCGCGCTCCTGCTCCTGCTCCATGTAGTCCATGGTCGCGGTGCCCTCATGCACTTCGCCAATGCGGTGCGTGATGCCCGTATAAAACAGGATGCGCTCTGTCGCTGTCGTCTTTCCGGCGTCGATGTGCGCCATGATGCCGATGTTGCGGCAACGATTCAGAGGTATGGTGCGAGCCACGGTCAGAATCCTTTGCGGGCGGGATTGCCCGCGGTTAACTCCAGTGATCAGTGGTCAGTGATCAGTGGTCGGTAAAACCTGTAATGCCTCGGTCGCCTGCGACCCAGTGATCACTGTCCACTGATCACTGAACACTGTTCTTACCACCGGTAATGCGCAAATGCCCGGTTGGCTTCGGCCATGCGGTGCACGTCTTCCTTCTTCTTCATCGCGCCGCCGCGGCCGTTGGCTGCATCCAGCAGCTCGTTGGTCAGCTTGTCGGTCATGCCCTTCTCGCCGCGCCCGCGCCCATAGGTCAGCAGCCAGCGGATCGCGAGCGAGGTGCGCCGGTCCGGGTTCACCTCGATCGGCACCTGGTAGTTGGCGCCGCCCACTCGCCGCGTCTTCACTTCCAGCAGCGGCTTAACATTCTCCACCGCCTTCTTGAACAGCTTCAGCGCGTCATCGCCGCCGCCCTTCTCCTCCAGGTTCTTCATGGCCTGGTAGAAGATGCCCTGCGCGGTCGACTTCTTGCCGCCCCACATCATGGAGTTCACAAACTTGGTCACCAGAGTCGACCCGTAGACC
>CAWBIG010000120.1:0-7635 GCA_963788435.1 uncultured Acidobacteriota bacterium | reverse complement strand
AATCCCACCCTAACCGCAAAAAGCGCGGATAGGATGGGGCACCCATTATGCGGTGACCGTCGCCGGCCCCACTGCCGGATCGTAGTTGAGGTTGGGGCCGAGCCAGCGCTCCACTTCCGCGACGCTCATGCCTTTGCGCCGCGCGTAGTCCTCTACCTGGTCGCGGCCGATTTTGCCCAGGGTGAAGTAGCGTGACTGCGGATGCGCGAAGTAGAGACCGCTGATGCTGGAGCCGGGCCACATTGCAAACGATTCGGTGAGTTGAATACCAGTGTTGGCTTCGACATTGAGCAGACGCCAGATGGTGGCTTTCTCAGTGTGATCAGGGCAGGCGGGATAGCCGGGCGCGGGACGGATGCCTCGATACTTCTCGTGGATCAGCTCCTCGTGCGAGAGATTCTCGCTGCAGCCGTAGCCCCACTCTTCGCGCACGCGCTTATGGAGGCACTCGGCGAAAGCTTCCGCCAGGCGGTCGGCGAGGGCTTCGGCCATGATGGCGTTGTAGTCGTCGTGCGCGGCGCGGAACTTGGCCGTGAGCTCACGCAGGCCGATGCCGCTGGTGACGGCGAAAGCGCCGATATGATCGGGAAGGCCGGTTTCAGGAGGCGCAATGAAGTCGGCGAGCGATCGGCACGGCTCCGAGCCTTCGCGGTCAGCCTGCTGGCGGAGGAAGTGAAAGCGCGTGAGGACTTGCGTGTGGGAGTCGTCGGTCGAGAGCTCAACGTCGTCCCCGATTGCGACAGCCGGGAAGAGGCCGTAGACAGCGCGCGCGGTGAGCAGTTTCTCCTCGACGATCCGGTCGAGCAGCACATTGGCTTCTGCGAAGATTTGGCGTGCCTGCTCGCCCTGCTTTTCGTCTTGGAGAATGCGCGGGTAGACACCTTTCAGCTCCCAGGCGTGGAAGAAGGGCGTCCAGTCAATGAATTCGCGGAGGGTAGCGAGAGGAAAATCGTAGAGCGCGCGCACGCCGGTGAACGATGCCGCGGGCAGGTCATCGGAGCGCCACTCGATGGGCGCGCGGCGGCCGCGCGCGGCCTCAATGGGGACAAGTTGCTGGCGCGGGGACGCATACGATTTGCGCAGCGCGTCATACTCGGCGCGATGCCGCGCAATGAATTCGTCTCTGCCATCGCCGAGGAGGCTGGTGGTGACGGGCACGGCGCGGCTGGCATCGAGCACGTGCACCACGGGCTGGCTGTAGTGGGGCGCAATCTTGATGGCGGTGTGAGCGCGGCTGGTGGTGGCGCCGCCGACGAGCAGCGGCAGCTTGAATGCCTGGCGCTCCATCTCGCGGGCCACGTGAACCATCTCGTCGAGCGAGGGCGTGATGAGGCCGCTGAGACCGATGAGATCGGCCTGTTCCTCGCGGGCGCGCTCCAGGATGCGCTCGCAGGGAACCATGACACCGAGGTCAATAACTTCGTAATTGTTGCATGCCAGCACCACGCCCACGATGTTCTTGCCGATGTCGTGGACGTCGCCTTTGACCGTGGCAAGCACAATTTTGCCGTGCCTGCGCACCTCCTGTCCGGCCGCGGCCATGGCGGCCTTTTCGGCTTCCATAAACGGCGTAAGGTAGGCGACCGCTTTCTTCATCACGCGCGCGGATTTGACCACCTGGGGCAGGAACATTTTGCCCGCGCCGAAGAGATCGCCGACCACGCCCATGCCCGCCATCAACGGGCCTTCAATCACGGCGAGCGGGCGGCCGAGTTTGGCGCGCGCTTCTTCGGTGTCGGCTTCGATGTAATCGTCGATGCCCTTGACCAGCGCGTGCGACATGCGTTCTTCAACTGAACCGAGACGCCACTCTTCGGTCTTCTTCTCGACGGTACCGGTTGCCGCGGACTTGAGCTTCTCGCCAAATTGCACGAGGCGTTCGGTCGAGTCGGCGCGGCGATTGAGAAGCACGTCTTCGACTAACGTCCGCAGCTCGGGCTCGATCTCTTCGTAGATTTCCAGCATGCCGGCGTTGACAATGCCCATGTCAAGGCCCGCGGCGATGGCGTGATAGAGAAACGCGGAATGCATGGCCTCGCGGACCCCGTTGTTGCCGCGGAAGCTGAAGCTGATGTTGGAGACGCCGCCGGAAACCTTGGCGTGGGGCAGGTTCTTCTTGATCCAGCGCGTAGCGCGGATGAAGTCGACGGCGTAGTTGTTATGCTCCTCCATGCCGGTGGCCACGGTGAGGATATTGGGATCGAAGACGATGTCTTCGGGCGGAAATCCGATCTCGAGCAGGATGCGGTAGGCGCGCTCGCAGATGCGGATGCGGTCTTCAAAGGTTGCGGCCTGGCCTTGCTCGTCGAACGCCATGACGACCGCCGCCGCGCCGTATTTGAGCACATGCCTGGCATGCGCGCGGAACACCTCCTCGCCCTCCTTGAGCGAAATGGAATTGACGATGCCCTTGCCCTGAAGGCACTTCAGCCCGGCTTCGATGACCTCCCACTTGGAGGAATCGATCATGAAGGGGACCTTGGCCACTTCAGGCTCCGCAGCCAGCAGCGTGAGAAAGCGCGTCATGGCCGCCACGCCATCGATCATGCCCTCGTCCATGCAGATGTCGATCACGTTGGCGCCGTTTTCCACCTGCTGGCGCGCAACGCTTACGGCTTCTTCGAATTTGCCTTGCTTGACCTGCTTGGCGAATTTGGGCGAGCCGGCGACGTTGGTGCGCTCGCCGATCATCATGAATGTGCCCTGCTGCTGCCGGAATGGCTGCGATCCGGAAAGACACAGTGGGCGGAAATCGGAAGGAACTTCGGCGGGAATGCTGACGGAACTTTGAAGTGCGTGTTCTGCCTGCGACGCCGCAGCTAACTCGCGCGGGTGCACCCCATCGAGCGCCTTGGCGATGGCCGCGATGTGCTCCGGAGTGTTGCCGCAACAACCGCCGGCGATGTTGATGAGGCCGTCCTTGGCGAAGTTGGAAAGATAGCGCGCCATGTCCGCAGGCGCAAGATCGAACCCGGTGGGCGAAAGAGGGTTGGGCAATCCCGCGTTGGGATAACACGAAATTGCGAACGTGCGCCCGCTCCGAAAGATCGGAGAGGAACGGATACATCAGGTCAGGGCCGAGCGAGCAGTTGAGGCCGACAGAGAATGGGCGTGCATGTTCCACCGCGGTCCAGAATGCCTCCACGGTCTGTGCCGAGATCATGGTTTCTCCGCCGCGGCCCACCGCGGCTGAGATCATGATGGGCAGTTCCTGTTTGTCTTCGTCGAAGACTTCGCGGATGGCGACGAGCGCGGCTTTGGCGTTCAGAGAGTCGAAGATGGTTTCAACCAGGAGCAGATCCGCGCCGCCGGCGATGAGCGCGCGCGCCTGATGCGCATATGCGGCCTTCACCTGGTCGAAAGTGACGACGCGGAAACCGGGATCGTCGGCATCGGGAGAATTGGAGAGCGAGACGGTGAGCGGCCCGATGGCCCCGGCGACGAAGCGCTGGCGGCCAGTCGCGTTGGCGATGCGATCGGCCCATTCGCGGCACTGGCGCGCGGATTGCTCGTTGATGTCCCAGGCGAGCTGGTTGAGGAACTCGTCCTCGACGATGCCTTCGTAGAATTCCGGATTCTTGCGCCCGCCGCGCTCGCGAGGATCTTCGCGGAAGAATTCGCTCTGCGCAATCGAAGTAGCGCCGAAAGTGTTGGTTTCGATAATGTCGGCGCCGGCCTCAAGGAAGCGCCGATGGATATCGCCGATCATGGCGGGCTGCGTGAGCGAGAATAGATCGCCGTTGTTGAGCAGGTCCTTGGGAGCGTTCTTGAATCGCGCGCCGCGGATGTCGGCTTCCTTCATGCCGTAGGTGCGGATGGTGGTGCCCATCGCGCCGTCGATGATGGCGATGCGGTCGGAGAGAATCTTGTGTAACGGATGTTGGCGCGCAGTCGTCATGATTTCCTGGGGCCAGCGGTCGCGGGAACCTTGTCAGGCTTGGTGCGGAAAGGCTGGCCTGCTTCTATTCTACGGAAAGCAGGCGAAAATCCCTTCGCCCGACGAATTTCCTCTCCCGTGGTAACAGCCCCATTCGAATTCTTTTTCTTCCTCTCGAAACTTTCCTCTGCACCTCGGGTTCGGGAAGCTTAATCGAGTTTTTCTCACATCCAGGGTTCCTATCAAAAAAACACACGATGGGAGCAGCACAGTAGAGCTGTGCCCATTCGGAGGCAGGGTATGAAGCGCACCACGATCTTGGTCCTCTCCGTTCTTCTGGCGCCGCCGCTGTTTGCGGATGCCGGGCAACACCTGATTCCCGCGGGCTCGCTGGTTTCCTGCGACACGGGCGACAGCCGCATCTCCTCGCGCAATACTGCCGTCGGCGACCCGGTGCTGTGCAAGGTGGAGCGCCGCTTCGGAAACATGATGCTGCCCTATGGAAGCGTTTTGGGCGGCACTTTGTCCGATTACAAAGATCCCGGCCATTTTGTAGGCAAGGGTTGGATGCAGCTCAACTTCGACCGGCTGTACGTGGGCGACAGGGAGTTTCCCATTGAAGCCAAGGTGGTGGATGTTCCCGGGTACAAAATCGATCAGCACGGAAGAATTCTGGGCAAAGGCCACGCGGTGCGCGACACCATCACGTGGATGATTCCAGTACTGTGGCCGATCGACTTGATCAATTTGCCGCGCCGCGGACCGCGGCCCACGCTGAAAGCCGAAACGCAATTGACGCTGCGGGTGATGGAAGATATCCAGGTGCCCGACGTCGAGGAGCCGCAGCGCGATCCCTACGGGCTGATCCCGCGCGGCGGCCAATCCTATGCCCCGCAGCCGGAGGAACCGGCCGAGCAGCCGCAGCCCGCGCCGCAGATGGCCTATGACAATCCGCCCCCGCGGCCGGATTATGGTTACGCGCCAGCGCCGCCGCCAGTTGCCATGGCGCCGATGTACGTTCCGCCGCCGCCGATCATGGTTGCGCCCCCGCCCGTGGTCGCGTATGGGGCATACGGTTACGGTCCCGGGTACGTGGGCCGCGGCTATTCCGGCGCGCGGCCGTATTACGGCTACCGGCCAGGCTACGTGGCGCCGCGCGCTTACGGCGGCTATGGCTACAGAGCACCGCAGGTCGCCGGAAGAGCCTTCGGGTATCGCGGCTCAGGGCCCGTGGCACGGCCGGGATTTGGCGGCGGCTTCCGCGGAGGGTTTCGCGGAGGATTCCGCGGCCGGTGAGCGAAGATGCGGGGATTTCGCCCAATTGCTGTCACCGAATGAAGCTTTGGCGCGAGAAATTCCCCGCATTCTCATGGAAGCAGATTGATGGGCCAATCGCGAGTTGCCCGGCGCTCGTCAGCCCGCTACCGACCGGATGGTCCAGAAGTCGCTGGAAAGCTGAGAGTCGAGAAGGTACTCGTAGGGTATGGTGAAATAGCCCTTCTGGCCCCAACTTGTGCCCCAGGAGTTGCGGATGAGGAATGTGCGGGCGGTGTTGTCGTAGCCCACGGCCATCACGCAATGGCCGCCCACCACTTTCTCGTTCGTAGCCGGCATGTTTAACACGCCTGTCTTCGCCACCTCGGGGCTCTCGAAGCCCTCGTACACCGTGAATCCCAGCACAAACGGATAACCTGAGGCGAGACAACCCTGCATCTGCGTCAGGTTCTGCAGCACCTTGGAATAGGACTTGACCAGGTCCTTCTTCGCGTCGGAATAGGCGTTCGCCGGAGGTCTGTCGGCAAATTTGGCGATGTCGTAGGGCCAGTCGGTCTCGGGCGGCGCACCGAGCTTGGCAACGGACTTGACGCCATCGCGGACCTGCGCGCCGGAATCCTGCGGCACAGTGTGTTCGATCACGCGCTCGTTGTAGTAGATGAATAGCCGCGAGGGGATAAAGGCCTGATTGCCCTGCTTCATCTGGTCAAACTGGATGGCGGCGGCGATGGCATTCCCCGTGCAACAGCCAAGTTGGCCCTGGTTGTAGACGGGCGGGCACTTGGAGCGGAGATTGACCAATTGCGGCAGCCCTTTCGGGAACTGAAGCAGCGGCGCCGCAAAAAGAAAGTCGCGCGAGTCGGGCAGATCGCGTTGCCAGCCATAGGCGCCATGCACTGAAGGCCGGCGGATCGGCAGCATCAGAAGCGGATCTAAGAATTTGGCCTTGCGCGCACCTGGGCGCGCGGTGACTGCGTGTTTCTTCGTGGAAGTTGCCATATCGATGCTCCTTTGGAATTTGGGAGCGGCCGCAGGGGCCGTTCGAGGCTTGTTGCGCAGCGAGGCGGATCCAAATCAGCAGGTGGGGGACTCGGCTCAACGCGGGCGCGGTTCAAACTGCAAGGACATCCGGGGAAATGAAATCAAGGATTGTGGATACCGTAAGTCCTGTGTCTGCGGATGTCAACCGCCGGCGACCGGCGAAGCGATCCGCAGGCACCCGCGCGCGGGTAGAGCGCCTGTCAGCCATCGATTGCACCGTCAAGCAACATTCTTTTCCTCGCCCTGCCTCATACTGGGAGAACCGCTTGTGGCGGGGAGACCCATTCAGCGCCATGGAAAATGTTGCCCATTCCCGTCCTTTGATTGCATGGCCGCATTTCCATGCTTCCATTCGCGCACGCCGCTGGCTCATTGCAGCCGGATTCGTGCTGCTTGCCGGCCTGATGACCGGGATCTGGTTTGTGGGGCAGAACTGGCCATTCCGCTACCGCAAGATCCACCCGCTGCTCGAAGATGTCTTCGGCAGCCAGGTGATCATCCGTCACTATCACCGCGTGTACTTTCCGCATCCGGGTTTTATCGCCACCGACCTCACCATCCGCCGTAAATCCGCGCCCGGCCAGCCTCCGATCGGCACCGTCAGCACGTTTTTTGTCCAAGGCCGCTGGTCCGACCTGTTGCTTCTCCGCGACCGTGTGCAAATGGTTGAGGTGAGTGGCCTGCACCTGATTTTGCCGCCGCCTGGCAGCCGCGCTGCGCAAGAGGATTTCCCCGCCGGCAGCAGCAGCGCCTTTACCGGACCTGAAACGGAGATCGGCCTGTTCCAGGCGCACGACGCCGTGCTCGACGTCCTTCGCGATAACGGCAAGCGCTTTATGTTTCCTGTCCATTGGCTGCGCATTGCCAACATGCAACGCGGGCACGCTATGCAATTCGACCTGGTGATGGACAACGCGCTCCCCTACGGCCGGATTGCCGCCGAGGGCAGCTTTGGGCCAATCCATCCCGATAACGTCGACCAGACCCCGGTTTCCGGCCGGTTCACGTTCGACCAAGTGCATCTATCCGACCTTGGCGAGCTTCAGGGTTTACTCAACGCCACCGGTAACTTTCACGGACAACTCGGCGCCATCCAGGCCAGCGCGCAAACGGTAACGCCGGGTTTTGGCGTGGCCGGCGGCTACCCGACACCTGTTACCGGATCCATCCAGTGCACCATCAACGGCCTGGATGGAGATGTGAACTATCACGCGATTGAGGCGCGCACCGGCTCGACCGTTGTGGAAGTCTCCGGCAGCACCTCCGGAACTCCGGGCAAGGTCACACAACTCGAAATCGTTGTCCGCAAGGGCCGCGCTGAGGATCTTCTGCGCCCGTTTGTCACCAGCCTTGTGTCCATCACGGGGCCCGCCGCTTTGCACGTCCATGCCCATCTCGATCCCACAAATCCGAATCGCGGCTTTCTCGACCGCCTCCACATT
>CAWBIG010000119.1:0-5369 GCA_963788435.1 uncultured Acidobacteriota bacterium | reverse complement strand
TGTCTTGTGCCTGCAATGTTGCAGCGATGGATAGAAAGATCAGAAGCAGCGGGAGGCTGCGCGCGAGTACTTTCATGGTTTGGTTCCTCGTGGGGAATTGACGTGCGCTGCAATTAGGCTCCTCGAGGATGAAATCCCAATGACGTCAAGTTGAAAAAGGGATAAACAATGTGGATGGCCCGTTGATCTGCATCATTTAAGGTGCGAGAGTTCAAGCGGCGCCGCCTTCCACGGCCGCTTGATGGCGTTGGCTTGTTTGCTTCCGCCTCAATCCAAATGCAGGCGCCACAGCGTGTAAGTCACAATCTCATGCCACATAGGATCGCTTTCTCGCGAACCCTCCTTTGTGGTCTCCAGGCGCGGCCGCGGCGAGGTCAACACATCCAGGCCGTAAGCGGCGCAGATGGCATGGATGCGGAACATGTGCATGGCGTCGCTGACCACCACCAGACGCCGCAGATGATTGGCACGCGCGATCACAGCCAGCCGCTCGACCGATTGCGACGTGCTGGTGCTGTGCGTCTCCGCGATAATGGCCGACTCGGGCACGCCCGCGCCCATCAGGTACTCCTGGCCCACGCCGCCCTCGGTGTACGCGTCGCCGCCGGCTCCGCCCATGGTGACGAACAACGGCGCGATACCGCGACCATAGAGGCTCTTGGCATGGTCCAGCCGCGCGCGGTAAACCGGCGAGGGCTTGCCGTCGTACTCGGCCGCGCCAAACACCACAATGGCATCGGCGGGAGCTGCCTGGTCCATCGAAGCATAGCGATCGATGTTCCCGGCCACCGACCAGCACCACGCGGCCACGGCGGCGGCCACAATCAGCAGCCCTGCCAGCGCCCACCGCGCGCGCAATCGCCGCTGCCGGGCAGGCTGCGCCTTTTGTCCTGCTCGCGGGTTTCCTGAGGCGTCCATCATCGTGCCCTAGTGTTGCAGAACCATCACAATCTCATGCGTGGGGATGGCGCCCTCGCGCAGGATCATCCAGCGGCCCGGCCCCAGCGAGAGATCGACGATGGTGGTGGGCAGCGAGCGGCCGGTGGGACCGCCGTCGATGATGAGCGGAATGCGATCGCCGATCTGGTCGCGCACGCAGGCCGCGTTGGTGCACTCCGACGCGCCCTGCAGATTGGCCGCCGTAGCCGTGATCGGCAGCCCAAAACGCTCCACCACCGCGCGCGGAATGGCCGAGTCCGGCACGCGGATGGCCACGTTGCCGGTGTATGCCGTGGAGCGCAGCGGAAGCCTGCTGCCGGCGCGCACAATGATGGTGAGCGGCCCGGGCCAGAACTTGTCGGACAGCCGGTCAAACGACACATCCAGGTCGCGGGCCAGCTCATAGGCATGCGCCACCGAGGCGATGAGCAACGAGAGCGGCTTGTGTTTCTGCCGGCTCTTGAGCTGGTAAATCTGCTCCACCGCGCGCAGGTTCACCGGGTCCACGGCCAGCCCATAAAACGTATCGGTGGGCATGGCGACCATGTTGCCCTTGCGCAGGCAGGAGACGATGTAATCGATCCGGTCTGGTTGCGGCTCATCGGGATGGACGCGCAGAATCTCCGCGGACAAGAGACCTACCCCCGCAATTGATGGTAAAACCGGAAGTTATCAGGAGCACCTGCCTCGGTGCAACCTGACCGGCGCTCCGGAGGCGCCGCACGGCAACCGGAGACCGATCTCGCCGAAAGGTCTAGAATCGGCTTGAGGTTCACTCGGGTTCCCTTCCGATGCCTGTTCGCATTGTACAGAGTAAGCAGAATGGCCGGCTGAAAGAACTGCGCCGCGCTCTTGGGCACCCCGGCCGCGAGGCCCGCGGCCTGGCGGGCATCGAGGGATTGAATCTGCTCGACGAGGCGCTGCGCGCGGGCCTGCGCATTGCCGCGGTGTTCCTGGCCCAGGAGGCGCACGATCCGCTCAAGGGATTGGAGCTGCCCGAAGAGCTCGAAGTGCTGAAAGTCCCTCAGGCGCTGCTGAACCCGATCCTGGCCACGGAGACGCCGCAACCCGTGGCCGCCCTGGTCGAGGTTCCTGACTGGACCTGGGCTCACGTTCTACGCGGCCGCGGCGCGTGGCCGCCGCTGGTTGTGGTGCTGGCCGGCTTGCAGGATCCGGGCAACGCGGGGGCCATTGTGCGCTCGGCTGAGGCCTTCGGCGCCACCGGCATCGTCGCGCTCCCCGGCACCGTGAGCTTGTGGAACCCCAAGGCGGTACGCGCCTCCGCCGGCAGCGTCTTCCGCATGCCGCAGGTGGCCGTGAGTGTGGACGAATGCTTCGACCTGGTGCGCGAAGCCGGCGCACGCTTCCTTTCCACCACCGGCCGCGCCGCCGAGCCCTGCGACATGGTGTCCATGACCGGCCCGGTGGCGATCCTCATCGGCAACGAAGGCAGCGGCGTGCCGCCGCACATTGCCGCCCGCGCCGACGAACGGGTCACCATCTGCTGCCCCGGGCCGGTGGAAAGCCTCAACGCCGCCGTGGCCGCCGGCATCCTGCTCTATGAAGCCTCCCGCCAGCGCTCGGAGGAGGCGGGCAGCGCGGCGTCGCTCAGGGGAACCATTCGATGAGCCTGTTCGATGGACAGCCCGACGCGCCACGAGTCTCATCCCACGGCATGCCCCACGTTGGCTCAGGGGCGCCGCTGGCCGAGCGCATGCGTCCGCGCACGCTGGATGACTACGTTGGCCAGGAGCACCTGCTCGGTCCGGGCAAGCCGCTGCGGGTCCAGATCGAGCGCGACGGGCGGGGCGCGGGAGAACTGGGTTCCATGATCTTCTGGGGACCTCCCGGCGTGGGGAAAACCACCCTGGCCAAGATCATCGCGGAGACCACGCAGGCCAGCTTTATTGAGTTCTCCGCGGTGCTGAGCGGCATCAAGGAGATCAAGCAGGTGATGGCCACGGCGGCGCAGGCGGCCGAGCTGCACTCGCGCACCATTCTCTTCGTGGACGAGATTCATCGCTTTAACAAGGCGCAGCAAGACGCATTTCTGCCCTACGTGGAGCGCGGGACGATCCGGCTGATCGGAGCGACGACGGAGAATCCGTCTTTCGAGATCATCTCCGCGCTGCTCTCGCGCTGCCGCGTCTACGTGCTGAATGCGCTCACCGAGCCGGAGATTGCCGGCCTGCTGCGCAGGGCGCTTGCGGACAAGGAGCGTGGCCTGGGCGCGATGAACCTGAGCGCGGATGACGATGCTCTCACCCTCATCGCCGCATACTCCAGCGGCGATTGCCGCGCCGCCTACAACACGCTGGAAGTGGCCGCGCAGCTGGCCACGGAAGGCGGCAAGCCGATCGACCGCGAGCTGGCAACGGACGCCATCCAGCAGCGCGTCCTGATGTACGACAAGTCCGGCGAGGAGCATTACAACCTCATCTCCGCGCTGCACAAGAGCGTGCGCAACTCCGATCCCGACGCCGCGCTTTACTGGCTGGCGCGCATGTTCGCGGCCGGCGAGGATCCGCTCTACCTGGCCCGCCGCGTGGTGCGCATGGCCGTTGAGGACATTGGCCTGGCCGCGCCGGAAGCCTTGAACCTGTGCCTCAGCGCCAAAGAGGCCATCGACTTTCTCGGCTCGCCCGAGGGCGACCTGGCCCTGGCCGAAGCGGTTGTCTATCTCTGCCTCGCGCCCAAGTCGAATGCCGTCTACACCGCGTACGGCGCGGTCCAGGCCGAGGTGGAGCAGACCCGCCAGGAGCCCGTTCCCCTGCACCTGCGCAACGCGCCCACGCGCCTGATGAAGGAGCTGGGCTACAGCAAGGGCTATCTCTATGCGCACAACGAAGAGGATCGCGTGGCCGACATGGACTGCCTGCCGGATTCGCTGCGCGGCCGCAGCTACTACCAGCCCACGCAGGAAGGGCGCGAGAAGCAGTTAGCCCAGCGCATGGAAGAGATCCGGCGGATTCGCAGCGGGAAGCGAGTCGGGGGCTAACGACCGAGCTACACTCCCTACTTGTCATCCTGAGAGCCTGTGACTTTTTCGATTCGCCTTGCGGTATGGGATGAGTTTTCCAGGACGTTTCCGGCTATAAGCAAGACATGGGCGGATTGGTCACGGAAAAGGGCGTATCAGCGGTTCGATTGCGCCGTCCCGATCGAGTGCAGTCGGTGCTTGTGGCACAGAGTCCGGACGATCTTGTGGGCGCCGGGCATCCCGTGCGCCTGGTTCAGGCGGTGGTGGAGAAGCTTGACCTCGAGCGTTTTCATGAGCCGATCAGAGCGCGTGAGGGCCGGGCGGGCCGGGACGCGACCGATCCCGAGCTTCTGGTGTCGCTGTGGCTGTATGCCTGCATCCGGGGCATCGGTTCGGCGCGGGAGCTGGCGCGGCGCACCGAGGACAGCGCGGGGTTCCGCTGGCTGTGCGGCGGAGTGACGGTGAACCATCGCCTGCTTTCGGATTTTCGCACCGATCACGGCGCGGCGCTGGATGAGCTTTTCACGCAGGTGATCGCGTCGCTGGTGGACAAGGATGTAGTCAAGGTAAGCCGAGTGAGCCAGGACGGGGTGCGGGTCCGGGTCAGCGCCGGGGCGGCCAGCTTCCGGCGCGAAGAGCGGCTGGAGAAGCTGCTCAAAGAAGCGCGGCAACACGTCGAGCAGTTGCGTCAGCAGATGGACTCAGCCGAGCATGCGGCACTGTCGGCGCGGCAGCGGGGAGCGCGCAAACGGGCCGCAGCCGAGAAGCTGGAACGGCTGGAGCAGGCCGTGGCGCAGTTGCCGGAGTTGCAGCAGAGGCAGGCCGAAGCCGCGCGTCGGGCGGGCCACGGAAAGCGCGGCCAGCAGATCCGGGCGCGCCAACCGCGGGTCAGCACCACCGATGCCGAAGCCCGGGTGATGAAGATGCCCAATGGCGGCTTCAACCCCGCAGTCAACGTGCAACTGGCGGCCGATACCGCCAGCCGCGCGATCGTGGGCGTGGAGGTGACCAACGAAGGCAGCGACAACGCGGGGCTGAGCGCGCCGATGCGGCAACAGGTCGAGCAGCGAACTGGCGGCCAGGTCCGCCAGCAGTTGATCGATGGCGGATACATGCGCAGCCAAGACATCGAGCAGGCGCACGGTGCAGGGGTGGAACTGTTCGTGCCGCCCAAACCCGCCAGAGAGGCGCGCCATCAAGGCCGTGAGTTGGAACCCAAACGGGGAGACAGCGAAGCGGTGCTCTGCTGGAAGAGGCGCATGGCCGGCGAGGAGGGGAAAGAAATCTACAAGCAGCGGGCGGCCACCAGCGAAACTGTCAACGCGGAGCTGCGAAGTTACCGCGGGCTAACTCCGATGACAGTGCGCGGGCTGGCCAAGATCCGATGCGTGGCCTTGTGGTGCGCGCTGGCCTACAATCTGATGCACTTCGCCGCGGCCCTGCTGAGCTA
>CAWBIG010000118.1:0-10786 GCA_963788435.1 uncultured Acidobacteriota bacterium | reverse complement strand
GAAATATTGTGGAAGGAAGAACAGTCGTTATAAATTCCGACCGTGAAACCTTGGGTCGAAATGACGTTTTCATGCCAGTCGAAACCGCCCCGCCGCGTCGAGTTTGAGGGCGATGCCCACGAGCGCGGCGTCGGCCCGCAGAATATAGACGGTGAACAGACTAAATAAGGTTGGGCCCCAAAGGGATTGCACGGACAGAGCCCCGAGGACCGCGGCTCCCGCGCGGCCGTTCGATCCTTTTTCGTTCGCCACGTAGATATAGAGGGCCGCGAAGTCGCCGCGATCCAGGTCGCCTTGCCACTTGGCAGAAGATCGATCGCGTTTGCCTCCTCTGCGTATCAAGCACTGGCACACTTAGAAGACCTCAGATTCCAGGTGACTGAGCGCGAAAGGGCAGAAGCAGAAGTCCGTGAATTGGCGAAAGGACTAGAAGCGAAGCTCCGGCGCCTCTTCGAGGCCAATGTTGTGGGAATTGTCATGTGGAATCTCGAAGGTGCAATCACCGGAGCCAACGATGCATTTCTCCGAATGGTGCAATACGACCATGAAGATCTAGCCTCCGGTCGCCTACACTGGACGGACCTGACACCAGCTGAATGGCGCGGCCATAACGAAACGGCAATCGCTGATTTAACTGCGACGGGCATCTTTCAACCTTTCGAGAGGGAGTACTTGAGGAAAGATGGCAGCCGAGTGCATGTACTTCTCGGCGGTGCGCTCTTTGAAGGAAGTGCGAACGAGGGTGTCGCATTCGTGCTCGATTTAAGCGAACAAAAGCAACGAGAATCTGCCCGCCTTTACAGCGAAGAGAGGTATCGCGTTCTGGTCGAAGCCATGAGCGATGCGGTTGTGAGCATCGACGATAAGGGCTCAATAGAGTTTGCCAACTCCGCCATTGCAACAATTTTTGGCTACGAACCAGGCGAACTGGCGGGGAAACCCTCGACCCTTCTAATGCCTGAATCCATGCGCGAACTCCACCGGAGCGGAATCGAACGCTACTTAGCTACAGGACACCGGCGTTTTAATTGGCAAGGGATGGAATTGACCGCACTTCGCAAGAATGGCGAGGAGTTCCCCGTAGAGATCTCCTTCGGAGAAGTAACCAGAGACGGTCACAAGACATTTACGGGCGTTCTTCGGGATATCAGTAAAAGAAAGGAAGCGGAACAGGCACAGAAACGCAGCGAGGCGCTCATCGCGGAAAGTCAACATCGTGAACACGCCATGCAGAAGGCATTCTTGCAACAGCTGATCGCTTCGCAGGAAAGCGAGCGCCAGCGCATCGCGGCCGAATTGCACGACAGTCTCGGCCAGCGCCTGGTGGTGATCAACAATCTGGCGTTGTTCTCAATTCATGCGCAACAGAAGGCGGGGACCATAGATGACGACTTAAGCACCCTGAAAGAGATTAGCGAAGAAACTTCTCTCGCGATTCAGGAGACCCGCGAGATCTCCTATAACTTGCGCCCATTCCAGCTGGATAGCCTCGGGCTCACGAAGGCCATCGCCGGGATTCTGAGATCCGTAAAGACTGCCTCCGATCTTCAGATTACGTCGGACTTGGATAACATCGACGATGCATTTCCCGAGGAGCTGCGCATCAATTTCTACAGAATCGTACAGGAAGCGCTGAACAATATCATCAAGCACGCGCAGGCCGCGGACGTGCAGGTGAAGATCGTCCGCACGGTAGAACGGCTGACCCTCACCATCCGCGACAATGGGGTCGGGTTCACGCCGGGGGTTCGCCCGTCAACTGGCGGAAAGAGCGGCTTCGGTTTGACAGGAATGGTGGAACGCACGCATTTGTTGGGAGGTGAACTCCGCGTTGCGTCAGTGCCTGGCGCCGGCACGGTTCTGACGATAGAAATCCCGTTCGGCGTCAAATCGAGCGTTTGAATGGGCTGAGTGTTTGCCACGAATCCTCCCCCCTTATGCGCCATCCTCGAAAACGATGAGCCGCCCCTGTGCTGGCTGCCGCCGCGGTTCTGGCTGGTTGCCGTTTTCTAGTTGGATCATCTAAGCCGACGATCGAAGGAACGAAGATCCCAACCGCAAGGATCGGTGGTCCGGACCAGATGGATGAAAGGCTGGTTTAATCCCGCCGCCGGAAGCGATGGCCGCTCCGACTAGCGGGAGGAGACAGATTGCGCGGCAATAGGAAGAGTCAAGAGCGGACATCCGACGTGAGAACGTGAAGCGTTCGGTCACGCAGATCATAGAACCGGCGCGCGGCCTCGTCTAGCCAACCCCGATAAGGATCCGTGGACTCCAGTGCCTTGTAAAGACCGATGCTGGCATTGATTACGAGTCCGCCATAGGAACCCGTAGCAAGAGCGAAGGCCAGGCCACTTATTCCCATTGATCGACCGGCGAAGACGTGAATGCAGCGCGCCCATCGGCGGAGTGCAGACCACCGTGCCGCTCGCGGCGAGCGGCAGACCGAGCTGATCTCGGTGCGGTATTCAAGTTGGGTTGTCTGCATCCTTAACCCCATTGAGGAATGTTCCGGAGCTCGACACCGAATCATTGACCATTCCGAGTTTGCGAACGGTCGAGACGCGGGCTCCTCCAGCGATTCGATTGACTACTCCTTCGCCGGATCGCCGGAGCGGAAGTAAGAAACAAGACGCGCGACGATCACCGCGACGTAGAAGATCCCGAGCATACTTTCGAGCGTCGCGATTAGTCGCAGATAGGGATTCATCGGGGCAATTCCGCCGTAGGCCAACGAAGTGATTGTGACCATGCTGAAATAGAGGAATGTGCTCATCTGAGAATCCGCGATCGACTGGTTGAATGGATTGCCAGTGAGATGGTTGATCATCCAGAAGATATCCCCGAATGCCGAGGCTAATGTGAGATAGCCGATGAAAGCTTCCGCAATGACGCCAGTTGTGATTGTTGGCGGCGATGCGAGACGGCGGAGGATCGCGGCAAGCACGATAACCGAAAGAAGAAGACCCGCCACCGGTGACATATGCGTATAGGCAGGATGGTGATAGCCGAATGCGCCGATTGTCCGGGAAACTAGCCAGAGAATTGCGATAGGCAGGACAATGGTCTTTGCGATCCTGCGGCTCACCATGTAGCTTGCCCCGGCGAGCAGGAGAATCAAGGTCAGCACTGCGAGAAGCTCACTCGCATCATGGTTGGAGTCGCCAAGCGGGGAAAGAAGAATAGTGCCAATATAAGCGACCAGTAGCATCTCGGAACGATGTCGGCGGATCACTGAACTCCGGCCCGCGCGGGGCAATTCACTCAATGAATTGGCTGCTGCGTTGGCGAGGATTGGTGAGATCGAGTCGGCTGCCGATCGACATCTGTCCGATCGAGCTTGAAAGAAACTGTTGAGCATTGCAGTTATCCTCTTCATGAGAACGGGGTACCAACAGCACTGTCGCGATATTGAGAGCGTCCTGCTTTCGCCACCCCGCGCGGCTTGGTCGATAAGCGGTTCGCGCTCGACTCGCCTTAATGTGTTACCGCGCGACGATGACCCGAGTTAGATGACTCCGTCGGCCATGAGTTCACGCACAAGAAATTCACCGGTCGCTGCCCCGGTCCGATACAACACACATGGCTGACCAAGCGGTGCCGGAATATCCGTAAACTCACCAACCGCTGACAGGTATTCCCTTCCTGTCCAGAGGTGCGTCCACTTACCCGCCGGCAGATAGACGCGCACAGACTCGGCGCCTTTGTCGAGCACAGGTGCAATCAGAAAGTCGGGACCCAGCATGAATTGATGACCTAGATCGTAGACAAGCGAATCATCCGGAAAATGGAGGAACATGGGGCGTGCGATAGGATATCCCTTGGACGCTGCCTGTTCTGCCAGGTATCTCCGGTACGGTGCGAGGCATTTGTACACTCGCGCGAATGTGGCAAGGTGACTAAGGGCCTCGTCATCGCAGTCAACCTGCGCGCTGATGGATGGAATGAGCCCTTCTTGAGTCCTGAAAACAGCAGTAAAGGCGCTCAAATCTATCCAGCGCATCAGTAGCTCTCGAGAGCGAGCAATGAGTGGCACACCAGCGAGCTTTGCCGCGATGAAGCCTCCGGTGTCACTGTGTGAAAGACTGAATCCCGATACGCCGCTCGATAGAAATCCGACGACGGCAGCCTTGATTCCGTCCTTCTCGTCCCACGATTGCATCTGATCGCCAAGACAGAAGGACATTGATAGGCCGGGGCTCTGCGTAAACCCCGATCGGTTCCAGAACATGAGGTCTCTGTATTCGATGGAATCCTGGATCGCTTCACGATTGAGGCGGCCCCACTCTTCGGGGTACCGATTGCGCCAGTTTCTTGGATCTGCGCCGTTGAAGAGTTCGGCATCCAGTGGAAGCGCTTTTCCGGAGTCTGCTGCCCAGCCGGATGCCTGCGCGATATCGATCACCTCCCGGTTGATCAGCTCTTTCATCCAACCCCGTGCGTCCGGGTTGCTGAGGTCGATCATTCCCGCGTGCACTGATGAGTTCATGAAAGTGAAGGGAGCGCCAGCTCGCTTCACGAGGTAGCCTCTCTCATACGCTTCTCGATACAACTCGCTAGGCCGCGGATCGTCCGGAGTTCCCAGATCCGAAGCGAGAAGCGGGCTTATGCAAAGGCAGACCCGCGCGCCATTCTGGGCGAGTTTCTCCACGAACTCATCCCAGCCGGGATAGTGTCTTCGATCGAGCTGCCAATTCAGCAGCACCTGCCGCTCGTCATCAACAGGACTCGGGCCCGTCCAGTCTGTTACCCAAAGGGCGGACACAGGAACCTTCGCCGAGGTCAGCTTGTCGAATAGAACGGAGGCTTTAGCCGTGCCGCCATGTACCTCCACCATCACTCCTTCATGCACCCAGTCCGGCATGCGGCGCGTCCGCCCTGAATAGGCTGTGTACTCTTCGACAAGATCCAAAGGCGATCGGCCAAACAAGATCCGGCCTGCCATCTTGCTCGCGAAAACGGTGATCTCCAAGCTATCCTCGGCGCGCAGATCGAACACGCTGCACTCCTTGTTCTCGAGGAACACGGATCGCATCTGGCTGGTTATATAGTGGGGCACCGGCGCATCCGTCACGGAAGAGACGTCGCTCGCTCCATCACGAAACAGATGGACGATTTTTTGAAGCACCGGCAATCCGCGGGCGACGCCGGGTTCCTGGACGAGGATAGGAATCAGCTTGCCTTTTTGATTAACTTTGTTCAATTGCTTTCCGAAGCCGAAGAACGCCTCGTCTTCGGCGGATGCGCATCGCAAGCTAATCTGATTCCACTCGCTCGCGTCGGGACCCTGAATTTCGATGGTGAACTGAAGATGGTTCTCCGATAGCGCCCAGAAGCCAAGAGAGCAAATACGTTTCTCTCGTGCATTCGACACCGTCCCGAAGACGGTCAAACCTCGTGCGTCGGCGATGGATACAGAGTCCAGGCTATCGAGATTCATCAGAGACCCGCCATGGTCTGTCTCCTGGAAGGCCCCTCCGGCACTCCCGAGCTTCTTGAAGTCCGCAGCACCGCGCGCCACCGCGAGGAACAGGCGATTCGGATCGCTCTGCCAAATCGTCCGAAAGCGGTCTCTATGATGCCGCACTCGAATCGAGCTGGCAGATACGTCAAGAAAGAACGAGCCAACGGTATGCGTAGTGGCCTGATTCGTCACATTCAGCTCGAGTCCCTCGGGAGTCAGAGCGTTGGGTGTGACGGTATCGAGTTCAAAGAGTCCGGTTGCACTTCCGAATTCCTCGAGCTGGGTGAGGTCGTCACTCGTGGAGGTGGCGGATTGTTGATTGAGGCAAGACATTTCCATTTCCTTCAAAGCAGACGTTCTTTTCGACTTCCCTTCCGGGCTCGGCCGTGCACGGAAGTCGGCAGATCTTGCGGGGTTTTGAACCGCACGATCCCTCCTCGCTGCGGAGGAGCGAGCCTGTCGCCGCGCGGAGAACGATCGTGTGGATCAGCTAGTTTTGTTCAATCGCAGAGCGGATCAGTTCAGCGAGGCGAGTGAGGTTCTGTTTCACCACGTAACCGACTGCGCCGGCCTCTGTTGCCATGGTTCGAAGCTCATCTTCGTCGGAGTCGGTCACGATGACGACCCTCGCAAGTGGGTCGTGTTTTCTTATTTGCCGGGTCGCCGATAGGCCGTCCATTATTGGCATGCGAACGTCCATGAGAACGATGTCGGGCCGATGTTCGATATAGGCAGCCATGGCGTGCACTCCGTCGTCGCACTCCACAACTGCGGAGTCGATCTCGGAAACAACGCGCTTCAACAAGCGTCGAACACCGGCATTGTCGTCAACGATAAGAATGGTCACTGGTTTCGACTTATGATCGCATTTTCTTCAAATTCCTTCCACCGTGAGGCGCGAAGGGTTGGGGGTGCGGCGACTTCCCGCCGCACCGGTTTGAGTTACTTGATGTTCAGCGTGAATGGTATGGTCTTGGTAACCGAGTCCGTGCTTGCAATCACCAGGACGGTTTGCGGACCCGAGGGCAACGTCTGAGGTTGATTGATAGCCTTGGTACCCGAGCCGCAGCCGGTAAGCGATCCCGTGAAGGACAGCGTGAGCACCAGCAGGTACAGCAGTGCTTGGATGCGGCGAGACCCCTTGCGAATGCGCAACAGCAGAATGAGCGACAACGGTAGAATCAGCACTCCCGCGAAGCCCTTGAACCAAGGCATACTGGCCGCCATGGTGGAAGCGGTGGATGGTGCAACCGCGGTCACGGTCAGTGACGTTGTCGCAGTTCCGCCCGCCGTAATTGACGGCTGCGCCGGGCTGAAATTGCAGGTCATGCCAATCGGAAGCCCCGTGCAACTGAAGGTTACGTTGCCGGACAGACCCGATACCGAACTCGTTTTGACGGTCACCGGTGATGAGGTCGATCCGTAGGAAATGTCGACGCTCTTTGCCGAGATCGATATAGTCATGTCGGGCTGGTTTGCGTAAATGGTCAGGACCGTTATGTCCGAGTTGGACGCGTCACTCTCGCCGTTGGAGATGTAGTACGCGGCCAGCGAGTGGGTTCCGGCAGCAAGCCCGGCCGCGGTGAAGCTGGTGTTCCCGTCCTTATCCAGAGTTCCGGTTCCGAGAACGGTCGAGTCGTCGCGGAATTGAACGGTTCCCGTCGGAATCGGGCCGCCCTTGACCTCAGAAGCAACCGTTGCCTGCATCGTCACATCCTGGCCTAAATATGCTGCGCTTGGCGCTTGCAGAGCGGTTACGGTGTTCAGCGCCGAGGGCGGCGGACCACCGGGAGGCGTGTGTCCGTCGGGGTAGGTGACGGTGACGATATTGCTGTTCTGGTGGCCGGTGGCTGTGCGAAGGTCGCGCGCCAAATCGACAAAGGCCGAGTTCCCGTTCAGCGGGGACTGCATCGGTCCGCCGAGGGCGACGAATGCGTCGAAGGAGAGATTGAGCGCCCCCGGATTCTTGGTGAACAGCGTCTGGGCAAGTTGACTGTCCATCCACTGTGCGTAGGTGTCGGAAGCGCCTACATTCTGGAAGGGCTGGGCGAGCATGTACCAATCGACAAACCATTCCGCGCCGGCGTAGTTCGGGAACGGAGCGTAAGTGCCGGTTCCCGCCGAGTATCCGCCGTAGGTGGGATACCAGGCTGCAACATTGGCCGGCGCCGGATCCCAATTGCTGTAGAAAGGAGTGCCTCCCGCATCGCCATTGGAGTTGTATCCAATGTTGGGATTCACACCTTCATTCGTGAGACCCTGGACCATCGGCCAAAGCTGGACCTGGTAGAACTGAGGGATCAGCGAGAGATACAGGCTGCGCTGCGAAGCCTCCGTCATCACCGCGATGGTCGCGTTCTGCACGACCTGGTTGGGGAAGAAGAAGCTCCTGTTGGACGGGTTGGTGACCAGGGGCCCGATAGCGTTCAGCTTGGCCCAGTCTCCGGTAATGGTGTCGGCCATGGTGTCAAAGCCTGCCAACATCTGATCCTGTAACCCGCTATTCGCCAGATCTCCGATGGCGGTGAACAGTTGCAGATCTTGACTCGGCAGGCCGCTGGTGGTCGAGTTTGGAGGCGCAACGCCGCCGCCCACTGTGCCTGCGAAGCCGAACAAGCCGGCAACAACGTTGATTCCCTTGTCGGCTTCTGCGACCGTCTCCGGATTGACGAGTCCATCCGTGCCGATGGTGCCAGCCAGGGTTGCGACGCTACCGACCATGCTGACAATATTCCACGGGCTGACCGTCGCCTTGGCGGTGTCGACATGCGGCTGATTGATGCTCGCCATTACCTCAGAGGCCGCTCCCAACAGGGCGAGTGCGGTGTTCGAATTGCCCCCGGCAACAATGTCCTTCATGTTGGATGAGCCGTCCACGAGGAAGAGCAGGACGTTCGACAGGTCGACAATCTCGTTGTGCAGCTGCTTTTGCACCGCGGCAAAGTCGCCCTGCGTGAACTGGAGTTGGGTTCCGTCAGGCGAGACCCAGGTGCAGGCCGGCTGACCGGAAGCGGAGTCGGTTGCGACCGATTTGCAGGGAATGTTCCAGTTCCCGCTGAAACCCTGCGAGCCCGGCCACACGGCATTCAACGGATCAAAGGTGTGAATGTCAATGAAGGTATTGAGCGAGCCGGTAAAGAAGTAGTGGAGGTCATAGGCATAGGGTGCCGAAACTCCCGGCTGTCCCGCCTGGCCCGGCACGTAGTATGCGTTCAGGAGATACCAGCTCAGGTAGGCGTAGGCATCTTCCTGGCCCTGGAGGCTGGCGGCGCCGAACAGGATGGGAGAGGTGAACTCCGGCCACTCCTGAGGCGGTTGGGCCGTGATTACGTCCATCGTGAAGTCGGATGTGTCGCTGGCTGCACTCTCCTGCTCACTGCGCCCCGGCTGAAACAGCCCCTGCAGATTGCGCGTTAACACCCCGTGAACGTATCCGGTCTGTTGCTGGTTGGAGAAGTACGAACTCGAAAGCACCGAGTGGCCACTCAATGCATTGCCGATGCCTACTGCGGAGATGTAGGTATACGCGGAATTGGCGTCGCCAAGATAAAGCGTCGGCTTGTCCGGCGCACCCAGGCTGTTCAAAGCGGAAGCGAACTCAATGTAGCCGTTGTCAGTCCACGAGCCGCCGTTGTAGTTGGAGGTCTCGTTGTTATTGGCCATATCCCAGGGTTGGGCCGGCGCGGGAGATCCGGAGATTGCCCGGACAGCCAGCGACGGAGTTCCCATCGTCGTCAAAATGGCCAACTGATTCGGATTGAGGCTGACCAGCCTGTTGGCTAGCGCCTGGAAGTTGGTCTTGCGACTGGCCGCGCTGGCGCCAGGACCTGTCTGATAAAAGATGCCGCAGTTCGCGATATCTGTCTCTTTCTTGGTTGAATTAGCGGTTGCGCCACATGTTTGCTGATCCGTGTAGTAATCAAGATTGTCGCGCTCCAGCACCAGAAGCCAGTAACCATTGGTCTGAGTGGATGGTGGAGTGAAGACAACCTTGTCCGGATAGCTGAAGGCCTTGTAGCGGGAAAGCGAGCCGACATTCAGCAACGTGACCGAGCTCAGACCGCCGGCGCTCGAGGTAGCGGGGTTGACGATATATTCGAACGCATCCGAGGTTTGGAAGTTATAGTTGCCGTTCGCGTCTTCGTCGACCATGCCGTTTGCAAACGGGTCAAACTGGCCAAAGCTATCGGCGTCGTAGCTTTCGTATGCCGAGCCCGGCGTTGCCCCGCCCGCTCCGATCGCGATATAGCCGCGCGGGTAATACTTGTCGGTCTGCGCGGTACTGCTCCAGTTCGTGCCGCCGATCGCCGAGGTGTCGAGATTGGCGTCAGCATTGTGCAGCCAATTCGTGCCGACGACGGCGATTTCATCCGAAGTCAGGGTCTTGAGGTATGAACTGAGACCTTGAGCATCTGCTTCGCATTGCGTCGCGCCCTTGACTTCTTCGAGCGTCTGGCGATCGAGTACGACGACAGTGTAGATCTGGCCACTTGAGCAAGGAGTATCGCTGGAGCTGGGAAGCTGCTCGTCGCCCACCGCGATCCAGGGCGTGGAACCGTTCCAGCCGCCCGGAGTAAGCGTCTTCACAGCGACTGTCGGAGGAATGAAAAAGCTGGCCGTAATGCCGTTGCTGGCTCCGACAGCGCTGCGTTGTGCAGCAGAGTGCACCGCAGCGCGAAACGCGCCTGTTGCGCGGTCAGATCCGGCGAATCGCAGCCGCGAGCTGGCCATACTGCCGTTTTCCTTCTTCACCGTGGCAAAGAGGACGTTTTTGCCAGCACGGAGGCCATCGGCCTCGGAGAGGGTGCCGGTTTCGCAGACATCCTTGCCCTGGGGGCATCCAGTCTCGCTGAACCGCGATGTTACATCCTTGCCGTTCAGGACGGCCCTAAGGGTTTCAGTTTGCGCTCCAGCCGGGAAGGTCATCGTAATCGATTTGCTGCCTGATTCACTCGCGGCAGACTCGCCCGAGGACGTTCTGATCAAGGCGCGGTTGCCGGTTATAGTTTGGCGCGATGGGGCGCCGGCATTCGTGTTTGCAGTGGGCGCTCCCGCTGCCGCGATCGCTGAGGGAAGATGACCCGCGAATAAAACGCCGGCCATCAGGCTCAATATCCTCGTCAGTTTCATGACATTCACCTTTCAATATCCCGACCAGAGCGGGGGAAGTTTCAAGAGGACTGGGCCGAAGCTCCGCACCTCACTGCGGAAATCCAGCCGTGGACATTTCAGAGTGTGCGGGAGTTCAAGCCTGGATAAAATAGAGGTCGCTACACTCAGACCCGTGTGGTGCTACACATGGTGATGAATAATGCAGAGCAA
>CAWBIG010000117.1:0-9580 GCA_963788435.1 uncultured Acidobacteriota bacterium | reverse complement strand
CGCTCCCTGCGGACGCGCGCCCTGGCGCTGTTCCTCTTTGCGCTGCCGCTCTGCAACATCGTCGGGTCGCCGATTTCCGCCTATCTCCTGCGCATGAATCTGGTGCTGGGTTTGCGCGGCTGGCAGTGGCTCTTCCTGATCGAAGGAATCCCAGCGGTACTGCTGGGGGTGGCCACCTGGTTTGTGCTGGCCGATCATCCACAATCGGCGACGTGGCTTTCAGCGGCGGAAAAACAGCAAGTGGAGCGCGAACTGGCGGGCGACGCCGCCGTGCAAAGGGCAAGCGCGAGCCATGCGTGGTGGAAGGTAGCGGGCGATTCCGCCGCGTACTTCCTGTGGAGCACCGGAATCTACGGGCTGAGTTTCTGGCTGCCCAAGATCCTGGTCACGCATGGCGCCTCAACGGTGGCGACAGGCTGGTGGGCAACGCTGACGTTCGCCTTTGGAGCCGTGGCTTTGTGGTGGGCTAGCCGCCAGCACAATATGAAGCCTCTGCCGCTCCTGTTCCTCATTGCGGGCGCGGGCTTTGCTGTCTGCGGCCTCAGCCACACGGTCCTCGAAGCTGTCGCAGGCTTCAGCCTCGCGTGCATGGGCCTGCTGTCCTCATTGCCGATGTTCTGGAGCGTGGCTACGGGGCGTTTGAGCGGCAAGGCCGCTGGAGCCGCGATTGCCATTGTGAATTCGTGGGGAGCAGTGGGAGCGTTTGCCGGCCCGTACGCGATGGGTTGGCTGAAAGATGCGACCCACCACTTTACGGCGGGGTTGTGGGCGATTGCGGTTTGCCTCGCTGTTGGCGCGGGAATTGTGGCCCTGTCGATTCCGGACACGCCAAAAACGGCGAGCGCTTGAGGAGCGTTTCTGCGGCACTGGGCGCGGCGCCGCGCGGGCTTCGCCGCTGATAAACTGATCCAAGATGATTCTCCCGTTCGTCCGCGAAATCTTCGCGGACCTGGAGCAGACCTCGGCATTTGAGCGCGTTCGCAGGCACCTCAGCCTGGGTTCGGGGCGGCGTATTGTGTCCGGCCTCACCGCGACGGCGCGCTCCCTTTACATTCCGCTGATGGCACGGGCGGCGCAGCGTCCGGTTATCGTGGTTGTGGCCGACAATAAGGCGGCCGAGGCACTGGAGCCGATGTTGCGCGCCGGCTGCGAGCTGACCGGAGCCATCGATCCGGAGCGTGTGGTTCGGCTGCCGGCGCACGACGTGCTGCCGTTCGAGAATCTTTCGCCCCATCCCGACGTACAGGAACAACGCGCAGCGGCCTTGTGGAAGCTGGCCACCGGCGCCGTCTCCATTTTGATTGCGCCGGTGGAAGCCGCGGCGCTGCGCCTTTTTGACTGCGACTACTACGCCAGCCTTGCGGTTACGCTGCGGCGCGGAGAAGAGATCGACATCGAGGTACTCACCGCGCACCTCGCCAGCGTGGGCTATACGCAGATGGACCTGGTGGAGATGCCGGGGCAGTTCACGCGGCGCGGAGGGATTCTCGATGTCTATTCGCCGGAGTCCGACCGGCCGATGCGCTTCGAGTTTTTCGGTGACGAAATTGAAACCATCCGCCGCTTCGATCCTGAGACGCAGCGCTCGCAGTCAGGCCTGGACGAAGTGCAGTTGCTTCCGCTGACGGAAACGCCAGTGACGGAACGACTGCTTGCCGCGGTGAATGCGCGGCTGAGCCGGCAGCGCATCGAAATCGAAGGAGCGGGCGAGGCGGACGCGCTGGCAGAGGAAGCCGCCGCTGCCGGGGGCGTGAGCGTGTTCCCTGGCTGGGAGTTCTTTGCGCAGGTGGCAGGCGCGGAAAGCCATCTGCTGAAGTTCGCGCCCAAGTCCGTATTGTTTGTGGATGAGCCGGGGATGGTGCGCAGTCAGATTGATCGCTGGTGGAGCAAGGTGGAACAGCGTCACGAACGCTCCGGCATCGGCAATCTCATCCGTCCCGAGGATATTTACCTGCGTCCTGAAGTCCTGCAAGGCCTCCTGAAGGCGCAGTTCGGTCTCGATTTCGATCAGCTCGGTGCTATCGATGTTCTCGACGAAGACGCGACGCTGGGCGAGATTGCCATCAACACGCGGCCCACGCTGCGATTTCACGGCTCCATTCCGGCCCTCACCGAGCAGTTGCGCAAGCTGATGGAAATGGAAACGCACATCGTGATCGCAGCGGCCAACCAGGGCGACGTGGAGCGCACGGCGACGATTCTGCGCGACTACCAGATTCCGTATCGGCTGGGCAGCCGAGCCGTCGGACACGGCGAGACTGTGCTCGAAGAAGCCAGCTACCTGGCCGGCGATCTGCGCGTGCCGGTGATTGTGCGCTCGCCGTTTGCCGCGGGCGTCAGCTTTCCCGAGTCGAGCTTGATTTTGTTTGGCGCCAACGATCTCTCCGACGAGGCCGATGTTGCCGCCAGGCCAGTGCCCAGGAAATCGAAGACGGCCGCATTCGTCTCCGATTTTCGCGATTTGACCGTTGGCGATTTCGTGGTGCACGTGGAGCACGGCATCGCGCAATACCAGGGATTGAAGGAGATTGTGCAGGACGGCCTGGCCGTGGAGTTCATGATCCTCGAGTTCGCTGAGGGCGCGAAACTTTACGTTCCGTTGACGCGGCTCGATTTGATCCAGAAGTATCGCTCCACCGACACCGGACCCGCGCCGCAGTTGAACCGGCTTGGTTCGCAGCAGTGGGTCAAGACCAAGGCGCGCGTGCGCTCGCGCCTGCAGGACATGGCCGCGGAGCTGCTGAAGCTCTACGCGGCGCGGCACACCGTCGAAGGCACTGCGTTCACGCCCGACAACGAGTTCCAGAAGGAATTCGAAGACGCCTTCGATTACAACGAGACCGACGACCAGATCACCGCGATCCAGGCCATCAAGGACGACATGGAGAAGCCCACGCCGATGGACCGCCTGCTGTGCGGCGACGTGGGCTACGGCAAGACCGAAGTGGCCATGCGCGCGGCGTTCAAGGCGGTGCAGGACGGCAAGCAGGTAGCAGTGCTGACGCCCACCACCGTTCTCAGCTTCCAGCATTTCGAGACATTCAAGAGCCGCTTCGCGCAGTTCCCCATCAAGGTGGAGATGATCTCGCGCTTCCGCACGGCGAAGGAACAAAAGCTGATTGTGGAGCAGGTGGAGACGGGCAAAGTGGATATCCTCATCGGCACCCATCGCCTGCTGTCAAAGGACGTAAAGTTTCAGGATCTGGGTCTGCTGGTGGTAGACGAAGAGCAGCGCTTTGGAGTGCGCCACAAGGAAAGGCTGAAGCAGCTGCGGAAGGAGATTGACGTGCTCGCGATGAGCGCGACGCCGATCCCGCGCACGCTGCACATGTCGCTGGTGGGGCTGCGGGACATGAGCGTGATTGAGACTCCTCCTAAGGACCGCATGGCCATCCAGACCGTGGTGGCAAAGTTCGACGAGAAGATCGTACGCACCGGCATTGAACTGGAACTTGAGCGCGGCGGCCAGATTTATTTTGTTCACAACCGCGTGGAATCCATCTACGAGATTGCGGCGCGCATCCAGGAACTGGTGCCCGCGGCGCGGGTGGTGGTGGGCCATGGCCAGATGAGCGAGAACGAGCTGGAGCGCGTGATGCTCGCGTTCATGCATCACGAGTATGACGTGCTGGTAGCAACCACGATCATCGAGAACGGCCTCGACATCCCGCTGGCCAACACGATGTTTGTGAATCGCGCCGATCGCCACGGCCTGAGCGAGCTCTACCAGCTGCGCGGGCGGGTGGGGCGCTCCAATCGCCGCGCGTACGCCTACCTGCTCATCCCGCCGGAGCAGGAGCTGTCGGCAATTGCGCGCCGGCGGCTGGCCGCGCTCAAGGAGTTCAGTGACCTGGGAGCGGGATTCAAGATTGCCGCGCTCGACCTGGAGCTGCGCGGCGCCGGCAACATGCTGGGCGGCGAGCAGAGCGGCCACATTGAGGCGGTCGGATTCGAGCTTTACACTTCAATGCTGGAACAAGCCGTGAAGGAGCTGAAAGGCGAGGGCGCTGAGGAGAAGCCGACCACGCAGCTCAACCTTGGCATCGCGTTGCGCATCGACGAGAGTTATGTGGCGGAGGAGAATCAGCGCCTGCGCCTTTACAAGAAGATCGCCGGTGCGCAGCATGAAAAGGCTCTCGCCGATCTGCGCTCTGAGATGGAAGACCGCTACGGGCCGCTGCCTGACGCCACCGTCTACCTGCTCGAGGCCGCGTCGCTCCGCCTGGAATGCGAGCGCATCGGCATCGCGCAAATTGACCGCAAGCGGGCGGAATTGCAGATCCGGTTTACGGAGAATGCGGCAGTGGATCCGCAGCACCTGATGCGGCTGGTGGCGCGCAACGTTAAGCGCGGCGCCCAGTTCACGCCGCAGGGCGTGCTCAAATTCCCGCTGGCCGCGACGCGGCCCGACGACGTGTTGCTGGAGATTCGCGAGTTGATTGGAAACCTCGCCGCCACTCCCGTTAGCGGTTGAACACCGTTGCATCCAAGTTCGACAAAGGCAGGTGCCGTGGTCCGCGCGCGGCCGCAACGGGAACCGGCAGTTCACCGGATCGCGATGGCTCAATGGCGGCTATTCGGCGCTGACCGGTTCGCCGGCTTCGGCGGCGAGGGCGATGGGGTCGTCGTCGAGGTTGGCGCCGGCGAGCACGGACCGGGACAGCGATTTGCCAGGTTTGACGCCGAGCTGGCGGAGCATCTCTACCTGGCGGACGAGGTTGCCGGGGCCTTCGCTGAGCTTCTTCATGGCGCCGGTGTAGCACTGGTCCACCTTGCGCAGGTTGAGGCCGAGAGCTTCGAGGTCGGCGACAAAGCCGGCGAATTTTTCATAGAGCGCGGCGCCGCGGTCCATGATGTCCTGCACGTTGCGGACCTGGAATTCCTGCTGCCAGAGACTGTCGATGATGCGGATTACGAAGAGGAAGGTGGTGGGACCGACAAGCAGGATCTGGCGGTCGTAGGCATCGCGCCAGAGGGCGTCATCCTGGTGCAGGGCGGCAAGGAATGCCGGCTCGATGGGAACGAACATCACCACGAATTCGGGCTGCTCGCTGGCTTCCGATTTCTGATAAGCGCGCGCAGCAAGATTCTCGGCGTGGGCGCGAACCGCAGCGATATGGCGCTTCATGGCCTGTCTGCGCTGCTCTTCCGATGATGCGTCGACCCAGTCAGCCCAGGCGGCCAGCGGGACCTTGGAGTCGATAACGAGATGGCGCTTGCCGGGAAGACTGAGAATGATGTCGGGCCGCGCCTTGCGGCGGTCGCCGTTGGTTGTGGCGCCGTCAAACGACTCCTGTACGTGGAAGTGCTCGCCCTCGCGCAGGCCTGCTTTCTCAAGGAGATTGCGGACGATGAGCTCGCCCCAGTCGCCCTGGCCTTTGGCGGAGCCGCGAAGCGCGGTGGAGAGATTGCGGGTTTCCTCGGCGAGTTCCTGGTTCAGGTTGTTCAGGTTGCCGATGAGGCTTTGCAGCGTATCGACCCCGACCCTGGAATCGCTCTGGGCCTCTTCCACCTTCTTGCGAAATTCGCTGATCTGCTCGCGCAGCGGCACCAGCAGGTTGTCGAGGTCTTTCTTATTGGTATCGGTGAAGGCTTTAGATCTTTGCTCGACGATTTCGGCGGCGACTGTCCGAAACTGGTCGGTGAGTGTCGCCTTGGCCGTATCCAGGAGGGAGAGCTTTTCCGCCAGATTCTTCTTCTCATTGAGAAGATCGGCGCGGAGCTGGCTGACCTCGCCAAGCATCCGCCGCTCGTTTTCATTCTTTAGCCGCAGTTCTGCAACCGCCCGATCGCGCTCCTCCGCAAGATTGGCGACAATTTTCTCGCGATCGGCATTGAGCACATTGATCATGCGTTCGCGTTCGGCGGCAAGCGATTCGGCGCCGGCTCGCCGCTCGGCCTGATCGCGCGCCTGCGCAGTCTCAGTACGGGCGGCGGCCAGCTCGGCAGCGAGGCCGGAGATGCGCTGCGACAATTGTGATTTTTCCGCGTCAAGGTCTTCACGGTCTTTGCGATCCGTCATCATGCGGAAGACGAAATGAATGGCAATGCCGACAACAATGCCGAGCAATGCGGCAATTACTGGGAGGATACCTTGCATGTTCGAATGCCCCTTCGCCTAATGTAGTTTGGAACACGAAAGTTTGGCTTGAGAAATCACGGGGGTCACGTTACTAAAGATGCACGGGAAAGGCGGATGTGGTCTTTGGTGATGCGAAGGGAGCGCGAAGGGGGGATACGCAGGCCGGAGGGTCAAAAGCCGAGCCCGGATTAGTCGGCTTCGATGGGGTCGCCGGCTTCGGCCGCCAAGGCGAGGGGCTCGTTCCAATCTTCCGCTGTCAGCACCCGTGGCTCTGCCGCGATTGGCTCTGTGATTTCCAACTGTTGCCCGTCGTGCACAAGGCGGCCAAGTTTTCGAGCCTGGAAAAATGCGCCGCCGCGTCCCTCGACTGCACCGACGAACTTGTTGTATTGGCTGACTGTGTTTTGAAGTGCAGAGCCGAGTTTTTCGAAATACTCGTAAGCATTGACCAGTTTTCCATAGAGGTCCCTGCCTGTCTCCTGGATCGCTTCCGCGTTCTTCGTAATCTCAGATTGCTGCCATCCGTAAGCGACTGCTTTGAGGAGAGCGATCAGGGTAGTGGGCGTTGCCATGACTACGTTGGATTGCGCGCTGAACTCGATGAGGCCGGGGTCGGCTTCAAGCGCTGCACTGAACAAGGCTTCGCTGGGGAGGAAACAGACGACAAACTCCGGGGTCGAATCGAACTGCTTCCAATAGGCCTTCGCGGAGAGGTCGCGGAGGTGCGCTTTGACACGCGCGGCATGAGCTTCAAGGCGCAGCCTCGCGGTGGCGGGGTCCGGTGCTTCGGCTGAGAAGAGATCGGAGGGAGTTTTGGCGTCGACGACGATGGTGCGGCCGTTTGGCATCTGTACGGTCATGTCGGGCTGGAGGCGCTGATCGTCCACGGTCAGCGTGGAGACCTGTTCCCGAAATGAGCAATGATCCACCATACCGGCGAATTCGACGCAGCGGCGCAGCTGAAGTTCGCCCCAATTGCCTCGTGTCTTGGGGGAACGGAGCGCAGAAACCAACTGGGTGGTTTCATTTTTCAGGAGATTGAGCGAATCGGGAATTGTTCTGCCGATTTCCTGGACGAGGGTCTTCAATTCGCTGTAGGCACCGGCACGGCTCGTTTCCAGGCCCCGGGTTTGCTCGTCAAGCTGTCTGAGCGTATCCGTGATCGGCTTGAGCATCGTCTGAATCGCATTTTCCTTTTCAGTCAAAGTGCTGCTGGCCTGCTGGGTCTGGGCCCCGAGCTCTTGCTTGGCCAGAGCAAGGAACGACTGGGTGTTCGCGCGGAGGACATCGGTTGCTGCAGCTTTGAACGCGTTGTCTAGGTCCGTCTTCATCTGAGTGTACTTAGCCTGCTCTTGGATGAGCTGTTCCTGGAGCCGCGCCAACTCAAAGGCCTTAGGTCTGAGTTCAATGAGCTCAACGGTCAGTGCTTCAACCTGGTCCCGAAGCGCCTGTTCGCGAATGGCGGCCAATTGCTTCTCCAATTGCACCTGGGTCTGCATGCCAGTCTTGGCAAACCACAGGCCGAGCCACACGCCGAGGGCCGCCGAAAACAGAGCGATGAGAGGGCCGAGGAGGGCAAAGTTCATGTTGCGAGCCTCTTCGCCTAATGTACGCCTGCAGGCTGTGTATTTGTGGGCCGAAACTCGATGATCGGCGCTGGCAGTAGCAAGCAGCCGCGGTTCCTTCCCTCCTTCCCCGGGAGATGCCGGGTTGATGAAGATTGATCGGGGCGCATCTTCCGGTGCTGCGCGGCTTTACACTGCGGGGGTGGGCCTTTAGACTTAAAATTTCAGGGCCGCGCGCGGTTTTTTCCCTGCCGTAGTTGTGCTCCCATGCCGTGGGCCGTTATTGTTAGCTGGCGGAGCCTGAGAGGACCCACTGAATCCCGGTTTCCGAAGTAATTGAAAAGACGAGGAGAGAACACGCATGGCCGTGGAAGAGAAGGTGAAGCAGATCATCGTGGAACAGCTACAGGTGGACGAGGCGGAAGTGACGCCTAACGCCAGTTTCCAGGAGGATCTGGGGGCGGATTCACTGGATGTGGTCGAGCTGGTGATGCAGTTCGAAGAAGCCTTCGACCTGGAAATTCCGGACGAAGATGCAGAGAAGATCAAGACGGTGAAGGACGCAATCGACTACATCGAGAAGAACGAGAAAACGAAAGGCAAGTAGCCGGTGAACCGTCGAGTGGTGATTACCGGCCTTGGGCTGGTATGCGGTGTAGGCAACACCGCACCTGAAATCTGGCGGCAATTGGTGGCTGGGGCCAGCGGTGCGGCGCCCATCCAGGGCTTTGATGCAACCGGCTATCCTGTCACATTTGCCTGCGAGGTGAAGAACTTCGACCCGCTGAATTTCGTGGACAAGAAGGAAGCGCGGAAGATGGGGCGCTTCATTCACTTTGCCTTTGCGGCTACCGAAGAAGCGCTGTCGCAATCAGGTCTCAAGATCACCCCGAATAACCAGGACCGTGTGGGCGTTTTTATCGGCTCGGGTATTGGTGGGTTCGAGATTATCGAACGGGAGCACGCGAACCTGTTGAACGGCGGCCCGCGCAAGATTTCGCCCTTCTTTATTCCCGCGACCATCGTGAACATGGCGGCCGGACAGATTTCGATCCGTTATGGCGCGCAGGGGCCCATCTCAGCCACGGCAACAGCGTGCGCCACCAGCGCCAACTCGATTGGCGACTCCGTGCGCATGATTTTGCACGGCGATGCGGATGCGATGATCGCAGGCGGATCGGAGGCGGCGGTGACGTCGCTCTCGGTGGGCGGGTTTGCCGCCATGCGCGCGCTTTCCACGCGCAATGAGGAGCCGCAGCGTGCCAGCCGGCCCTTCGATAAGGACCGCGACGGGTTCGTGATTGGAGAAGGCGCCGGCATCCTGATCCTGGAAGAGCTGGAGTTTGCCCGCAAGCGTGGGGCGAAGATCCTGGCCGAGGTGATCGGCTACGGGATGAGCGCCGACGCCCACCACATGACCGGAATCGCCCCGGAAGGCCTTGGGGCGCAGCGCAGCATGCGGGCGGCGCTCAAGGATGCGGAGATCGAGCCGGAGCAAGTGGGCTACATCAACGCCCATGCCACGTCGACACCCGCGGGCGACGGAAACGAGTCGCTGGCTATTGAAAAGGTCTTTGGCGAGCACGCGCTGAGCCACAAGCTGAAAGTGAGCGGGACGAAATCAATGACCGGGCACCTGCTGGGCGGCGCGGGCGGGCTGGAAGCGGGCATCACTGTGCTCGCTCTCGAAAACCAGATGCTGCCGCCGACCATCAACCTGGACAACGTGGATCCCGAGTGCCGGCTTGACTACGTGCCCAACAAGGCGGAGGCGCACAGTTTCGATATCGCGCTGTCGAATTCGTTTGGGTTTGGCGGGATCAACGCCACGCTGATCATGCGGAGATGGAACGAGTGAAGAAGTGAAAGAGTGAAAAGTGAAAAGGCGCGCATCGGTTGATGCGCGCCGTTTGTTTGGTGCGCCCAGCATGGG